>WFTA01000057.1 GCA_015485715.1 Patescibacteria group bacterium
CGGCCCAATCTCCAATCCCGGACTTGAGTCTATCATAGCTGCTATATATCCTGAAAAATCAGATTATCTTTTTTATTTGACATCTCCTGACGGAAAAGTGATATACAGCAAGACTTTTGAAGAGCATGTGAAAAATAAAAATAAGTATTTAAAGTAATTTTTCTCTTATTTGAGACAAATTTTACCATCTCTCCTTTATTTATCCCCAACCCAGACCTTGACAAAATTTTAGAAATGGTGTTTGTTGAGGGGTTATAAGTTATATTTTTAAGAAGTTGTCAGCAATATGGAAGATTTAAATAAAATAGAGCAGATATCTCGAATCAGGTATGTAGATATAGATGGTTTTAAAGAATTGGAACTAGTATTTAATAGAGCCGTTAAATCATTATTACAAGACCAGCAGAATTTTCAGTTTGAGTTACTTAATCATATATTGGATTTAGTGAGGGATCAGAAAATAGAGATACAGAGTATACAAGATTTGATTTTGGTTATAGACAAGATCGTAGGTTCGATTCAATCTCATAATATTGAGCAAACGAGAGAAGAAATACTCAGTTGGGTATTACAAAATAAAGAGAATCTCACGTTATTAAATATGTTTAACATTCTATTATTAGAGAAAATTATAGATTTATCCAATAAAAATGCTTTAATAAATGAGTTTAGTCAATTAGCTCGTTCTTCAAATGTAATAAATGATAGTTTACTTACACAAATAAAAGCAATATGTAAAGAATTATATATCTTACACGTTATAAATGATCTATTAAATAGTTCACTACAGATCGCCTTCGAACGTGAAGGGGGTAGAATTTCAATCTGGGATTTGATAGCAAAAAGAAATGTAGATGATGAGGTTATCAAAATTTTAGAAGGAAAAATACAAAGTATTATGTATATATTATATAAGAATGAGTTTAGTAGATTTTTTTCAACTCAGCATTATAAGATTAGTTGTATATTGAGAGATATTTTAGGTAATGTGATATTAAGTGGGGATGATCAACAACTATATAAGTATACAGATCAATTGGCAGAACATATAGTGGCATGTTGTATTAACCCCCATATATCTTCGATTAAACCTTTTTTTATGTCTTTCAAAGATGATGGATTTAATACGAATTTTTTTAATAAATTACAAAATTGTGAGATTAAAACTTTGCTTAAAGGTGAGGAAGAAATTAGCATTGATCCGACATTGCCATTGTTATTTTGCAAAGATAGTGATTTTAAGGTAACTAATGAATATACATTGAATTTAGATAAAATAGAGGCTATTATTAAATCAACAATATTTTTAGCCCAATTCATAACGTTCAAAGGTATGGAAGAATTTTTTATAGCAAAACATGGAGGTGTATTTAGGGCGGGAATAAATGTATTCCCTGATGCTTTAAAAAATGTATTTAGATTTAATATCGAAATGATGAGGGAATTAAAAAATTCATAATATTAGGCATTGTTGAAAACTTGTTTGACAGAGAGATAGGGTGTGTGTTATATTGTTTATAACAACAAAAAGCCGCAGACCACAGGTACAAAAGTAAATCCTGTGCAGGCAAAAATCTAAGTTTCTTTATCTGCGGCTTTTTGCACGCAGTTTTTTGTTTTTAATAAGTAATTTAAGATATATGGCAAAAACAAGAGCACAAAAAGAAGAGGTTGTTAAAAGGCTTATAGACAGGATTAAAGAGTCAAAATCCGTAGTTATAGCCAATTTCAGCCAGTTGCCTGTAGTGGATGATAACAAGTTCAGGTCTGATCTGAGAAAATCAGGTGTTAAATATGAAGTTGTAAAGAAAAATCTGCTCATCAAGGTATTAGAGCAAATAGGCTATGATATACCTGATCTTAAGCCTGTGGAGAGTAATATTGCACTGGCAGTATCAGATGATGAGGTAACAGCACCTAAAAAAATATATGAATTTTCCAAAGACAGAGAAACCTACAATATATTTGCGGGATATCTGGAAGGAGAGCTTTTAAGCAAAGAAGCAGTGGAAAATCTTGCCAAGCTTCCCAGCAAGGAAGAACTGGTTGCCAAATTACTGGGAAGTCTCAATGCACCTGTATCAGGATTTGTCAATGCGCTGGCCGGCAATATCAGGAATTTTGTTTATGTTTTAAATGCAATTAAAGATGTAAAAGGTCAATAGTAATTTTAGAAGTTGTAAGATTGTATAATTATAATTAAATATAAAATTATGTCAGACGAACAAAAGAAAGAAGAACAAACAACAGAAGAAGAAAAACAGGAAGCACAAGCAGATCAAGCTCCATCTGAAGAAGCTGCTGCTTCTGACGATCAACCGGCTGCAGATGATGCAGCACAAAAAGATGAGGAAGAAGTAGAAGTACCTGAGAAATTTAAGGCATTGGTTGAGGAAATTGAAAAAATGTCAGTGCTTGATTTGGCAGAGCTGGTAAAGGTCTTGGAGAAAAAGTTTGGCGTTTCAGCTGCTGCACCTGCTGTAGCTGTGGCTGCTGCACCAGCCGGCGATGGCGGCGAGGGAGGAGCTGCAGAAAAAGACTCCTATGATGTAGAGCTTACAGCTGTGGGTGATAATAAGATAGGGGTTATCAAAGTTATTCGCGAGATTACCGGCAAGGGATTGAAAGAGGCAAAGGATATGGTAGAGGGCGCACCTGTTGTGGTCAAAGAAGGAGCTAAGAAAGATGAAGCTGAAGAGATTAAACAAAAGTTGACAGAGGCCGGAGCTCAGGTTACTTTGAAATAGACTTTATCCATATTTTATTAGAAAGCCCCGTAAAGGGGCTTTTTTATTTACAGGATATTTGCAAAATTATTAAAAATATACTATTTTATATACAGCTATTTATCTTTTTTTGATTATGAAAGTATGGAAATTGCAGACAATACCCAATATTAAGTATGATGGACAGGTATATATCAGTACGAATCATCCTTCAGATGCAGGCGGTCAGCTTATTATCCTTTTGAATGCTAATTTGACCCATTTAGGGTCTAAAATACCTTTTGAGGAGATTATTGATTTTATAAGCACTGTTTACTATGGGTATATTGATGATATGGGAAATGATGATGTTGATGTGGAGAGTGTCTTGGAAAGGACAGTGCTTGAATTTAAGAAAAATATTCTTAAGTTCTTCTCTCAGCACAGCAAAGAGGAAATAGCCAAGTATCTTACTGTATTTATAGGTGTTTTATACAAGGATGAACTTTTGTTTGCAAGATCAGGGGATGTGAGAATATTTTTGCTTTACAAAAAAGCATTTATGGAGATAGAAGAAGAAGATGATACATCTTCGAGCAGATGGGAATCTTTTTTATCTTTTATTACCAGAGGCCCTATATCTGAAAATTCACTGGTGTTTATAGGAAACAGTATTGTTTTTGATTATTTTTCTGATATTAAACTGCAAAAAATATTATCCAAGGGATGGGAGGAGAGTATTAAAGAGTATAAAGAGTTGATAGCAGAGTTTGGCCGCCAAAGTTTTTTTCAGACCATTATTGTAAGCAATATTCCAAAAGAGGCGGTTTTTGCCGGTAAATCTCAGAAGACTCAGGAGTCAGTGGGGAGACTGAATAATCTGAAAGATTCTACATCATCTTTGATGTCAGCTTCTATTCTAGATAAAGTAAAAGGAGATTTGGGTAAATTATCTCAAAAACTCAAGCAAACAGAAAAAGAGGAAGTTTATGACAGAGAAAGAGCTATTAAGCGCAGGATAGAGGAGAGGGATAAGTTGAAAAAGGTCATACATTTTATATCAAAGCTGTTGAAGAAGATATTTATAGTTTTGGTCTGGTTTTTATCCCATATCCCTCAGATTTTTAGAATTATATACAGGAACAGAAAGAGTATAACAGGCGGGTTTAAAAATATGTTTTCTGTAATTTATACCACAGCAAGAGGTTTACCGCAGAAAACGGCCACTTTTTACAAAAAGAAAACAGAGTATTACAGGAGTCTGGACGAAAGAAGAAAAAACATAGTATTGGCCATTTTTGGCGCGGTGATTGTGCTTATAGCAAGTATTTTGCTTGGTGTATCCCAAGTGTCTCAGAGTAAAAGCACTCAGCAGGTTTTGTCAGTCTTGGAAGAGGTTGATCTTAAAAGATCATCAGCAGAGGCTGCGCTTTTGTATGGAAATAGGAAACAGGCTGCTGTTTTGATAGCAGAAGCAAGAAAATTACTTTCTTCTATAGATGCCTCAAAAGCAGGTAAAGAAGTAAAGGATAAAAAAGCAGAGACAGCCAAGTCGTTGTTTGAGATATATACACAAATCCAAAAGATTGAGATTTTGGATGACATAAATCCTGTGTTTAGTGGAGGAGAGGTACTGGCAGAAGACAATTCCATAATACATATTGTAGGAGCTCCTGACATATCATATATGTTTACCAGTCAGGGAGAAATCTACACCATGAATCCAAAAGAAAAAAGTGTATCAAAATCTGGAGTATGGAAAGAAAAGGGAGAGATAAAATCTCTGGCATATATGGAAGATGGAAGGATATTGGTTCAGACACTGGAACCCACTCCCAATCTCTATATACTGGATACTGGCAAGAGACAGGTTCAAAAGGTGGATATTACTTGGAATAATCCGGAAACACCCAAGCAGAGCGTAATTCCTTATTTTACACGCATATATACACTAGATGCCCGTGACAGACAGATATACAGACATCAAAGGTTTGGAGAGAGGTATCTAAAGGGTGTTGCATGGCTTAAAGATGAGGCTGTGGATCTTTCTGATGCTGTATCTATGGCAATAGATGGTAGTATCTGGGTTGTAACAAGCTCTGGTAAAGTGTACAAACTTACAGGAGGTGAGAGAGAAAAGATAGATTTGTCTTTTATAGATCCGCCGCTTAATTCCCCAAGTTTCATCTGGACCAATGTAGATTCAAATCTTGTCTATATTGTAGATCCCGCAACTCGCAGGATAGTTGTGATAGAAAAAGACGGCACACTCAGAAGGCAGTATGTATCTAAAAAGTTTGATAAACTAAGCGAGATTTCAGTAAATACTGATTTGAAAAGAATATTTGTTCTAAATGGCAATGATATATACGAGATTGAAGAAAAATAGATAAAATTTTCTAATTTTCAATCCCAGTCATACGACGGGATAGATAACCAATTTTCAATCAATTTCCCAATAACCCAATTTAATAAATGTCAAATGACAAAGCTCAAATGACAAATCAACCCAGCCCCACTTTTTGAGGTAAATCTGTGTTATAAAGCCAATGGGTATATAATTTGATTTAAAGCAATATATCTGCAGATAATCTTAAAAAGTGGAGCTGGATGGAGCTGGGTGGGGTTTTTCATTTGAGGTTTTTATTTTTTCTCAAATAATGATATTATTATAAATATAAAATTAAATTTGAGGATTATGTTAGAACAATTATTTGGCTCAAGAACAAGATGGAAATTGATGAAGATTTTTTTATCTCATCCAGATGATAAATATTATATTAGAGAGCTGGTCAGACTCACAAGGGAAAAGATAAATTCTATTAGAAGGGAGCTGAAGAATCTTGAGAGTTGGGGGATAGTGAAGGTAGTAGAAACTGAAGAAGAGCAGCCAAGAACAACAAAATCAAGGACTAAAAAGAAAAGTCCTCAGGATAAAAAGTACTATCAGGCAGATAAAAGTTTTCTTTTGTTTAATGAGCTTAAGGATTTGGTAATGAAATCATGGCTTTTGGTTGAGAAAAGCCTTGCATCAAAACTTACCAAACTTGGATCTGTAAGGGCTTTGTTTTTGTGTGGTAGATTTGTAGAGGACCATGATTTGGGGGTTGATATTTTTATTGTTGGTAGTGTGAACAGAGAAAAGCTGAAAAATTTGATATCAAAGTTGAGCAGGAGTTTTGGAGAGGAGATAAACTATACAGTGATGACTTATAATGAGTATAAGACTAGAAAGACAGTTACAGATAAATTTTTGTATCGCATCCTATCCAGCAAACATATCAAAATAGTAGATAGACTATAGGGTAGGTAAAATTATAAATTCTAAATTCTAAATCCTAAATAAAAACCAAAAATAATTTTCAAATTTTCAATTTACAGCCCCAGTCATCCCAGTTATACGACCATGTCATGCGACATGGCAAGCGGGACAAGTACGACCCTAATCATACGATAGGGCAGGCGGGGTAAAATTTTCAATCAATTCCTTAATTTTCCAATGAATCAAGCCCTTAAACACTGTGTCAAACATCAGTATTATTATAGTTTAAACCATTAAGTCATTAAATCATTGTAAATTCATTGAAAATTGAAAATTCGTAAATTGGATAATTATTTATGGTTTGTTTAGAATTTCGGGTTTAGTATTTAAAATTTTAAAATATGTTTGGGACCTACATACTGTGACGACATGCTATGGATTTGACATTTGGATTTTGGTATTTGTAATTCTATAGGTTTGGGTTGATTAGAAATTAGAGCAGTTGGGTTAATTTTTACTGTTTTAAGTTCTTATGTTGTTTTTATTTATTGATTTTTCAGGAGAGGTAAAAAGAAGCGGTTCATATTTTTTCAGAATCGCTGTTTTTGATTTAAATAGTGGTGATTTTGTGGTTAAAAAGAGAGTGAAAGTGATAAACAATTTTTCTGAAAGGTTTTTTTATTCTTTTGACAGAGTTTTATCATCTTCTGGGATAAAACTTTCTGATTTTAAAGCTGTTTTTGCAGTTAGAGGTCCGGGCAGATTTTCAGCTTTAAGGACTGCTGTATCTTTTGCCAATGCGTTTTCATATGCACTTGACATACCGCTTGTAGGCCTTGACAGAATAGATGAAAAAGGGAGAAAATACTGGCACAAGGTCTTGGGTATTATGGAAAATTATAAACTATCTTACCGAAAATCTTATTTGTATCCTTTATATCAGTATCATTAACATTATTCTATACTTATTGCCTATAAGATTTGTTAAAGATTATCATATTCTTGTCTTGACATCTTTTTTTATTTACTTAATCTTAGTTTAGATATTATCAGGATTATCTATGTTAAATATATTAAGACGAAAAAGAATGGAAGATGAACCTCAGAGGCAAGAGACTACTCCTGAAATGTGTATTAAGGAAGTGTTAGAAAGACGAGACACTAAAGAGCTAAGAGAAATGCTGTTTAGGTATGTAGGAAAAGGAGAAAAATCTTTTAAGGATGAATTATCGTTGGTAGAGATGGTTTTTGCTCTTGTTGAAAGTTCAGATAGGATATTGAAAGAAGAAGGATTGAAAAGTTTTATAGATTATGTTGAGGATCTGAAAAGAATGTTATCACCTGAAAATAGTGGTATATAATATGGATTTATTGAAAGCTGTTTTATTTATAAAAAGTTTTCAGGACAGGACATCGGCTGGCAAGAAAAAATCAGATACTTTTGCTATAGCACTATCTAAAATATACCAACAATTTAAAGATCCAGATACAAGCTTTGCTGATAAGCGTTTTTTATTGTCATTGATTCTATCTTCTGGTATCCATCGTTTACGTCAAGATAAATCTGAGGCAATGATTGCACAGGACGATCAGAAAGATAAATATGAGATTAACTTTTATTCAAGTCTTTTATATCTTATTAAGGTTTCAGGTGTAAACATGGAATATATAAAAAGATTGATAGATTATGAGGTAGTTGCAGTAAGTAAAGATAATAGAAATTTTGGATTTGAGGAAATAATACGATGTATTGAGAGAATTCAAGTACTTCAAGATGTAGCAAAGTATATAATAGATAGCGATACCAAAAAGGAAGAGTTTTGTGGATATATTAAAGGTGTATGGAAAAGAATATTTTTACAAATACAGCAGTATTTGATTTCATGTCAAGATGATAGTATTCCGCCAGAAAAATTACTTGCATTGGAGCGTCATCTCAGAGATGTAAATCCGGAACTAAGTATTTTTTTAAGAATACAGGCGATAGATGGGATGAGAGACAAGTTATCTACTGACAGAGATATTGCTTCTTATACGACAAGAGTATTAAAGATATCAAAACTATATACTTCAGTAAGGACGGTGTTATATGCTTATAGATTTCTTAAAGAATCTTTGGAGAGAGTAAGAAAGAAACTAAATGAAGATAACAACAAAATATATTTATATCGTATATTAGCAGAAATAAGTAGATTGGTTTTAGAAATTAACAATTCCAACTATGCTTCTCTGGGTGAAGAATTAGAAATACCAGATAATTGGATTAATGAAATAGATATTGATGATTTGGATAGTGTTTTTATGGCTTTGTCTATATTTGGGTATAGAATGCAGAACAATATGGTAGAGGAGGGGGAATATAGAGAATTGATAAATAAAATATCTCAGGTAAAGAAACTTGTACAAGAAAAGAGTTATCTGATCGATGCAATATTAGCATTAATAGTATACGCATATAATATTAAGGGGAGCAGAAATTAGTATAAATTGTGTCTAGAGGTATACCCAACCCCGGCTTAAGTCGGGGTTTTTAGTTTTGTGAATGTAAATTCTTCCATAATTAACCTTTTGAGTTTTTATAGTGTTTGACAGATGTTTTAAATCATCTAAAAATAGCCAAATTTTTTCAAAATCCACAGATTGTGGGTTGACAAGCAGGCGAATTTTTGATTAGGTGAAGGAAAGTGTAATTAATTTGAAAGAGTATGAATACATTAGGATCTAGATTAGAACAACGAAGAGAAAACCCAAATCCACAGACAGCCAAATGTCCTGAACTCAATTTTCCTAGACAAATATTATCAGATCTTGGTTTGTTTGATGCAGAAGCAAATGAGACTATAAGATATTATAAAAGAATGGGTGCGTTGATAAGAGAATTATTGGATAAAGATCCTAATAAAGCGGTACGGTTGACCCTTAATCATATGTTGGATCCATTTTATGATAATGCACGGACTATGAGGTTGCCAAGTGATGAGAGAGGGGGATGGAGACGATGGGAACACATGCTGCTTGGACATTTTGGCAGCCAAGTTGTTTCAAGAAATTTTATCAGAGTGAATACACAAGAAGGTCCTGAAATTGATAAAAGCAGATGGAAAGAGATAAGAAGTGGTGATAAAGACTTAAGTCGACAAGTTATAATGAAGTATAGAGGGGAAAAATATGGAGCTGCAGCAGGGATTGACCCAGCAGAAATGGAATTTGTATTACAAAATCTTAGGTCTATATTGGAAGAAGGTGATAAGGAGAAACACATTCTTAATAAAATGTTGGATTCCATAGAAAGTTCTTTTCGTGACAATTTTAAAAATGACACTGACAGGCTATTGGGGATTCTTAAAAATTTAGAGCATATATTTCATAAAGGCGATGAAGAGCATAAGAAAAGAGTTATAGAGATTTTATATAAATATATATATGTACCACATGATGAAGATACACATATAGACAGACCTGATCTTGTGTTGGCTACATTAAAATTTTGTAAGCTGGCTAATCAAGCAAGTGATAAAATGTTATCAACTCCAATAGAAGGTTCAGGAAAAAGATGGGAAGAGCATCTTAATCTGAGAGAAATATTAAATAATAAGTTGCCGGAGGGAGTAAATAGGGCATTGAAAGTATTATCTTCTTGTGTGGATGAATGTAAGAATTTCAAGAGTTTGAATTCAGAAAACATTGTATCTATATTGGATAGAGCAAATAAAGCCCAAAAGATGTTAGAAGAGGTACTGATGGCTATAGGTGAGACAAATATTGACAA
Source organism: Patescibacteria group bacterium (assembly GCA_015485715.1). Taxonomy (GTDB): domain Bacteria; phylum Patescibacteriota; class Patescibacteriia; order WFTA01; family S139-112; genus S139-112. The sequence continues at coordinate 9,737 of WFTA01000057.1, forward strand.
TAGTACAAAAATGGTATTAGGAGATGATGTGACTTCTCTTAGAAATGAGAGAGACAAAGTATTAAAGCATGCAAAGGGTATATATAATACTGTGTATGATTTATTGGTATATTTCTTTAACGAAGAAAGAGAGGTATTCGATAGAATGTCTGTAGATGAATTATTTGAAATAGCTTCAAATGTAAAAAATGAACAATATTCTGCATGGGTACATGATCTCAAAAAGTTAGCTATAGAAAAGATGGAAAAATCAGTAAATGATATGTTAGAAAGTGGAAAACCGTTGTCATCTACAGGGCCGGAACACTTGACTAGGTCGGTACTGGATTTAGCTAGAACATATAGACAATCGGGCAGAATGATAGAAGCTGCAGGTGTTTTATATAGAGCTATTAAACATATGGAAGAAAAAGGTAATAGTAGTGATTTATACAGATCTTTCCTGATAATTACTTTGGAAAGATTTTTGAAAGAAAGGGGAGACAATATTGTAAAGATTGAAGGTATTCTTTATATTATTGATGCAGATCTTCAATTTTTTAGATCTAGTGTAGAAGTAGATTTGGAGGAGGGTTATCGGATATCGTCAGATTCAGAATTACAGATAGCATTGTCATCTCTGGCCAGTGTATTACTAAACCGAAATACTGATATTTCTAAAAAGATAGAATTGGTACAAAGTTTCAAGGTAACACTTGAACAATATAGCGGAAATTATAATAAGGATATAGCCAATCATATACTTGTCTTATTACAATGTGTTTTGGAAACAGAAAAGTCACTGTCATCTCATTCATAGTTCTATAAACAAAATCTTTGAGTATACCCAACCCCGGCTTAAGTCGGGGTTTTTAGTTTTGTGAATGTAAATTCTTCCATAGTTAACCTTTTGAGTTTTTATAGTGTTTGACAGATGTTTTTAAGTGGTGTAAAATGATATTGAAGTGGTAAAAAGTGGTAATTAGTGTATAATTTGTGGATAACTAATGTTTTTAGGTGAATTTAGGCACAATATAGATGCTAAAAAAAGGCTGGCTATTCCGTCTAAGTTCAGATCAGAGCTTGGACAGAAAGCAGTGCTTACTATTGGTTTTGACAAATGTTTGTTTTTGTTTCCTCAGAAAGAGTGGGAAAAACTGGCAGAAAAGCTTTCATCTCTGCCTTTAGGGCAGACCAGCGTCAGAGAGTTAAACCGTCTGATGCTTGCAGGAGCTGCTGAAGTTGAATTTGACAGGCTCGGCAGAGTTTTGATACCTGACTATTTGGTAAAATACGCAGATTTGAAAAAAAAGGCAGTTATTGCAGGGCTTTACAATAGAATAGAGATCTGGAGCGAAAGCAGATGGGATAGCTATAAGACAAAAGCAGAAAAAGAGCTCGGCAATCTGGCTGAGAAGTTAGGGGAGTTGGGAGTTTGATATGTATGAAGCATGTAAGCGTTCTTTTACAGGAAGTTATAGATATCTACAAGCCATTTGAAAGGGGAGTGTATATAGACTGTACACTTGGCGCAGGCGGCCATAGTCGTGAGATTTTAAATAATATCAAAGGCAAAGACAGTGGTTTGATTGCCATAGATTTGGATGCAAGGGCTGTGGAGAATTTTGCTGAATATGTATCAAAACACAATCTGGAAAGGCAGGTAGAGATTGTAAAGGATAATTTTGTAAATATAGCTGAGATTTGGGAGAAATCAGAGTTTAAAAAAAGAGGTCTTGTATGCAGGGGAGTGATCATGGATCTGGGGTTTTCTCTTGATGAAATAGAAACTTCAGGGAAAGGATTTTCGTTTTTAAGAGACGAGCCTCTTTTGATGACCTATGGCGACCCAAGCCAGTACAGCCATACAGCTTATGATATAGTGAATAGTTTTCCTAAAAATGAGTTGGTGAGAATATTTCGTATATATGGAGAAGAGAGAGATGCAGAAAGAGTTGCTGTCGCTATTCTCAAGGAGAGAAAACATAGAAAAATCTCCACAACACGGGACTTGGTGGAGATAGTACTAAAAGCCAAAAAAATAAGTCCCCATGCTCGTCGTCGCCAAAAAATACATCCAGCTACCAAAATATTTCAAGCTTTGAGAATAGCTGTCAACAAAGAACTGGATAATATCAAGCAGGTTTTAAAAGATGTTGTAGAGATTTTGGGAAAAGGAGGTAGGATTGCAGTTATATCTTTCCATAGTTTGGAAGATAGGATAGTCAAGCAGACCTTTAAATATTATAAAGATAAGGGTGTTTTGGAGGTACTGACACCAAAGCCTGTTGTGCCAAGCAGGGAAGAAAAAGCAATAAATCCTCGCTCAAGATCTGCAAAGATGAGAGCAGCTGAGAAGATGTAAATATGTTAATTTTCTAATTTTCAATCAATTATTTAATTATCCAATGAATTAGGTTAATTTATAAATGTCAAATGACAAAGCTCAAATGTCAAAACCTAAACCATCATTATTATTATTTGACATTTGGATTTTGGTATTTGGCATTCTATAGGTTTTGGTTAATTAGGAATTAGAGCAGTTGGGTTAATTTATATATGGTGTTTGGAATTTAAAAGTTTGGTCTTGGGTTTAAAAATTAAAAATTTTTAGTTCGCTTTATGCAAAAAAGAGAAAGAAAAAGCAGAAAACAAAAGATAAATAAAAAATTATTTGCAGGAAATATAGTTTTGTGTTTGTGTTTTATATTTTTAATATTTTTTTATATAGTACATATATCAGACACTTCTAAACAGGGATTTGAGATAAGTAGATTGGAGCAAAAAATCGTACGTTATAGAGAAGATATTGCACGTCTCGATGAGAAGCTGAAAAAGGCAAAGACTACAGAGTATATTATGGCAGAAGCAAAGAGAATGAATATGGTATCTATAGATAAGTATGATTTCCTGTCTCCAGCATCTTCCGGCGTTGCTCTTAATAAGTAAGGGTTAAAAGGTGAGGAATGGAAAAAGAAAAGGTATATCAAAATTTTTCAGCAGGCTGCATTTTCTGGGCCTGATATTTTTTGTTTTGTTTGGGGCGTTGGTAGTAAGGCTTTTTGATTTGCAGGTTTTGAAGGGAAAGGAAAGCCTGCTTTTTGCAAAGAATCAAAGAGCTATAGAGAAGGAAATCACACCTGACAGGGGCAGTATATATGTTGTAGACAGGACCGCAGGAGGTTCTTTAAAAGAAGTTGCAGTAAATGAGACACGTTATTTTATCTATATAGTACCGCGCGAGATACAAAATCCCGAGTATGTTCAGCAAAAACTTTTGGAGATTTTTCCTGATTTGGATGAGGAACTTTTGAAGACAAGAGTGTATAAACAGGATGATCCTTTTGAGCCTGTCATCCATAATATATCAAGTGAAGTGGCAGATTATGTTGTATCTCTGAACATAGAGGGAGTGTATAGCACACCAGAGACTGTGAGGTCTTATCCTTATGGAAATGCCATGTCACATATTACAGGGTTTTTGGGATACAGCAGTGCCGGCAGAGTAGGGCAATATGGAGTTGAGGGTTTTTATGACAGGATATTGTCAGGTATGTCAGGGTTTTCTGATCTGGAGAAAGATCCACGGGGAAGAATAATACCAGTGTCTGAGGGTACATATATACCTGCGTCTGATGGTGCAAATATTATCCTTACCATAGATCCAAACGTCCAACAGAAAATATGCGATATTGCAGAGAGAATGGTCTCAGAGTATGAGGCAGAATCAGGAAGTATAGTGGTTGCAGACCCCAAGTCGGGATCTGTAATTTCCATGTGTTCCTATCCTAATTATGATCCCAATAAATATTCGGATGTAGAAGATATAGATGTGTATATAAATCCTGTGATATCCAGATCATATGAGCCGGGTTCTGTATTTAAAGCTATTACTATTGCGGCCGGCTTGGATTCAGGTGCCATAAATGCCGACGATGAGTATGAAGATACAGGCAGTGTCAGGTTTGATGATTATGTTATAAAAAATGCCAATGATAAAGTATACGGCAGGAGCAGTATCAGCAGAATTTTAGAGGAATCCATAAACACAGGATCAGTATTTGTGGCACTTCAGACAGGAAGGGAAAAGATGAGAGAATATGTTAAAAAATTTGGTTTTGGAATCAAGACAGGTATTGAGATAGATGGGGAAGCTGCGGGAGATATTTCGTCTTTTACAAAAAAAGGTGATATATATCTTGCAACAGCATCTTTTGGTCAGGGAATAACTGTAACTCCTGTGCAGTTAGTTCAAGCATTTTCCACTATTGCCAATGGTGGCAAAAAACCAAGAGTTAGTATAATAGATAAGATTATTTTTTCTGAAGGTCGTGTATTTGAAAGAAGGCCTGAATTGGATAATGTTCGGGTGATTTCCAAGCAGACAGCTATGGTTTTATCAGCTATGTTGGTAAATGTGATAGAAAAAGGACAGGCATCCAAAGCCAAGGTTGACGGATATTATTTTGCAGGCAAGACTGGAACAGCGCAAATAGCAGGAAAAGGAGGCTATTTGCAGGATACCATACATACATTTGTCGGCTTTGGTCCTGTATCAGATCCACGCTTCACTATACTTGTTAAAATTGATAAACCAAAGAAAGGAAGGTATTCCTCATCAACAGCCGCTCCTGTTTTTTCACAAGTAGCTGGTTTTTTGGTACAATATTATAATATACCACCGGAAAGGTAAAAAGATAATTTACTAATTTACAATTTTCAAATTTTCAAACAATTTTCCAGTTAACCAATTTTCAAACCAACCAACAGATGTCTGACTTTTCTTGCGATCGCAAAAAAGTCAGACAATAGGAAATTTTGAATTTCGCCTTTCGTCTTTTGGATTTTTAATTTTTACTGTATGATTCAATTTAGAAATGTATCCAAAATATATCCTCCTTCCATAGTTGCACTGGAAGATGTTACTATGCATATTAAGCAGGGGGAGTTTGTGTCTATAGTCGGCCAGTCAGGTACGGGTAAAACTACCTTGGTTAAGCTTTTGATATCTGAGATAAGGCCAAGTAAAGGCAGAATTATTATCGGTGATTGGGATATTACCTATATCAGACAGTCAGATATACCTCTTTTGCGCAGGCAGATAGGGGTTGTGTTTCAGGATTTCAAACTTCTCCCCAAAAAAACAGTTGGTGAGAATATAGCTTTTGCATTGGAAGTGGTAGGTGCATCCTCCAAAAGGATAAAAGAAGTGGTGCCCCAAGTACTTAAAATAGTGGGTTTGGAAGATAAAATTGATCATTTTCCTGATCAGCTTTCAGGAGGCCAGCAGCAGAGAGTGGCTATAGCCAGAGCTCTTGTGCATCAGCCCAAAATTTTGGTTGCAGATGAGCCCACTGGAAATCTGGATTCTATAAATACTAAAGAGATTATAGATATATTAAAGAAGATAAATGAATTTGGTACCACAGTCCTTTTAGTAACTCATAACAGAGAGGTGGTAAACTCTCTGAAAAAAAGAGTTATCACTATTGATAACGGCAGAATAGTCTCAGATCAGGAAAAAGGAAGATATATGTTATAGTAAATTCTAAATTCTAAACTCTAAATCCTAAATAAAAACCAAAAATAATTTACAAATTTACAATTTACAATTTTCAAACAATTCCCCAATAACCCAGTTTAATAAATGTCAAATTCCAAAGCTCAAATGTCAAACTAATGACAAATGTCAAAACCCAAACCGTTATTATTATTTGTCATTTGGATTTTGGTATTTGTAATTCTATAGGTTTAGAATTTAGGATTTCGGATTCAGAATTTTAAAATATTATTGCTTGGGATTTTATTTGACATTTGGATTTTGGTATTTGGAATTCTATAGGTTTAGAATTTAGGATTTTTGGTTAAGATGGAGTTGATTGAATAATGCGTTGAGTATAGAGTTATCCACAGGAAAGGCACAATACTTCATTGACTATTGAGTCTAAATTAAGTAATATTTTAATATCAAGATAAATATTAGCTGCGAATATGTCCCCATGCTCACAATCAAGTTCGTTGTGAGCTTTTATTTTCAGAAAAAGGGGAGCACTTGTAAGAGCGCAGGATAGCAAGTGGCTATCCTTTTTTCTTCTTAGCTGGTTTGAGTTTAGGCTGGTCCTGCGCTTCCCGACTTTGTCGGGAAATACCAGCCTAATCTCAAGCTAGGTAGGTCGAGCCCTTTCTACCTTTTAGGTAGAGGGGAAGCTGGCTGGCCTGTTAAAGGTATGGGCCCATAGGCTGAGTCGATGCCTTGGCCTTATAATATTATCTTTTAACAGGCTAGATAAATTAAGCCCATTATGGGCAAATTAGAAAGGAGGTGAAAGGGATATGAAAAAAATAATAGCAATTTTCTCCATATTGGCACTGGCAGTATTAGTTGCTGGTCCATCAATGGCTGGCAATTCATTTTTGGGTTCTGATCTGGATGATTCTGTATTCACCCAGACAGAATCAAACCTGAGAACTCTCAGGTATAATTTTGATCTGAGAGCAGATATTGATGACGATGTGGACATTGATATCAACTCAGGCGGTAATCTGGTTACTGCTGGAGGTGATATGGGAGAAGACGGACCTGTTGACATAGAAACAGGAGATGCCACATTGGAATATGCAGAGCAGAGTGATGTAAATGGAGCAGATCTTAACATCTCAGCTCCATCACTCAGCGGCAGCTCCAATGAAATAGAGGCAACTGATGCTGATGATTCAGTAGTAGTTCAGGCTGAAACAAATAACGACAATGAGAGAGTTGATGTTGTTTCAAGACTGGATGAAGACAGAGATCTTGATACAGATGTAGATACTGGAAACAATGGTGTGTTTGTAGGAGATGATTTTGATCAGGGATCTGTCAAAACCGGCGATCCTTCTGTAGACGTCTCCAGAACATTCACCAGAAATGTGTTCAGAATTTTCAGCACACGCAACTAGTATATAGTTTGCCCAGCGGCCCTGCCTATATGAAAGCCAGTCTTTCATCATAGGCAGGGAGACTGGGTGAACTGGTAATTTTCAATTTACAAATTTTCAATTTTCAGATAATTTTGACTTTTGAATTTATATTATGTTTTTAAACTGGAAAAAAATAAGAAAAAACCTTAGAAAGACAGGATATGTAGCGCTAATTCTTGTTATTTTGTTTTCCTATACTGTACCTTCAGCTTATGTATTTGCCCAAAGTGATACATCTGCACAGGAGATAGCAGATACTACTTCAAGTACAAGCTCAGTATCTTCTCAGGACAGCCAGACAACTTCGCAAGATTCAGATAGTGACGGCCAGTCAGATGTACAGAGTTTATCTGAATCTGCTGAAGGGAATGTAGGCGATGTTCAGGGTCAAAGCTCAGGATCAGAAGCAGATGACCAAGACGGACCTCCTGATCTGAATCAGGTGCTTGATGAAGTGACTCAAATTCAAAATTCTTTGCCTGTTATAGATACCAGCCAGTTAGTTCAGGATAAAATAACAGAGATCCAGCAGGAGCAGGCAGCAGATGATGAAGAAAACAGCCAAAGCACATCTGGTGATTCTGGCTCAGATTCAGCCAGTGATACTTCTCAAGACTCAGCAGGGGGTTCTGATCTTCAGAGCACAGCCTCTGATCAAAACAACCAGACAGATACAGGGAGTACTGACAAGATGTCTGGATCTGCAGAGTCATCAGGAGATGAAAATAAAGATTCTGGATCTGCATCACAGGATCCTGCAACTACTGGAGGAGATGCCGGCATATCTGATGAGGTTGGTGCTTTTTCTATTCCTGACCCTGAGATAGATCCGGGTATTTTGGAATTTGTGAATAATCCTCCCAGAAACAGAGATGAAGCCCAGAATTTGGTTGATGAATTTAGAGACAGAATAGATGAAAGAGAAGTCAGAACAGATAATGTATCCCAGACAGGAAGCACCACATCTACCTCCTCTGATGATTATATTCCTCCTGAACCTGATCCTACTACAATCTCAGATGTAAATCTGGAAGATGCAGACGATACAACAGCTGTGTCAGATGCAGAAAATACAGATTCAACAGCTGTCGAGACCAACAATAATCTGGTGCAGGAAAATATTACAGAAGGAGAGGCTGTTTCAGGAGAAAACACTCTTGAGTCAGGCAAAGATATTTTAGAAGGAAGCATCTATACAGGAAATTCAAATATACAAGGTGAAGGCAAAGCCCAAGGAAATACTACATCTGTATCTACAGGAGGAGGGTCTACAGGGTGGATACAGAGAACATATGGAGCTGGAGCACAAAACAGCGTAGCAGGTGATGATAATCAAACAGCTTCCAATGCTAAAGAAGTTAAAGAGCTTACTATTGTCAATAAGAACAAAGCATTTTTATCCAATGTACAGGACCTGCTTGCTAAGTCAGGTGATAATACTATATCAGCCAAGAGCAAGTTTAAAGAAGGAGGAATATTTACAGGAAATTCAGTGGTAAAAGCAAGTTTCCTAAACCTTATAAATACCAATACAGTTGATTCTGAATTCCTGCCTATCAATATTGATATCTATGATCCTTTGACAGGAAATATCAATATACTTGAACTTTTATTTGAGGCTTTTGGGGCTGCGCTTGATGCAAACGGTGTTGTATCTTCTACAGCAGATGCTGATCTGTCAGGGGATGACAATATCCAGAGTACATCGAGCACACTGATAGACAGAGTTAATGTTGAAAACAATAATGAAGGATATATTTACAATGATTTGAAGCTTACAGGTATTTCCGGAAGCAACAAACTTCTTGCAGGATACAAAGCCAAACAGTTTAAAATAAATACAGGAGATGTACAGGTTTTGGCTAATTTGATAAACTTTTTAAATACCAATTTATTCAAGTCAAAGATAGGAGTTATCACTCTAAATGTCTATACTGACTGGGCAGGAAGCCTGATACTTCCTACAGCTCAAAAGCTGGCTCAAGAGGTGCCTGATCCTGCAGGTGTAGATGCAGGAACTGCTATAGATGCAAACAATGTAGATGATACTATTTCCAGTGCATTGGCAATAGCCAACTCTGATCTTGATGTGGTATCAGTTCAGCAGGGAGAGATAAAGACTAAGATAAATATAGCGGCAAATTCAGGTGAAAACACAGCTTCTTTTGGCAAGAAGGCAGGAAATATAGATATAAAGACAGGAAAAGTAAAAACTTTGACCAATGTTTTGACACTGGCAAATAAAGATATTATAGGACTTGCATTTTCTCAAGGATTTTTCAATATTTTGGGTGAGTGGACAGGAACTGTAGCCGGACTTTCAGATAAAGCAGTAGTAAAAGGAAAAGCTAAAAACTTTGTCATCTCAGATGTTGATTCTGCATTTTCAGGCCGCCCTTCAGGAGTAGTGGAAGCAAGCGCTCAGATGAATAATGCAAGTGACTCTGTACAGCTCACCCAAGCCAGAATGGATAGATCGACCAGACTTAGAAATTTCAATGATGGAACTATTATAAACAAGATAGATGTTCTGGCAGATTCAGGCCGCAATGATGTATCTGCATATAAAGGAAAAGATGGAGAGATAGAGACAGGTAATGTCAAGGTTGGATTGAATTTGGCAAACTTTTTAAATAACAATTTCGCGTTTTCTAAAGGCTTGATAGTTGCTGTCAATGTATTTGGGAAATGGAGAGGTAATATTGCTTACGATGAAATAAAGGATTTGTCAGTTGATGTCACAAGCTTAACAAATAAGAAGGATTTGAAAAGAGGAGATGAAGTAAGATACCAGATTGAGGTGCTAAATAGCGGTACCAAGCCTACTGAAGCAGGAGAAGTGGTATATAGGTATGATGCCAACAGATTTGATCTTGTAGATGCAGGCGGCGGGCAGGTATCAGGAAACAGTATTGTCTGGAGTTTCCCTGCTATGCAGGCAGGAGAGAGGACACTCTTTACGGTACGATTGAGAGTTAAAGACAATCTGCCTCGCGGCCATTATGTAGTGGATAATTATGCTGAGCTTAGAGGTGTATCTGATGAAAATAATAAAAACAATAATGATTTGGATAAGTTTTCGTTTAACCTTGAGGGATATACAGATCCTGCTGACAGTAACTCAGATGACAACCCTGGACAGAATCCGACAGGCGACTTAGGAAATGGGGGTGGGGATGCACAGGCTCTTGGAGATGGAAACAATGCATCAGGCGGATCTGGCAGTGATCCCTCTTCAGATAATGGAAATACACCGCCTGCAGGAGGCGGATATACAGAGGGATATTTGATAGTGTCCAAGACCGTATCCAGCTATGGCCCTTGGAAAGTTGGAGATGAGATTATGTACACCATCCAAGTTACCAATCCGGGTGACAGTGTAGTGAATGATGTAGTGGTATATGACAATCTCAGAGGTCAGGGTGTAGAATCTCCTGCTTCATGGCCTATACAGGATGTTTTACCGGGTGAAACTGTCACTATAGAGTATGGCATAACAGTTGTGGAGAATATGCCTGAAGGCGAGTATACAAATACAGCATATGCATCAGGATTTGATGCAGCTAATGCAGTAGTGCGCAGTCAGGATGCGAATACAACTGTATATATAGCTACAGGCACCCAAGTGGCCGGCAATGGTGGAGGAGATACATCATCAGAGACAGAAGACAATATAGCTTCTGCTCAGGGCAATGGAGATTCAGATGATGGCAGTGGAGGAAGTGTTGTAGATGACACAGATAATTCTGAAGATACTATAGAAGCAGTGGATGGATTTAATCAGGAGGCAAAGCCGTCAATAGAGATAGTTAGAAGTCCGTTGAAAAATATAGATGAAGATGAAGCGCCTCAAAATTCAGTTTCAGAAGATGTTCTTGATGAGGTAGCAGAAGATTATTCCAAGCAGATGAAAGAGAATGTCAAGATTTCAAGGTATGTACCTGTAGCGAGAGCGGCAGAAAATAGTGAGAGCAGAGACAGTTTAGAAGGTCAGGTCAGAGGCGCATCCTCTGTGGCAGATTTGAGAGAAAATACTAGAGTAGCATACAGTATATATCCTAATTTCCTGTATTTTGATGGCATGAATGAAAATCCTACAGTAGATGAAATAGGTATTATGGATAGGGTATTTGCAGCTGTAAGGTATAATCTGCTATGGTTAGTATTTATTGCAGGTATATTATTTACTGCATATATAGGATATCGTGAGAAAAAGAGGAGGGAGATGGAGGAGAGCATGTCTTAATCCCCTGACGTCGTGCCTACTTCAAATGGCGCAGGATAACAACAGTCTTAACTTCTGTTCTTAAAGAATAATATTTTAAGTTTTTATTGTTTATATTTAATATTCTTCATATTAGAATGTGCTAGGAGGTGGACTTTTGTGTTCTTTTGTGTTATAATTACACTGTTAATTATCCTGTAATTCTTTATGGTTTTTTTCTATATAGGTGTTGTTTTGGTATTTATTGGTTTGTTTTTATATACTTTTCAAAGATGGTTGATATTAAATATATCTTCTCTCTATACGTTGGAGGATCTCTTTAAATTCAGGAGAGGTTCTCCTTTTTTTTATAAACTGGGAGGGTATATATGTTTTACACTTGGAAGTTCTTTGATGATTTTGTCGTTTGTATTCAGTGAAAAAGAGGTGCCGCCTGCGCTCTTGTCGATAAACAATATACTGGCAGAAAGCATTTTTTTATCAACAGTCTGGGATATCTTTTTAGGAGGAGGATGGACAGTTGTTTTTTTGTTTTTAGCAATGATTTTTATAGGGATGAGCTACAGGATATGGCTACTTTTTATGAGATTGAGATACATAAACAGCCATAGATACATCACTCTGGAGGCCTCTATACCCAAGTTTAATGAGAAAGGACCTGAAGCAATGGAACAGTTTTTAAATACGTTGATTAAGACATATACAGAGCCTGAGTGGACATCTCCAGACTGGGTGGATGTAGTTTTCAAAGGAGCTGTACCTATGTGGTATTCTCTGGAGATTGTATCGATTGAGGGTGAGATTAGATTTCAGATTGGAGTACCTGTTGAAATGAAAGATATAGTGGAGACAAGCTTTTACAGTGCATATCCTGATGCAAATATTGAGATTGTTTATCCCGGAAAAGATCACATGTTTAGAATACCTGATAAGTATCCTCATGATTATTTCAAAGTGTGGGGAAGAGAGTTATTTTTAAAAAATAGAGATATATATCCCATCAGAACATATCCTGATTTTGCTGAACAGGGAAATCCAGACTCGTTAAACGGCTTGTTTGAAGTTATAGGAAAAATAGACAGAGGAGAATATGTAGGATTTCAGATCCTTCTTCAACCTGTGGCAGATACAAGATGGAAAGATAACGCTGAAAGGCTTGTATCAGGCAACAAAATAAAAGACAGCCTGAAAGGAGATGTGGAAAAGAAAATATCTAAAAATTTGTTTAAGTGCAAGATGAGAATATTATATATTGCCAGATACAATGCCTATCGAGCAAATCAGGTGAAAACAGCTCTTTTATCTGCTCTTTCTCAGTTTTCATCAGGAGTAAACGGCCTTAAGGGAAGCAAAAGGTATTATACTGAGATATACGGTCCTGCCCGTTTTTTAAAAATTTTTTCAGGTATCTGGCCTTTCAGCAGTATGGTTAAAACACTTGCAGGAGCAAGAGCCACACTGTTGGTGAGGGGGTATAAGATGCGAGATTTTAGTTTTTATATACAGAACTCTCCGTTTATCCTAAATACAGAAGAATTGGCAACTTTGTTTCATATGCCCACTAAACATATAACATCCCCTAAAATAAAATGGCTTGACAATACCAAAGTTGAGCCTCCTGCCAATTTACCTCTTGGGGAGAGGATATAATTAGTCAGAATATATGATAAAACTCAATAAAGATATAACATATTTGGGAGCTGTAGATATCAGAGGCGAGAGAAGGTTGTTTGGTATTAAAAATAATGATAGGCAGTATCATATGTATATTTTGGGAAAAAGCGGTGTTGGAAAGACAACACTTTTAATGAATATTGCTGTACAGGATATATGGAATGGAAGAGGTTTATGCATTATTGATCCTCACGGAGAATTTGCAGATCAGATGATAAGATCCATACCGCCTGAAAGAATAAACGATGTAGTATATTTTAACCCTGTAGACACAGAATATCCTATAGGTCTTGATGTACTTGACCTGCCTGATCCGCGTTATAAGCATATTGTAGTATCAGATGTTCTGTCTATTTTTAAGCATTTGTGGAAAGGAGACTGGAATTCTCAGCTTGAGAGTATTATCAGAAACTGCCTGCTTGCCCTGGTAGATGTACCTAAATCTTCTATTTTGGACATTGTCAGACTTTTAACTGATAATGATTTCAGGGAGATGGTTTTAAAGAGTGCACAAGATGAAGTTGTAAGAGTTTTTTGGCAGCATGAGTATGAGAAATGGAGAGAACAGTTTTATGACAGTGTCGTACCAGTTATTCAGAATAAACTGGGACCTTTTATCCATACCCCTTTGATCAGGAATATTGTAGGACAATGGCATTCTACTGTGGATATAGACAAAGTTATGGACGAGGGCAAGATATTTATTGCGAACCTTTCCAAAGGAAGGGTGGGTGAAGATAACGCAACACTTTTGGGCTCTTTGATTATAGCCAAAATACAGCTGGCTGTTATGCGCAGGTCAAACAGACCTTTGTCTGAGCTCAGGCCTTTTTATCTTTATATAGATGAATTTCAAAACTATAACATAGATCCTTTTTCCACTCTTCTGTCTGAGTCTAGGAAATATCAGCTTAGGCTTATCATAGCTCATCAATATGCAGCTCAGCTTAATAATAATCCTGAGATAAAAGATGCTATTTTAGGAAATGTAGGTAATATGATTTGTTTTAGATTGGGCGCTGAAGATGCGGGTATGCTAGCAGGAGAGTTTTCACCTGAATTTTCAGCACAGGATTTGATAGAATTGCCAAATTATGAGATATGTTTGAAGTTGATGATAGATGGCAAAGCATCAAGACCTTTTTCTGCCCAAACTCTCCCTTATTTTGATTTTAATACAGATGATAATATGGAAGAGAAAGTTATAGAAGCCTCCAGAAGAAATTATGCCCTCCCTCGCGCTACAGTGGAAAAGATGATAAGAGAATGGAGCGGGGGAGGAGTAATAACTGAAGAGGGATTGAAAATTTCCAACATTAATACAGAAGTTGATGCACAGAATAAAGATGGGGAAGACAGAGGGAATAACTATGAAGATTTGGAAAAGTTGGGTATAGGGGTTGGGTAGATGGTTTTTTAATTTTTTAAATTTAAGATAAGATATATATAAACAAAATTAATTGTCATTGATATGGCTGATGATAAATCAAAAGTATATGTTGCGAAGCGTGCGGCACCTCCGCCTGCTCTGCCTGTATATGGCAAGGTAAAGCCGGAAGAGGTTTCCTTTTTGGGCAGGACAAATTATGAGACAGCTCTAGAGTCTAAAAAATATGTTTTTGGTATAAAAAGAAAAGACAGAAGAAGACATATTTATATTATAGGCAAATCCGGAGTAGGCAAATCCAAGTCTTTAGAGCTTTTAATAAGGCAGGATGTGTATTATAAACACGGTTTATGCATTATCGATCCACACGGGGATCTTATAGATGCTACTCTTGATTTTATACCTGAGGAGAGGATAGATGATGTAGTTATTATCGATCCTGCTGATGTAAACTATCCCATATCTTTTAATCCTTTAGAGAAGGTACCTGATGAATTTAAGCATATGATGGCACAGGATTTGATTGAGATTATGAGTAAGCAGTTTGGTGCCAACTGGACACCAAGGCTCGAGCATGTATTTAGATTTACTACGCTTGCTCTTCTGGACTATCCTGAAGCAACATTGCAGGGTATGATTTTGATGCTGACAGACAGAAATTACAGACAAAAAGTTATCAGTTATATCCAAAACGATATGGTCAAGAGGTTTTTTGCTGTTGAATTTGCTGACTGGTCAGAGAAATTTGACACTGAAGCAATCATTCCCCTAGTAAACAAGTTAGGTCAGTTTTTATCTATTCCGCTTTTGAGAAATATATTTGCCCAGAAAGAAAATAAAATAGATTTTAGAAAAATTATGGATGAGGGTAAAATACTTTTGATTAACCTGTCTAAGGGAAAAATAGGGGAGGAAAACGCAAGTTTTTTCGGTTCTATGTTTATTACCAAGATTAAACAGGCTGGTATGGCGCGCGCTACTATGCCGGAAGAGCAGCGCCGTGATTTTTACCTTTATGTTGATGAGTTTTACAACGTAATGACTGAGTCTTTTTTGAATCTGTTTGCAGAGGCAAGAAAATATGGTTTGTGTATTACTGTGGTTCACCAGTATGTAAGTCAGCTTCTTCCCTCTGTCTTGGCCGCTGTTTTGGGAAACGTGGGGACTATCATATCTTTCCGTATAGGTGGAGAAGATGCTCAAAGGCTTGAGACAGAACTTACTCCTACTTTTACTGCAAAAGATATGATAAATTTGGGTAGAAGAGAGTTCTATATTAAACTGATTATAGATGGAGAAAGCTATGATCCATTTTCTGCTGAGACACTTATTATAAAAAAACCTCCACATCCTTCGTATAAAGATAAAATTATAGAGGCTTCCAGAAATAAATATGCTGTTCCGCTTGATAAGGTAAAAGAGATGTTGTCCGGTGATCTTGGGTTATCTGAGGAAGAATCATCAACATCTTCCCAGTCCCAGTCAGCTTCCACACAAAATAATGCTGATCAAGGATCAGAAGAAGAATCTGAAGAAGAACAACCATTGATATAGTCAACTTAAATATGCATTTTTATTCTTCTAATGATTAATTTACAAAAATTTACAAAACAAATTCAAGATAGTTTTCAGGGGTTATGACTTTGTATTTAGCATTTGGATATGTATTACGCCAGTCTGAAGGAGTTGATATTTTTTTAGTAGTAGACCATTTTATTTCATAGCCATATAGATTACCATCTTTTTCTTCTACCAGATCTATTTCTTTTTTATCCCAAGTCCTCCAAAAGTATATATTTGTATATATGTTGTGATATGACAGTTTTTTGATTCTTTCTGTGATTATAAAGTTTTCCCATAATTTTCCGACATCATCCCGATTTTTTAGATAATTGAAGTTACCTATTACAGCATTTCTGATACCAATATCATAGAAATAATATCTGGAAGTTTTACTGATTTCTTTTCTGAGGTTTCTGCTAAAACCGCGGAGTTTGATAAGAACAAAACTTTTTTCAAGTAAATAAATATATTTTTCAATAGTATTCTTACTCATATCCAAAGAATTTGCTAATTCTTGCAGTGATACATTATTACCAATTTGAAATGCCAATAATCTGAGCAGATCTATGATTTTATCTGTATGTTTTAAGCTACCCATTTCTAAAATATCTTTGTAAAGATATGAAGAGGTAATGGTATTTAAAAAATTTATTTTTTCCTGTCTGCTATCAGATGTTAGTACTTCAGGATACATCCCAAATATTAAAAAGTTTTCTAGATTTGTATGTATATATGCAGTACCATAAGTATCCTTTATTTCCATAAGGGATATAGGATAGAGGAGGATAATATTTTGTCTGCCCACTAAAGGTTCTCCTACCTGATTGGATAATTCAAACGAGGATGAGCCTGTAGCGATTATTTGTATGTCTGAAATATTATCTACCAGTATTTTCAAACTTTCGCCTATATGGGATATTTTTTGTGCTTCATCAATGACTATGAGATTATAGTCTGCAAAAAAAGGTATTATTTTGCTAAATCTTCTACTTTCTAATATTTCTTTTAAATCAAGGTCATCTCCAGAACTTTGAAAGAGTTTGATTCCAGAAGGTAGGGTTTTAATAAATTGTTGGATGAGGGTGGTTTTACCAGACCTTCTAGGTCCATATATAACCAATACCTTGTTTGGTTTGAGATATTTTTTTAGCTTATTAGAGTAAAATCTTTTGATTAACATATATATTTGATTTATTTATATTTCATTATACAAAATTATATAATTTCTGTCAATCAACTGACGCAAATTATACAATTTCCGTCAGTTTAATCCATATATAATATAAATATAAATCCGAAATCCGAAATCCTAAATCCTAAATAAAAACCAAAAATAATTTTCAATTTTCAATTTTCAAACAATTCCCCAATAACCCAATTCAATAAATGTCAAATGACAAAGCTCAAATGACAAATCAACCCAGCCCCACTTTTTGAGGTAAATCTGTGTTATAAAGCC
>WFTA01000058.1 GCA_015485715.1 Patescibacteria group bacterium
CCTATCATCAGCATAAATACAGCTGCAAAAGCAACCAGTCCTATGAAAAATTTATATAAAAGCACTATATACTGCTGAAGGCTTTCTACATAGTAAAACTCTTTCTGGTCATAAATAATCCTGCCGTCTTTATACTGAGCTACCTTGTCTTTGATGCAGGTTTGAGTGACTCCCGGAATTTGAACCTGCAGGATAATACCTCCTCTTTCCTGTACTGTTTCACAACTCTCTTGAGCATAGGCAGGCACAGCAGTCAGTACAGATGAAAATATGAAAATAGATGTAAGGACACCCAAAATAACATTTAATATTTTTTTTCTTTGTATAAAATATTTCATATTGTAATTATACAATATTTATAGAATACTACCAACTACTTGTCTATTAATTACCTATTAATTGCAATCCTTTTGATATTATTGAGAACACACTTGACCCCGGTATTGGCATTAACGAATATATGTTTAAAAATTTAATTACTGCATCCTTTGTTTGTAATATACCTGTTACTAATGATATAACTGAAAATATAGCAACAAAGATACCTGCAATAACTCCTACAACCACCATATCTGCAATCAAAACACCCACATATTCTAAAATATTCATTTTAAATTTATCACCCTTGCCAAACATAGACGCCAAAGCATGGAAATTAAGATACAAAAGAGCTATGATGGGGCCGATTATAGTCTCCACATTAAATAAAGCTATCCATGATAGCATCTTCCACCTGTTTGTCACTTTCCTAAACGCCTTATTTTTTACATATTCTGCAGATTGTCTGCTCCCCTCTTTATTCAATTTTCTATATGCCAAAAGAGCTCTTCTTCTCTGCAACAGATTTTCTGCCTCAATTGCTTCAGGCAAAAGATTTTCTCCTATATCCTTACCAGACAGCCTTGAAGTATTCCCTGATGAAGCAGGTTTATATCTCTGCAGTGGAACAGAGGTACTTCCTGATGATTGTTTCTGCTGTTGAGCTTTTCTTGCTTTAGCTCTCTCTAAATCTAATTGATTTTTAATATCAACTTCAGACATATTATTTATCTCCAAAACACTCTGTTTATCTTATATTCATCTCCATCTTGCATAACCTCTACTTCTGCTTTTTGATTAAACTCCCTGATTTCATCTCCCTGTACTTCCCTTCTTCTTGTCTCAACCACTGCTCTAAATCTTGTATCTGACGGGTTAAAATCTTCAAAATCTACAACAACTACTTTGGTAGTAATTCCATAATATCCCTGCCTGTAGGGATATTTTGTCTTGATATCGTCTATATAAGCAGCCAAAAATTTAGCAAATGATGCAGTGGACATATCTCTAAGCTCTGTCAGATTGGAAAGATCTGTCTGGTTGGAATATGTGCCAAATCTTTCCATAAAATAAGACACAAAATTTTTAATCTCCTGCCTTGCCTTTTCCTCCTGCGACAATTCTTTCAGAGAATACTTAACCTCTACCTGAGGTGTTGTAACAGCTGATTCCTGATTTGGATTGGCTGTTTCAGGCTTTCCCTTTTGGGCAAGCTCGTTTAAAATTGTATCCAAATCTTTTTCTCTTTGTGGTACAATCAACGGCCTCCAGACAACCAGCCACAAAACCACTGCCAAAACTATAACAGATAATACCAAAAATATTATTTTTCTTGTCTGCAGCATAAAACCTCTATATAAATTATCCAATTTTCAATAACCAATTTTCAATGAAATCTTCAAAATTTCTAAATTTTCAAATTAACCAACCAATTAACATTTAGCTAAGACTTTATTCAGGTAAATATCTATGAGAACAATTGATAATTCATTGAAAATTGTAAATTGAAAATTTGAAAATTAATTTTACTCTATCTCCATCTCCAAATTTTTACCTTCATCAAATTTTTTCTTTGCCTCTTCAATTTCCAGCAATTCCTGAGGATTTGTTGTAATAAGCTGATCTTCAGTATATGATGCTACTATCTTGATAGCTGCCCTTTTATTCCCTGCAAAAAATATACCTTCTCCTACTCCTGAACTAATCAGCAGGTATCTTTCGCTCTGCGTCAGCTTAAATGTCTCAGCTACAGCATCTATGGATGCTTCTGTCTGGGGCATCAAAAGCCTGAGTGCTGAATTCTCTACCAGTGCTTGGCCATACTTGGAACCCAAAAAATCATTTATATTTTGAGATATAGTGGTCAATCCCAGATAATACTTTCTTCCCCTCTTTGCAAGAGCAAACAAAAAACTTGCAGAATACTCATTCTCCAGCATCCACCAAGCCTCATCTATGACCAGAATTCTCTTTTTCAACTGGCTTCTTACTATATTCCATATATAGTTTACTATCGTATACATAGCTATAGGAACCAGCTCCTGCTCCAAATCTCTGACTGAAAAAACAATTAACTGATTATTCATATCTACATTGGTAGGATTGTTTAAAAACCCTGAAAATGTACCCTCTGTATACTTTTTAAGCCTCTCCACCATACTCTCTGTACCTTCCATACTCTCTAAAATCTGCTGCAGATCACTTAAAGTAGGATATTCTAAGTCCTGAGACAAATCAGTGGCTGGGGTTATATCTTTCAGAGCATAGGTCTCTATCAATGCCCTATCCAGTATAGATGTCTCCTCAACAGTCAAATCTCCAAGCATAATCTTCAACAATCCCTTCAGTGTTGTGATAGCTGTTCTAAGTACATCTGCTGTTCTTATCTCTTCAGGACGAACTCTGGGAAGATCAAAAGGATTTATCTTTGCTTCAGAGTTGACTGTAATATTAATAAAGGTTCCTCCCACTGCATCTGACAATGTTTTATATTCCCTCTCAGGATCTATGATGATAAGATCAGCGCCAAGCATAAGCTGTCTGAGTACTTCCAGCTTGACCGCATAACTCTTACCGCCTCCGGGAGGACCTAAAACAACCATATTGGCATTTTGAAGAGAAAATCTGTCAAATATAATCAAAGAGTTGTTATGCCTGTTAATACCGTATAAAACACCATCATCAGATGTCAGCTCTGCAGAGACAAAAGGAAATCCTGCCGCAAGCGGGGATGTGTTCAGGTTTTGATATATATTAAGCTCATCAGTGAACACAGGCAGTGTGGAATTATATCCCTGTTCTGTTTGAAAAAGAGCTCTTCTCGTCATCACTATTTTAGATGCAAAAACACCCTCAATCCTATCAGTTAAAATATCCAACTCTTCTTTACTCTTGGCATAGATTGTCATATACACACCATACTGGAAAAAATGCTCTATACCCTGTGTTATATCATCTCTTAATTTTTCTATATTCCTCAGCGCTTCTTCCCGCATTGGATCTCTTGGGGCACCTTTTTCTGCATCTGCCATAAGCTGAGCCTCCAATTCTCCTACCTTTTTCTTAAGCTGTTTGAGTATAACTCCTGCATCCAGAGGATAAAAGCATTCTGCAAAATCAAACTCTGCAGGATAATCTATAATATCCTCCACCCAGCCCGGTGATATGTATTTAGGAAAAGTAGTAACAAATAATGTTCTGGCATATATACTGCCAACCTGAACGTAATTAGAAGAAACAACAAAACTAGAAGGAGCTATCAAATCCCTCAACTTCCTTACTCCCTTTAGATATTCCTTTTCTGCCTCCAAAAGCTCCTGAGGATTTACCAATCTTTCCTTTTCTGCTTCTTTGTTATCCTTTCTGGGAGTTACACTTGAATTTTTGCCAAGTAGATTAAACATAATGTCAAAATTTTCAATTACCAATTTCCAATTTTCAAATCAATTTAATGGGTGATTTGATATTTGGGTTTTGTCATTTGAATTCTTATTGTTTGAAAATTGAAAATTTGAAAATTGGATAATTAATAATATTATTACTTAACATCTTCAACAGCCAAATCGTCTACTTCAGGCAGTTTTTCATTTTTAGCAATATCCGGATTATATGTATTATAATATAATTCTATTAAACTTGCAGTATCGAGCTGAACAGATGTTATACCCATTGACATCAAAGATCCCATTACAAGATCAATTCTTTTCTCAAGCTCATACTTGTACTTTCTGAATTTATCTTCCCGCAGTTTAATAATAGTCTCAGGCATAAAAATAGCTGACAATCTGTCAAAAAATCCGCTTCTTTGATCCTGTGCAGGGTCATAAGGCACTACAACATAAAACTTCTTTGACATAATCTCACCTAAAGATACAAGCTCTGAAATAAATTCAATATATGATAAAGTTTGCTGTCTCAGGAGATCATTGGTCTGCTCTTCTGCCTTCTTTTTAAGACTCTCTCTATAATTATCTATATCAAGTTTTCTTGACTGAACTACAATTTGAAGAGGAAAAGAAAGAGAATTCAAAAACATCATAAAAGACTGAAATGTTGCCTCCTGTTCTTCCTCAGATTTTAAAGCAAGGTTTACAGATGAAACCAAAAGCACAGCCCGCAGTGATCCGCTTTTAAGCACAACAACATTATCTCTTATTTCCGCAATATGCAGATATTCCTGTGTAGATGCTTTGCCTTTATTCTTTTTGCGCACCTTTTTTGTAGTATTAGATTTTACGGGCATAGTTATTTATAATATTACTTCTAACGCGAAATGTTGGCGACTCTTTGTATATACCACCTGTATCCACTATAAGAGTTAATTCTTTTAATCTGGATTTGCTGTTTATTTTCTTAATCATTTCTTCTGTTGTCTCTCTTCTTGCCTGATGAAGATCAAAGTCTACTTTTCCTGACATTTGAACATTATCTACAAAAGGTGCCCACACTCTGACAGACGGCTTGGTTACTGATTCCAAAACACTTACCAGAAACATATGAAACGGCCTGCCATTTACTTTGTAAAAACCAAACAAAACTATAACCACAACAATTAAAAAAGCCAACAGTATAAACGACAGACTCATGCCAAATATTTTATACAATATAACAACACCAAACCCTCCCACCAGTGTTATCACAAACTGACGCATGGTGATAGGACCTAAAATCTTGGCTTCTACATCTATAAATTGTGGTACTACAAAATTATTCATATGCCAACTAAAAACTTATATTTTTACTTAAATCAGATATTGCATTAAATTCCTCAAGAGTCATATCACCTGCAAGTTTTTCTTTAATAACATCTGCAATAGGCTTATGCTTTTCTATCCCTATATGCCCGATTTTAAGATACATCTTATATAAAGGTGATCTTTTAAATGCAGCTATACCTTTTGCCATCTGTTCTATGGATTCATCTGATAATATCTCAATCTTCTGTTTTATCCTTTTAGCAGCATCTTCAGGTGTTTTGCCAAGTTTTCTAAAGGTATCCAGATCTATCAGTTCAAGTTCTTTTATAGGACCTATTAATCTGTCCTGATGAAACTTATGTGCAGTATCTGATGCTTTAATATCTGATGCTATCCGGGTATTTACCCTTGGCTTGACTTCTGTAAAGAGATGATCAGAAGAACTTTTTGGAATATCTTGTAAATCCTCATTGATATCCAAACTGCTTTGTGTGCTACTATGACTTGCCTCTGATGACGATTTAAAAATATCTTCTTTTTCTGATCTGTTTGATAATTGAGATGTTTTTCCAGATAGCAATTCCTGTTTTTTTATTGCTGCCTTATCCAATATCTGGTTTGCCTTTTCTTCAGAAAACTCCAGACCGCCAAGCTCTTTTTTCCTCATCAAAGCCTCTTTTGTTCTGAGATAATCCTTTAAATCCTTCCAGAATGTAAATATTATAAGAGCAAGTCTGTTTATCATCTTATCACTGCTGCCCTTTAGAGACTTTTTAGCAAGCGCAAGTGCCTCTTTTTTCAGGATACTGTCATCAAGCTTTTTAACCTGAGGCACCTTCACTTTGGCAAGCTCCATCTCATCCTCAGGATCAAACCAGTGGTCAGACTGGACCCTGCTAAAAGAGAAAGTGCTTTTTTCTTCTTTTAAATGAACCTGATCATGGTCAGAACTTGCAATATTCTTTTTGTTATGAGGTCCGGCCTCTGATACAATCTTTTCTATATCTACACTTTCCTCAAACATATCAACAGGCTCTTTCTTGTTTTGTTTGTCTGCAGTATTCTTCTGATCCTGACTGGCGGCAGACGTAGGAGCAGATTTTGTCTGTAGACTTGGCTGCTGACTGGAATATGTACTTTTGCTTTTCTCTGTTTCAGAAAATACCTGTCCTGACTCAGTCAAATCAATGAAAACCACTCTTCCGTCTTCATCTTTAACCGGAATTTTAATCTGAGAAAAAAAACCATTTTGCTTATTGGT
>WFTA01000059.1 GCA_015485715.1 Patescibacteria group bacterium
TCAAAATTATCTTTTCCTATCAAGTAGTTAAAAGTATTAAGAGCAAGTTCAATTTGTTTCGTGTTAGTAAAAACTTTTTCCCAATTAACAAAATAAGACCAAGGGGTATTACTTGGTTTTAAAGTGGAAATAAGATAATCAAAAACTTGATCATCAGTGTCACACTCTAAAATGTCTTTATAAAAAGATAAAAATTTCATAGATAGCCTATTTAAGTTGCCAAACCGACCATGCTTTTTCTGCCAGATCTTGACCTCTATCTTCAATATCTTTCTTGCTCCACTTATAATCAAGTACTTCTAGTTTTTGAACTAATTCCTTAACAATATTAAGCCCAGATTGTTTATACATTTCTATTTTTGTTTTTATAATTTTATTAGATGCCTTTCTATTATATTCTTTACCTAGTACAATTAAGTTGCCAATTTTATTGACGTAATCCTTAATATCATCCTTGGTTAATCCCCATTGTTCGTCTGGATTTTGAGGTAAAATATGCTCAATAGTTACATGATCAAACCTTTGTTCATTATTACTATTATAATAATTTATTTTCTCAAAGATATATTTAATAAAACTTATCTGTTTAGGGCTATTCTTATAAACAATTTCTACAAAATTGTCTTTAAATTCGTTTTCTTTCGGAAAACGTGAAGATAATTCTTTTTTTAAATCTTTGATAGTTTTTAATACCTTCTTAGAGTTGTTATTTCTGTTATGTTTTTCTATTTCAATGGCAAAGCGCGAATATATACCCTCCAACGGGGAAGGGGACTTTCCAACAACAGATGTAAAAACAAAAGTAAAATGCTCTATCCATTCAAAAACAGAATAAATCTCTTTTTTAGACTTAATCTCATTAAAAACACTCTCATTTCTGATGACTCTTAACAAACTTAATAATAAACTATACGGTTGCTTTACATTTAAGGTTTTTAATCGATAAATTGACTTATATATATCAAGCAACCTATTATCCCAATCTGATTGATTAGGAAACACGACCTGACTATATAATTCTGAATTTTTTACTAAATCTTCTAAAAGAAAGGTATAATCCTGTCCAAAAAACTCTTTTTTAATTTCGCTAAAAAGCTTCTTCTCAGTAATTTTTTTATATTTAGAAAGCCAATAATGGCGGATAAATTGAGTTGGATCAACTTCTTCCTCGCCAGTAAGATTATCTATTATCTGTTGCCACTTCTGTTCAAGAACTTCTCTTTTTAAAGAACTTGATTGGGTTATATTCTTAAACAATAGATTTTTAATAATATCCGAAGTAGAAAGCTGCAACCCTCTTGCATTCAATGTTTCAAAGAAAGTAAAAGCATCTTCTTCTGTAGACACTTCGATTAAAACTACTGATAATTTTTTAACCTTTTCTCTTAAATCTTGTAAGAACTCTATTTTTTCTTTCGCACCTTTCTTCTCTTTGAGAATATTTTCTATTTTTTCTTGAAAGATCTTGTAATTATTAATAACCCTTTTCTCTTCCTGAGAATTTGGTCTTAAATCAAAAATATCAACACCGTCTTTCTGTATTCCTTTCTCAAAAAATTCTCTTAACGAGTCGCCTGGAATAATTTTAAAGCTATCATTTCCATCGTCATCTCTTTCGCTAATATAAGAAATTTGTATGCCATCACTCTTTTGCTTATCCTTTAATTTTAAAAATTGATCTCTAATTACCGCAAACAAAATAGTAATAGTTAAAAGTCTTTGTTGTCCATCTACTATATCCTTTACTTTTTCTTCCTCAAAAAATTCATTGTTTAATACGAAAGTACCCAAAAAATACACCTCTTCATTCAATATATCTTCCCACATGTTAAGTAGTTGCTCTTCTTTCCAAGAATATTGACGCTGATATGAGGGAACGCGATACTTCACATCTTTTTTTGAAAGAATATCTGCTACAGTAGTTTTTTGAGATTTGAAATCTCTCATAATAATTAATCTTTAAATTTATTTTTAACATTTTTTTCTAAATCTTCAAATCTTTTAACAGATAAATCAAGGTATTTTTTTTCTGTATCTATACCAATAAACTTCCTACCATATAAATAAGCAATTATTCCTGTGGTTGAACTACCTGTAAATGGATCTAATATAAGATCTCCCTTTTTTGTACTAGATAAAACCACCCTCTTTAAAAGTTCTTCCGGTTTTTGAGTTGGATGTTTACCAAATTTTTTTTCAATCTTTTGAGGTGTGTTTATAGCCCAGACACTTCTCATTTGTTTTCCTTTTTCATGCAATACCTCATATCTATACTTCTTACCACAATGTTTACACTTTATCTCTTTAGTGTAATTGTTTTCCCAATTAACCATTGCTTTGTAATTAAAGGTATGTTTTGCGTTCTTATCCTTGCGGGCCCAAATTAAAGTCTCGTGGCTTGCAGTGAAAAAACGACAGCTTAAATTTGGAGAGGCGTTTGGTTTAAACCAAGTAATATCATTTAAGATATGATATCCGGCAAGTTGTAAAGCAAAACCACATTGATAAATAGAATGATAAGTGCCACTAATCCAAATTGTTCCATTTGGTTTTAAGATCCTTCTAACCGCTTTTATCCATTCAAGATGAAATTCAAAATTCTTTTTTAGACCATTACTCAAATCCCAATCACCTTTTTTAACACTAACCATTTTTCCGTTTTGACAAGTAAAAGTACCACTGGAGAGAAAATATGGAGGATCTGCAAATATCATATCAGCAGAATTATCAGGAAGTTCAGAAATAACATCTATACAATTTGCATGATAGAGTGTAAACCTTGTTTTTTTATAATATGGTTTATGCATATAAAATTAATTAGCTATTACAATATTAGCATACTCAGCCTCAATAATCAATTCTATATTTATTTTATTACCTGTTTCTAATTCTATCAAATATATCCTGCAGATCGGGAAGCGGGGGCAGAGGTATGCCGGGAGGAAGATTTATATTAGGAAGTGTGGGTGGTGTTATATTGTCAAGAATATCATCTATTTCATTGTCTATTTTATCATCTACTTTGATATTCCCAAAGCTTATACCTTTCAACTTTTGTCCTGAATGCACATCTATCTTATAAAATGAAGATTTGGGATTGATAGGAATCCATCCCTGCTTCAGCACTTCCCTGACTATATATGGTCCGGGGACAAGATTTTTAAATTTGTATTTTCCCTTGCTGTTTGTAACAGCAGTCTTTATCTCCCCAGTTCTTAAATTTACCAGTTCTATTTGCCAGCCAGATAGATACTTCTCTCCTCTATTCCTCTTTCCATTTTCATTTTCATCTTCATATTTTCTTCCCTGAATAGACGCAAGTTTGTAATTCCCAAAATCAATCCCTGCTATCTCCTCTCCACTTTCTGTAATGCTTATAATATACTCAAAATTATTCAACTGGCCCGGCTGTGACTGATACCATTTTGACTTTTTCTTTTCATATATTCTGTATGTGCCTTTAAACAAGTCTTGAAACTCATACTCTCCATTGGAATCTGTATAGATATAAGTTTTATTGCCCTGATTGTCCTCTATATAAATCTTCCAATTGGAAAGTGTGGGCTCTC
The DNA here is from genome assembly GCA_015485715.1 of Patescibacteria group bacterium. Taxonomy (GTDB): domain Bacteria; phylum Patescibacteriota; class Patescibacteriia; order WFTA01; family S139-112; genus S139-112. The sequence goes on from WFTA01000059.1 coordinate 3,570, forward strand.
CTGCATCTTTTATACCGTTTCCATTTAAATCGTGATATTTAACTCCTCTAATCCTACCCAACTTAAAGTTTCCAAATTCAACTCCTGAAACACTTCCTCCACTTGGAATGAAAATACTATAAACAGTAGTTGTAGATGTTTGCATCCATCCGGATTGCTGAACCTCATATACATCATAATTTCCGGGAGGAAGATCAAAAAATACAAAATTCCCGTTTTCATCCGTAGTTGTTGCATACTGCATATTTCCCTTTTCAGCTATAATAGTCCAGCCAGAGAGGCCTTCTTCGCTGTTTTGCGGATTATTAATATCTATATCCCTCTCTCCATCTCCATCTCTGTCATGATACTTTAGGCCAGATATAGATACAGGTCTGTAATTACCAAATTCAACATAAGCTGTCCCTCCCTGCTTTGAAGAAAATACAATTGCCTGAGATGTGGTAGGAGTTGAAGGTTTCCATCCCTGCTGCATCTCCTCTGATACATAAAAAGTTCCTTTTTGAAAAATCTGAAATTCAAATCTGCCGTCAGAACCGGTTGTGGTAGTAGCCAAAATTCCCATACTGCTGTCCAAAAGATCTATAGTCCAGCCTGACAAGGGATTGTCTATGTTCTGATCATACTTCCCATCTCCATCCACATCTTCATATTTTATACCTTCTATCAAATTACACCCCGTCCATGGTGAAAACACAACTTTATTGGACACTGCATCGCCTGATCCCGGACCTGCCCCAGACGGCCCGTCACACGATCCCCAATAATTCCTTCTCGCATTCACTGTTTTACTACCAAGATTATTAATCCCAAAATCACTATTTCCTATTATATTATTCTTGTTTATTCTTACCTTAGACCATATACCCGGTTGCACTTCAATCCCTGTTGCAAAATTTCTGATAGTAAATTTTCTCACAGCCACATTACTTGAAGCTATTTTGATGCCTATACCTGTGCCGTCTCCTTCAAGTATTGGATTGGATGCAGCAGTAAGAGTCAATGGCCTATCTATATTCAAATTCTCATTATATATACCATCTCCTACAGATACTACAGCTGAGGGGTTGGAGCTGTTTATTGCGTCCTGAATCTTAGCAAAATATCCCTCTGTTGACACAAACCCTGCCACATCATTTGATTGAGAATAAGGTGCAAGATCTGATGTATCCACACTTGCCAATGTGCCAATATTAAGCACATACACTGAAGTGTTTCCTAAATCAACATTACTCTCAGATACCTCTGAACTGCCGGCATACACAGCCACTGCTCCTGTTATATCCTGATATTTGTTGTTCTGGATCAAAACACCGCTTGAAGGAAGAGGTACAGGCGGCATAGTGCCCGGTAAATACCCATTTTCAGCCACAGATATACCACTTCCGTATTGAGGAGTTGATTGATCTAATCCATCATAGATATTATGAAAGTAGTTGTTTTCTATATGGGCTCCATCTCCCGGGTTTATGCCCACTATCTCATGAAGGGAAATGCCAAGGCCGCCTGATACAGCCGGTATTGTGCCATCTGGAAGATTGCCGCCTGGAAGCGGTTTGCCTCCAATATCAAAAATCTCATTGTCTGTAATCTTAAGCCCTGTAATACTTCCATATGAAGGTATATTTGTTTTTGCATCAGCAAGGATTCCATATGCATATACGCTATCATTTGCAGTATTTTCCTCCTTCATTCCAAAAATAAAATTATATTTTATAGATATATTTGATACACTATTTCCTTCTGCTGCTATGTATATGCCGTAATTAGTACTATCATCTCCTTTTATACTACAGCCGTTTATCTCCACATTGCTTGATTTAATGACAAATCCTCCGTATCGCCCTGAAAAATCAAATAATGTCTCACTTGCTGAAGCAGGGATCCTGCCTGATGTATCTACATCCTTTTGCGCGCAATATATACTTACTTCTTTGTCTATTACAACCTGTGATGTGGGAGTATAAACTCCTGCTGATACATTAATCACATCACCATCTGATGCATTCAAAAGTGCATCCTCAATACTGCAATACGGCTCACCTGTCCCGCCGCAGGAAACACTATTGTCTACATCAAGCTGCGCTGAGCGGACAATATTTGGTGTTAATATTAAAGATGTAAATACAATGAATAAATATATAAACATTTTCCCCGCTCCCTTCATATATTTTTTATAAATTATAAACAATGAAAATTTATTGAAAATTGAAAATTAGATAATTGAAAATTAAAATTCTTAAATCCCACAATCAGCCAAGAGAAAACAGAGATCAATCTATAGTTTTAAAAACATCAAAATCCAATAAATTACAAATCTTTTTTCTTAAATTTTTTTCTGATGGGATCGCCGATTTTGGCTAAAACAGCTTCTATAACTGCCAATACAATACTAAATATACTAAATACAACAATCACAAAAGTATGCAAAAAACCCTTGTGTTTTTTAAAAAATCTTATCATGCCCTGATTAAAATCAAGCTGTTTTTGTATTATTTTGACTTTGGAAAAACTTGCGCCTTTGTGATGGACAATCTGAGCATCTGCAAAATAATATACCTTAAACCCCGCCTTTTTAACCCTAAAACAAAGATCAACCTCTTCAAATATTCTTTTATATCCCTCATCAAAAGAAGAAACTTTGTCCAAAATATTCTTCCTTATCATAAGAGCAGCCCCCATCACCTGATCAACTTCCTGAGTTTTGCTGTAGTCAAAGTCAAGTTGAAAATACTTTTTTAAAACAGGGAAACGAGGGACAAAATTATGAAGCTTAAGCAAAACCAAAATCTGAGACGAAAGTGATGGAAAATTCCTCACTGACCTCTGAATACTACCGTCAGGATTTAAAAGTTTGGGACCAATAATTGCTGCCTGAGGGTTTTTATCCATAAAATCTATCATCCTCTGCAGAGAATCATCTATTAACTCTGTATCAGGGTTTAAAAATAAAATATACTCCCCTCTTGCATACTCAAGTCCTGCGTTGTTTCCGCCTGCAAAACCTAAATTTCTATCAGACAAAACAACTTTAAAATTTATCTTACCTTCATATACCTCTAAAAGCTCTCTTGTTCCATCTTGAGAATTGTTGTCCACCACAATAACCTCCCAATCATCTTTTGGCTGATGATCTTCTATAGACATCAGACACTTTCTAAGCAGATCTCTGCAGTTCCACGAAACTATAATGATGGAAAGTTTTTTCATAACTTTATATTATTAGTTTTTAAAAATTCTTTGAGTTTTTTGTCCCACCACTCTTTGAGTACTTGAGGATGGTGTGTGTCTCTGTTTTCTCTGATGTACTTTATCCTGTCTTTATAAAGCTTGTGGTACTTTTTAAAATTATCAGGGGACTTCATTGACCAGTCCGCCAGTTTTATCTCTATTTTCTCTTTTTTCTTTATATACTCAGGATTCAAATACCTGTTGGGTGACACATCAAAATCTATGCCTATAATCTGAACAGAAAAATATTTTGGATGAAATACCTGCTTGGCAAAATATCTCATCTTTCTCTGTCTGGTCCACTCAGTAAATACAAATACCTTTATCTTCTCTCTCCCAAATCCAACCCATTTTTTAATTATCAAATCCTTAGAAAAAGTTAAATTTTCATAAGACGAAAGGGCTTTTCTCTCAGTCCATACTTTCCACTTCTTCACCCTGTCTGATATAAACGGTCTCTCTTTTATTAACTTTTGTTTCCAGAACCTTTTCATCTCTCCTGCCTCAGACAGTTTTCCATCAAAAGGTGAAGTTCTCCCTCCTGTAAACACAATATATACACCATCTGACCTACTCTCACTCACCTTATCCCATATTCTATTGAAAACCATTTTCAGATAAAAATTATAATTTTCATCTTTTAAAATATCTTTTGGCACCCCAAACCCTGTTATAATAAACACAACCCCCATACAAGCTTGATTGATCTTTAAAATTATACTATAATATACATTCTAAGAATAACACATTATAATTTATTTATCAATAAAAAATGGAAAATTCTCCAGAAACAACACGTCACCCAACAATGACCAGAAGAGAATTTTTAAAATCTCTTACAGATTTAGGATTACTCGGGTTGATAAAATATTTATTCCCTTCTATTCCTATACTTCTGCAATCCTGTGAATTCAAAAGAACAGTTGAAGTAGAAATGAATATACTATTAAAAACATTGCGATATTATTATAATAGATATAAAAACAGAGGTGAATTTAGTCCTCTAACTTCATTGGCAATAGAAGGAGCTTTTGAAAAATTTCAAAGCGATATAAATGAATATTTAAACAAACTAAGTAAAATAGTAAAGCAAATGGAAAAATTTAACAATGAGATAGATAAGGAAAAAGCTAAACAAAAATATCCTGACCTTTTTCATCCTTTTATTGTCTATGACAATCGAGGTAATCCTGTCCTAAAGTTAACATATAATTTTGGAGAAAACCAAAATCCTGACTTAAATATATTACTACATCATTTAGTACACCGCACTCTCCCTCAACCCAAAGATGTTTCTGTTATAGATTCAATGTCTCTGGCAAATTTATTCCAACCACAGAGCCAAGAAACAAGTATAGATAATACAGATAATGAAAAATTAAGAAAACAAATTATACAAACAATCAAAACAATGGTTTTATTTTATGCAGAAAATATCATAGAGATAGACGACAGACAACATATCCTTCCTGCATATAGAGTAAAAAATTTCGGGCGCATCACTTCCCATCACTACCTTGAAGCACATAATAGAGCAATTGAAACAGGGAAATTTGATCAAATTATAAAAAAAGCAACAATTATTCAGGGACGAAAACCACTGACATTGATAGAAAAAATAAAATTATTTACTGATAAACATCCAGTGCTTTATCCTATGGATAATTTTAAATCATTATACCACTTTCTCTTTTATGCACATACTGTATGGGACAATCTCAACGAAGATGAAAGAAAGAAAGTTACAGATGTTGTACAAAACGCATACAATTTCTGGGAGCGTCAAGTATCAAGCTTTGCAGACTTTTTAGTCAGATACTACTCCCTGACAGGTATCAGATTGACAGATTCAGTGGCTCCTGATGATACAATTGCAAACCCAGTTGGCTATATGATCAATGTGGCCCGCCTGCTTGAAAATATAGGCAATGAAGATTTGGCTGATAAATATAGAAAATTAGCAAAAAATTTACTTATAAACTGCGAAGAGGTATTTTGGGTAGAAGGATATATATATAACAAACAAAAATACCATAAAGTCGGTATGCTTATAGGAAGTGCCGCAATGGAAAACTATTTGAATAAAAATCATGAAACAAAAGAACATAATCAACATTCATTCTCCAGAAAAGTCGGAATCAATACATTTGGCCTAAATAAAAAAATCACACAAGACAAACAATCCTTTAATCTTCCAGCTGACGGTACTCGCATCATAAGCGCCAGATGTGAAGTAATTGCAGATATGTGCAATCAACATAATAAAATTATTACAGATAAAAACAATAAAATGTCTGAAGAATTAAAGGAAAACCTTGAGTTGCTTTTAGATCATGTACTAAAAGAATGGAAGATGTACCTCTATCTTTTTGAACAAAAACAAATCTATCTTGGTGTTTGGAAAAAAGAAGGATTAAAATTAATAAAAAAAGAAAATTTAGATGACAATAAAAGAGAATTATTTGAAGAAATTAGAGGTAAATATATAGGAACTAATGGATATGTTGCAATGAAAGAAAAAGAAACATTTGAGGTTAAAAGATGGCTTGGTAAAAATGAAGATGCTTTTACACACAGAGAAGTATACAAAGGTGCAACAGCTATACTATGGCTCTATCAAAATCATCTTGAAACTCTCAAATCAATCCTTGGTGATGACCATGAGCTGATAAAAAACATTGAAGAAATTATTTTTCCAACTCTGGACTTTCTGGAAAGATATATAAAAGAGATACACTATATGCTACTCTATAGTTTGACAAAGAATAAAGATAAAAATATTTTATACCAAAGGTTTATTGGCGTCATAGATCCCATACTCAAAGCTATCTTAGGAATAAAAGGGAAACTTAACTTTGAAAAATCACATCAATTTTCCCATTTTTTAAACCACACTACAGTTGGGAATAATGGCCGTAAACTTTAATTAACTTGAGACTTGATAATTGGAAATTACCTAATGGTTGGGATTTGGAGTCTTGGGCTTAAAATTTTACAACATTATAGTGCAATTCATCTGATTATATTTTTGATGAGTATATCAAGAAGTTTTTTGTACGAAATGCCTGATACCTGCCAGAGTTTAGGATACATACTTATATCTGTAAAACCGGGTATAGTATTTACTTCATTTATATATACCTTGTTTTTTCTCAAGAAAAAATCAACTCGCGCCATACCAGAGCATTCCAAAACTTCAAACACTTTAATACTCAAACTTTGTATTTTTTCAAGAGTATTTGCAGACAGTTTAGCCGGAATTTCAAATTCAGCACCGTCAGGATCCAGATATTTTGCCTCATAGTCATAAAAACTATGAGTGGGTTTTAATTTACCCGGCAAAGAAGCAATCACTCCTTTTTCTGTCTCCAATACAGAACACTCTATCTCATCTCCCTCAATATATTCTTCAATCAAAACTTTATCATCATACTTAAAAGCTGATGTTATACCCTTTTTCATCTCCTCCAAATTATACACTTTAGACACTCCCACCGATGATCCTGAGCGAGCGGGTTTGATAAATAAAGGAAACTTATATATCATCACCATATCTTTTACCTTTTTATCTTTTTCTTCGTTAGTATCACTTTTATATAGAACTCTAAAGCCGCCAACAGGCACTTTATGATAAGATAGTAGCCTCTTGGTCATCTCTTTATCCATACAAAGAGCAGACGATAGAACACTGCATCCAATATAAGGGATATTAAGCATATCTAAATACCCTTGCAATCTGCCGTCTTCTCCGTAAGAGCCGTGTATAATGGGAAATACAATATCAAAAGATACAATCTTTTTCTTCTGCTTTAGACTGTATACATAGTTTTTATCCTTATCTTTGATTAAAACAACATAGGAATAGGTCTTTAAATTTGATTTTATCTTCCACGCATTGCCCCTGTGGTACACCAAATCATCAAACCTTCTACCAAAAATCCACTGACCTTTTTTGCTTATAGCAAGAAGCAAAGGTGTGTATTTGCAAAAATCCAGATTATGATACACAAAGTAGGCAGATCTTAGCGATACTTCATGCTCCACACTCTGCCCGCCACAGATGATAAGAACTTTCTTTTTCTGCGTATTACCAGCCTTCATATTGTTTACTATTTCACTTATTTTGATATTATTATAATAACTATTTACTTCAAATACAATGAGGGTTAAAAGACCACAATCAAACCAGCCAATTCCCAAGAATGCCAAGTGTGTATTCCGTGGAATACTTTTTGAAGTGTGGCAATGGCAGCAGAAAATGTTTGACGGATCTGTGAAAACTTTTGAAAAGCTCAAAAGGCCTGATACAGTGGTTGTTGTTCCAATAACAAAAAATGGCAAAATTATAATAATAAAAGAGAAACAACCTCGCAAAAAACCTATCTTAACCCTTCCCGGCGGCAGGATAGACAATGATGAACACCCTCTTAAAGCAGCTCAAAGAGAGCTTTTGGAAGAGACAGGATATAAAGCAAAAAAATGGCAAATTTTTGAAGCTTTTCAGCCAGTTTCAAAAATAGATTGGGCAATTTATATATTCATTGCCAGAGGTTGTGAGCAAGTCCAAGATCCAACTCCTGACGAAGGAGAAAAGATATCTATCAAGATTTTAGATTTTGACAAATTCATTGATATGGTGGTAAGAAATAAAATCAGAGCTGACTCTCTCCACCTTCACTTCCTACAAGCCAAAACAGATAAAAAATATATGAATAAAATTAGAAAAAATATACTAGGATTATAAAACATATGAACCAAATAATCCTCTGCAGACATGCTTCAACACAAGCCCTTGAAGATTTGGAAGGGTCTGGCAAGGTTATATCCAAAAGACAAAATGATTCTCCTTTGAGCTTGTTGGGACAAAAAGAGGCAGAAAATATGAAGAAATTGTTGAAAAAAACGGGTTATAGATGGGATGCAGTGCTATGTAGTATGTTTACACGGACTCGTGAAACTGGAGCTATTATCAATAAGGATGCTAAAAAACCTCTGATTGTTGCTTCAGAGTTCAATGAATACTATGTAAGCCCTGAAGGTAAAGATCTGGAAAGCACAAAAGTAGGAACAGCAAGAGCCATGACAAAGCTATATGCTCTATTTCAAGTGTTTGATAGTGTTCTCCTTGTTGGTCACAAAAGCATCAACCAAACAATCTTAAGAAATCTGTTGAATTGTACATATAAAACATCTTTAAAATATTTCCACAAAACCATGGAAACTGTTGTTTTGAGATATAACTGGCGTTTAGGTGATAATAAATGGAAAATAATTGACCATTTCACTGTTTAGTGTTTGATAA
>WFTA01000060.1 GCA_015485715.1 Patescibacteria group bacterium
CTATAGCACCTTTAGGAAAGCCAGCCCAGTGTTTTTCTCTCGTAAATCTTTCCTCTTCTGCGGCTGCTATAACTTTTCCATCTTTCAAAATAGCAGCAGAAGAATCTCCGTGGTATGCGTTAATGCCAAGAATTATCATAACTTATCCTCCTTAATAAATTTAATTCCGAAAACTTTCTCAATAGATTCTTCTATACTTTTCCCATTTCTAATTTCTTTTTTTACTTCATATATCTTTGCATCTACCAAGAACCTATACCAAAAACCCTGTAAGAGATGAAAAATTAAACCTTCCTTTCCGTCTAAAAACCCAAACTTTAAAAAATATCTGTATAAAAAGTATATAAACGGCCTAATAAATAGAGGAATTTTTGCATATACATTTTCCTTTAACCATCTTTTTCTTTGTTCTTGCATACCAAATAAATTTGCTTCTACATTTTCTTGGTCTAAAAATTTATACTCTATGTTCAACATATCTATAGCTTCCCTAGAAGCATATTTGTTATGTTTTTCAATCCACCAAGTTAAATTATTTAAATTTACTTCCATTATATCATTATCAAATTTAATTGTTTTACCTTCTGCAATTTTAATATGTTCATCCATCCATCGCTTTTCACAAAATCCATACCCTTTTCTCCATATTCTTAGTAACCATGTTGGGTAATATCCCCCATGTTTTATCCACCTACCCATAAAGTAAACTCTTCTTTTTACATAAATTCCTGTTATATCTTTTTCCAAGTATGGTAATTTTTCTTTAATTTCCTTTGCAAGTTCAGGGCTTACTATTTCGTCCGCATCTAATCTCATTATCCATTCAGTTTTAATGGGTAAGTTTTCAAGAGCCCAATTAAATTGAGTAGCATAGTTAACCCATTTATTCTTATAAACTTTAGCACCTAAGGATTGCGCTATTTCCACTGTTCTATCTGTAGAAAAGGAATCTACAATAAATACTTCATCTGCAAATGATATAACACTCTCTCTAGCTCGCTCTATGTGTTTTTCTTCATTATAGGTAAGTATTATTACCGATACGTTTACTGACATATAACCAACCTATTTATGAAACTTTAGATTTAGCAGTCAAAATTAGCAAAGATAAAGCTAAGCCACTACTAAACATTTTAAACAATGGTTGCACAAACATACTGATTATTAAGGAACTTAAAAAGCTAAGGAAAAGAATAATATATATAGGATTCTCCTTAACCCTTAATAAGGATAGAGTAAGATTATAAAGTAGGTATAGTAAGTATAAAATTACAATAAATAAACCAACAATACCCGTTTTAAACAAAAAGAAAGAAAGAATATTATGAGTATAACGAGTATTTCCTCCTGTAGGGTTATCATATAATATGGCTCCCCACCCATTCCCTAAAAGAAATTCAAAAGTATCTTTTTGTAATTGATTAAATACATATTTAAATTCTTCCACTCTATTATTGATACCTACAGTTTGGAATTTTTGAAAGATTAAATTAAATACTCCTTCAATATAATTTATATTGACTATTATAAAAGAAAACATTATTGAAATTATCACTATGCTTGATAGTATTCTATTTTCTTTCAAGCTTTTTATGAATATAAACACTACGAAAAACGCTACTGAAGCAGAAAATAAAAGAATATTAGCCCTCATAATAACTGCTACGAATACTCCTAATGATAACAAACCTAAAAAAGTAAAAGCAAATCCCATAAATAAATTTGCAGACTTAAGTTTGTAAATGCTATATATACCCCAAAGGGTTAAAAATATAGATGAAAACAAAATTGAAGGAGATGAGAAAATATATGCTTTATCCCCGTAGATAATTTGTGTAGTAATATAAACTAAATAATCTTTTGTGGATAAATAAAACCTTAAGCTAAATATAATTCCAATAAAAATTATAGAAAAAAGAATAATTTTATGCCAAATTTTTGCCTCAGTTTTCCTTTTTATTATGCTAATTATAATAATTGGTAGGAATAAATATAATAAAGGTATTACATCACGTATAAAGTCCCTGAAATCATTGCCTTCTTTTATAATACCTATTATGGAAGGAACTATCAGCATATATAAAAATATCATATATATAACTTTCTCTATATAACTTCTTTTTTCTAAGAGAAATGAACCTAATATAGTTGGTACAGATCTAATAAATGCTAAAGATAATAAACTACCTATTAAAATTTCATCAATACCTATTGTATCAGGAGTGGGTTCACTAAATAAAGCATATATAATTACAGCAATAAGAAAAAATAGCTGAGGTATGGTTAGAGCAGAATTCATAGATTCTTCTTAGCTACTATTATCATAGATTTCCAAAGATAAGGTAATCTTCCTACCCCTTTGAATTTTATCACTTTAAACCCACACTCTTCTAATAAAGCATATAGTGTAGATTTTGAAAAAAATTTAATATGCCCAAAATCCCATAAAGGATTAAAATGATTATCAAATTTATTAAGTAAAGCTATAAGTAAATTTTTAAAATAACCATGATACGGCGTAGATAAAATAAGGTATCCATCGTTTTTAAGCCATTTACTTATATTAAAGAGATGCTTGCGTGGTAAAAATAAATGTTCAATTACTTCTATGCTAAGAATTAAATCATATTGTCTTGGAAAATCAGAAGGTAATAAAGAATCATATACGTCATGTACCTTCACCTTTTCCTTAAGAAGAGGAAAATTTTTAATGGTGGTTTCAATAGCACTTTGGGATATATCAAAACCATAAATATTTTTATATCCTAATTTATGTAATTGTGCCATTATAAACCCTCCACCGCATCCTGTATCTAATATACAGGCATTTTGATATATCTTTAAATTCTTAATTAAATTAAATATAACTGGGAAAAGATAGGAATGTGCTGGAAGTTCTGGTTGCTTCCATTCATATTCAACTTGGTTTACAGTCATATAAGTTCCTCCTGATTTTAAGTTTAAAAGCTAAAATTATTTATAGCCTAATTTTGTTATTAAATCACCAATGTTTTTATGAACTTCTTTTACTAATTTATCTGATAGTTCTTCTTTCCAACTACCTATTTTGCCTTTCCTAAAAGTATGAGTCCCTCCATATAATTTCTCTGCTATTTCTTCTATATTGAAATCTATATTTATATTTAAAAATTTTATAATATTTTCTATGGCTCTTAGTTGTTTATTTTTATCACCTCCCCCTTTATCCCCTACTAAATCTTCAAATTTTACAACTAAACAATTATCGCATGAGAACCAGTGTAAAGCATTCTCCAGAACAGCTCTGAAAGAATTTAAGTATATATTTACTTCTCTATAATGTCCTCCTTTTAGAGTAATTAAAATCCTTTCTTCAAATGAATGCTTAGAAAATAAAGGATATAGAAAAAAATCTCTTTTCTTTGCCAAGAAATGAGTATGTGAAACCAATATATCTCTAGGATCTCTAATAATAAAGATTACTTTTACATTACATTGCCTAAATATATGGTTTATTCTCTCTGTATAATTAACATGTCCAGAAATATATCTTCCTTCTTTTACTCTATTTAACCTTCTAATTAACCAATTTGAACTAATAGCTACCGGGGCATAAAAGCCTATATATACAGGATTTTTATCAAAAATAGCACCTCTTATGATTTGCCTTATCAAATACCATTTACCCATAATTAATGATTCTGCCAATCCCAACTTATCATATTTATATCCCAATAGCTCAAGCAATTTCTGTAAAAGATTTGTTCCAGATTTAGGAATACTATTCACTAAAGGAATAAAATTATTTTTCTCAAGCATTTATCTCCTCCCAAACTCACTAACAGGATAAAAAGTAGTAAAACCATATATTTTCCATATATATATTGCACATGTAAATTTAAAAAAAACGAAGGATAAGCTTGTTGCTACAGATGCTCCCACTATGCCATATGCAGGAATCAAAGAATAATTTAATAAGGCATTTAATAAAGTAGATATAAAAAATATTATAAAGAACATTTGCTCTTTTCCTGTCATATTTAGGATAGCTCCAACACTTCCAAAGTAGTTGTTAAAGAACTGTCCTATTAAAAGGATATATAGTGGTGTGATATTTTCTAAAAACTCGCTACCAAAAAAATTCAATATCTTTTCAGATAACATAGCGATAATAGCAACTGTAAATAAGGAGATGAAAAAATTTATCCGAGCTATATAGCTTACTAAACTTATTAAGTGCTGCTTATCCTTTTTCCAGTAATATTCCGCAACCTTGGGTGTAAAGGTAGCATTCAAACTTAGGGTTAAAAAAGTTAATATTGAAGCTATCCTTGAGATAACATTATAAATTCCCACTTCTTCTTCTGTTCTCCACATTCCGAGCATTATTGTATCAGCCCAAGACATAACCATAAAAAGAGAACTTGACACAAGCATAGGAAACGAAACCAGGAGTATATGCTTTATGGAAACTTTTTCCTTTTCTCCAGTAATCCATTTAAACTCCTTCCAGAGGAAAACAGAACTGAGAAGAAAAGCTAAACTTACACCTGCAATATAAGCAAACAAAACAAGTTCCGTGTTTTGAATATTTAAGAAAATTAAAAAAGTTCCTACTGTGATTAACGCTATTAAAAAAGGTAATAAATTCTGAAAAACTGCATACTCCTTTATCTTCTTAAAAGCTCTTAAGCTTTCAGAATTTATATAAAGCAGAGTAAAAGGTGCTACTGCAAAGGCTATTAATCTAATATAAGGAGTTAAATGCTCTTTTCCGAAAACTTTTTCCGCAAGTATAGGAGCTAATAAATAAAGTCCTGCTGAAAGCAGTAGAGAAAAAGGAATAACTACACTTATTGACTTTAGATATATATGTTTAGATACTTCTCCTTTACCCTGAGCGTTATACTGAGCTATAAATCTAAGCAGTGCTGTGTCAAGCCCTAATCTTCCAATTACCGATACTATTTGAAGTATTGTAAAACAAATGGTAAATATTCCCCAAGCGGAGGCTCCAAGCTTTCTTGTAACAAGCAGAGTAAAAGCATAGGCTACCGCTAATCCGAGGACTCTTATAATAAAAAAAGTTACACTACCTTTTACAAGATCTTTAAGGTGTACATCACCTTCTAACCTGTCCTTTAATTTCCCTAACACCTCACTACCTATCATCAGCCTTTTAATTTCAAAAATGTGTTCCTAAACAGATCAACATACAACGGCAACTTCTTAAAGATCTCCTCAGCTATTTCCTCGTTATAGGTATGAACGGTCATGTTTCTGTAGTCAATCATTCTTAAAAGTTCCCGTGCTTTTTCTTCTTGAATAAAACCTGCGGAGAATAACTCCCTTATGCATGTTCTCGGACTTCTGCAGATTATACCTTCTTTTTCAAGGAACAGTTTAACAGTTTTCCACATAAGCTCAAAAGCTATTTCAAATCTCTGAATGGCTGAACCCCTGTAAAATGTATAATCTTCAGTGCTTTTGTTATTCATAGCCTTATTAACAGCTTCCTCAAGTCTTTTAATAGCCTTTTCAAAATCATTTTTCAGCTTTCCAAATCTATCCAAACTTTCCCCTCTTTTAATATCTCTTCCCTTAGGGA
>WFTA01000061.1 GCA_015485715.1 Patescibacteria group bacterium
CTATAGCACCTTTAGGAAAGCCAGCCCAGTGTTTTTCTCTCGTAAATCTTTCCTCTTCTGCGGCTGCTATAACTTTTCCATCTTTCAAAATAGCAGCAGAAGAATCTCCGTGGTATGCGTTAATGCCAAGAATTATCATAACTTATCCTCCCAAAAGATCTGGCTAAGTTAACTTTGAGTATAAACTTATCCATTGTTCTCTTATCGTTTTTGTGGAAAATTTTTGTTCGGTAAATTTTCGAGCCTGCATACCTAAATGTATTCTCTCAGAAATATTCCAAGAGATTGCCCGTTCTATAGCTTTTTTCATGTCTTCTATAGAATTATTCACGATTAAATTTCCATATTCATATGGCCAATCGTGCAATCCTACGTTATAAGTTGTCATTATGGGAGTATAACAGGCCGCAGCTTCTAAAGCTGTTGTTGGAAATCCTTCGCTAAAAGAAGGTATTGCAACTATCCACGCACTGTGCATAAGATTAAATCTTTGACATCCATCTACCCTACCTATAAATTCTATGTTCTTACTATTTTGAGCTAAATTCTTTAAATATGTTGTATATTTCTTGTTCCACTCAGGTCCAGCTATTATCAGCTTACACTCATGCTTAATACTTTCATTGAGATTATTAAAAGCTCTTATCAAAAGATCCACTCCTTTTATGGGATCCAGTCTTCCTATAAACAAAATGTATTTCTGAGGAATGCTCACTTGCTTGTTTGTTTCAAAACATTTATCTACTTTGTCCACGTCAATAGAGTTTGGAATTATAGTTATTTTGTCTTCTTCTGGAAAGAAGTGCATAATATTTTCCTTTTCCACCGGCGTTAAAGCGTGGATCTTTGCTGCCTTTTTAAAAACATCTAAAGCAAACGTCATATATATTCTTTTCTTTAAAATTTTCAAAATGCTATTGTTTTTTGCATCGAAAGTCCATTTGTTCAACATTCCTCTCGGTGATAAAATGAAAGGTATATCATATTTTATAGATGTCTTTGCTGCGATGTATTGAGGATACAACCATATCCCATGTATATGGATAATATTGAAGCGTTTTATATTTTCTAATAGTTTGGATTTAAATTCTGGAGAATATCGCCAGGGGTTTTTTGTCTTAGGTGGATACAAAACTTCCATCTCTATACTTGTGTTTTTGAACATGAGCAAGAGATTTAATAAAGAGCTGTATAATCCATAAGCATTTGGAGAAAAGTCCTCTATTATATGGAGTATTTTCATTGGTAAACAAAGAAGGATCTATATTTATACAAATATATCGAAAGTATGATGAGAAAAAGAAAATAATTGGACAGTATAAATATGCCCTTAACAGAAATTGAAGCGGCCAACGTTAAAACAAACAAGAGAAAATAATTTCTTTGGAGAAGTGAAACAAAAGCAATTACAGCGGCAGTTATAAGCAAGATTACCACAAAAACAAATCCATACTTAATAAACAGGAAGATATATAAATTATCTACGTAGTTAATATAAGGATTTATGCCTGTGAGAACACTATACAAATTTATATCTTCGTTTTCTGTTACAGATTTAAAATAATTAATGGCCATAGATAGATTTCCTTCCACATTAGGATTTATGTCTGATAGAAATTTATCTAAACTGTATCGCTCATATAGCTCCTTTAATATATAAAACTTATTTGTAATATATAAAACTATTAAAGATAACACAATATATGCAAGTGAATATAACAGCAAACCACGGTTGAGAAACCTGATTTTTTTATGAAACAATAATAAAGAAAATAAGATAGCAAAAATTCCCATCCTCATACCACTCAAAATGATACCAATTATAGGTATAGGAAGAAGAAAGACAAAAGTTAAGCGTGAAATAAGAGAAATTCTATCCATAAGTATAACAATAAGAAGAACTATAGAACAATAAAAACCAAAGGAATTTACGTCGGTTCCAAATATTCCAGCATATCTTCCTATCCCAGGATATCTTTCTATATTATATACACTATGAATAATTTTCTCAACATCTTTATAAAAAAACATAATAATGCTCACAATAATAGGCATAGAGAGGAAAAATAAAATAATATTATATCTTAGAAGCTTCAAGTAAGGCTCAATCAATTTGAAGAACATTAAATACAAAACGAAAATATGCAAATTATATATGAAATAAAAGCTTTGAATCAAATCGTTAATAGTGCCAATCTTATAAGCGTTTAACATTATAAAAAAAGCACTTAAAAAAGACAAGAATGTAATCACAATTGAAAGCTGAAGATCAAGTCTTATTTTATCAATATTTAGTAGCACGTAAATTATTATAAGAAGATCGTGAACATAAAAACCTTTGTAAAAGGAGTACTTTAAACCAAAAGAAAAAAATATTAAATATATAAAAAAATAATTTAAGCTTAAAACCTTAGGCTTGCGCGTTGCTCCAGCTGTTATTTTGCTCATATCCCAACTTTATCAGAGCATCTCCAGCATACTTTTTAAAAATTTCACAAGCTTCTTCATTAAAATAGTTTTTCCAATCTCCTATTATGCCCTTTCTAAGGAAACTTTTTTTATCTTCTTGTCCCGCTTTCCTTTTTGCCATTTTCTCAAATGAAAACTGCTCCACAGCTTCTTTTATCTTATGTTCATCTATATTCTTATCCAGATTTTTTATTAAATCAAGCAATGTTTCATAAGTGTTTATCCTCAAATCTTCATACTTTATGTGGATTACATCAGAGCGGTTAGCCCATCGGTTGACAAAGTCAACCCATGTAAATTTAGGAAAAGCTTTTTGTGAATAAATGAAGTCTATAAATAACGGCATAAGTTCCTTAACGTTTTCGAAATCGTCTCTCTTATAAGCATCCTTAAAAAGCTTTTTCATTTTTGAAACAAGATATTTATTTTTTTTCTCCTCACTTTCGAAGAAGTAAAAAAAGTATTGAGAAACTACGATGTCTCTTCCGTCTCTCCACACAATAATAACCTTATTATTAAAATTATTAACAGGTAGATTCAAATAATGTCCATGGAATATTTGCTTACTGTTTAGCAAAGGAAATCTGTTCCTCGGGAAAGGAATATCTAAAATGAAAGATAACATTAATCCAAGCCATGTCCCTCCTGATTTGGGGTATTCATTCACAACTATTAAATTAGTGAGCGGCAAAAAAATGTAAGCATGTCTTATAAGAGAGTTTACTTTAAACCAAAAAAAGTTATCTCTTTGGTATATCATACTTGTCCCTCGCAACATATTCGTAGGTTTCCAGTATTTTACTTGCCATTGCTTTATACAAAAAATTAAACGTTAAAGAAGGATATGTAAAAAAAGCCTTGAAGAAATAAAGCGATCTTCCACTTAGAAACTCCAAAATATATTTCCTTGTTTGATCTATTCTATCCTTCTGAGAGAATTTCCTTTGAGTGTGTTCAGTGTAAAGATCATATGTCAGGATATCTACACCATGTTTTTCTAAGCTTACATAGTTTTCATGGATTAGTTCCTCGGTAATCACCTTGTAAAATGGATGCCTGAATCCACTTCTGTCTGGTCTTAGCCTATATTTTAGCAATATCTCTGGGATATTTATGATTATATATCCTCTGAAGACTGCTCTGACAAGAAATTCATAGTCTTGACTGACTTTTAAAAATCCTTTATAACCTTCTAAATCATGAAAAATTTTATACCTTCCGAACCAAGTGGGATGCAGTAATGGGTTTCTATACTTTAACACTTTTTTAATTATGCTGTATTTAACAGGTGTTCTAATTGTGTTTTTTACTTCCCCTGAAATGTCTATAATATACGCCCACGAACCTATAAGATCTATTTCGCTATGTTTTTCCATAAATTCATATTGTATCTTTAGCCTATCTGGTAGTGATACATCGTCTGCATCCATCCTGGCTATATATTTTCCTTGTACCAAGGATAAAGCTAAGTTTAAGCTTTCTGTTAGACCCAGATTCTTTTCATTTTTCACTAATTTGATTCTATCATCCATAGATGATAATTCTTTTAAATAACTTTCTATTTCTTTATCTTTAGGATTGTCATGGACTATAATAAATTCAAAGTCTTGAAATGTTTGATTCAGAATCGAATAAATAGATTCTTTTAAAATCCTTTTATCTTCATCGTATACAGACATGATAACTGAAACTTCTACCTTTTTATTCATACCACCTTTCTTTCCACATCTCAAAAGAAAATATCAACCATAGTCTCCACGTGTTTTCTTCTTTATTGCTATAGTAGTTTTCAAGCCAATTTTTAATAGTCTTATGATTTAATAATCCCTGCTTCTTTATCCTTTCTGGATTTAGATAGTGTATGTACAACTCTTTTAAATCCTGTTTAAACCATTCGTATATTGGAACGCCGAAACCATGTTTAGGTCTATCTATCAATTCTTTGGGAAGATACTTATAGAGTATTTTTCTGAGGATCCACTTACTTTTTTCTTCTTTCCACTTTAAATATGGTGGAATAGCTAAGGATAATTCCAATATCTTGTTGTCCAGAAACGGTTCTCTTGCTTCCAGTGATACTGCCATGCTTGCTCTGTCCACCTTTACTAATATATCGTCTACCAAGTAGCTTTTAATATCAAACAATGTTACAAAATCATGGATTTCATCTGGAATGATTTCCAGACCCATAATAGATGCTAAGTTTTTGTTTGTTCCTAGTCCTAGAGAGTTGTTATCCTCTAAAGTCAGCAATTTCACAGATGTATCATATTGATTCAGTAAATCGTTATGTTTAAGGATTTCTTTCAACTTTATCATCTTTCTTCTTAATTCCGGCACTACTGGAAACAAAGGTTTAAGCTTAAAATAAGCATTTGTAAAAAACATATTATCGAAAGCACTTAAAATCAAGAATAAAGAACCTTTAAAAACATGAGGGAGCTTACTTAAGCTGTAAATATATTTTGTTATCTTCCAATAACGTGTATAACCCAAAAACTGTTCATCTCCACCATCTGCGGACAAAGCCACCTTAACATGCTGTTTTGCGAATTTTGAAACCAAATAAGTGGGTATTCCTGAAGAATCCCCAAAAGGTTCATCATACATTTCGGGTAATTTCTGTATAATCTCAACGGCATCTTTAGGAGTTAAGTATAATTCATGGTGATCTGTTTCTAAATAATTTGCAACTTTTTTTGCCCATTGTGCTTCATTGTAACTTTTTTCGTAGAAACCTATTGTAAAAGTTTTTAAAGGGCTTGAACTTTCTTTTTGTAGCAAGGTTGTAACAATAGAACTATCTATACCACCACTCAAAAAAATCCCAAGAGGAACATCTGAAATTAAACGCAACTTGAATCCATCTATCAAAACGCTTTCCAGCTCGCTCACTATATCGTCTTCGCTCATTTTCTCAATTTCCTTCCTTTTATATAAGGATCTTTCGTATTCCCATTCCACCTTCCAGTAGGGAATCTCTTTGATATTTAAATTATTTCCGCTTAACTTTACTTCTAAATAGTGACCTGGCTTTAGTTTTTTAACGTCTTTGAATATACTATAAGGTGCGGGAATATAGCCATATTGAAAATATAAAGACAATGCTTCGAAATCCAGATGCTTTTTAAATTTGGGATGCTTATGGAAAGCTTTAAGCTCTGAAGAAAACATAAACAAGCCATCCTTAAAATACCAGTAAAGTGGCTTAACACCCACTCTATCTCGGCAAAGAATAAGTTTGTTCTCTTTTTTATCCCAGATAGAGAAAGCCCACATGCCCCTAAACTTATGAACCATATCATAACCCCACTCAGCAAAGGATTTAAGAATTACTTCTGTATCACTATCCGAAAAGAATTTGTAGCCCCTTTTTTCCAGTTCCTCTCTTATTTCTCTAAAATTATAAACTTCTCCGTTGTAAACTATGGCATAGTTTTGCCATTCCATAGGTTGTTTTGCCTTTTCAGATAGGTCTAAGATTGATAACCTTCTGTGTCCAATTGCAAAACCCGAGCGTTTACATATAAAATTACCTGCATCGTCAGGCCCACCATGAGTCATGGTATCACGCATCCGGGTTATAATTTCCCCCAGATCATAATCATTTTTATAGAAAGTATCCCAGAAGCCAACTATTCTACACACGAATATTTTTCTCCATGACGGTATTTAAACGTTTGAACTATAATCTCCAGTAAATTATTTCTTCATTTAGATCTTCTCTTCTAAACACACCTTTTATATCGATCAGTATAAATGGTTTGGAACAGATAGATTTTAATTTATTGATGGTAAACTCTTTAGAAAATACAGCATGCTTAACGGCATATATGATGACATCATAAGGAACGCATTTTTTTACATCTTTTAAAAGTTTTACATTGAACTCCCTACATACTTCCTCCTCATTAGCGATCGGATCATATACATATATATTTTTCAAACCATAATCCATGAGCTCTTTTAGCACTTCATACACCTTACTGTTTCTAATATCAGGAACATTTTCCTTAAAAGTGATGCCTAAGATTAAAATTTTTATATTATAAATATCCTTTTTGCTTCTAATTAACAATTTTATAGTTTCATGAGCAATAAATTTTGGCATGTATTCATTTACTGCTCTTGCAGATAAAAGAAACTCTGGAACATAACCTGAAAGAATAGACTTATAAATTAAATAATAAGGATCTACTGGGACGCAATGACCTCCAACCAGTCCAGGTTCGAAGTTGATAAAATTCCACTTGGTCGATGCAGCTTCTATTACCTCCTTTGTATCTATCCCAAGTCTATGAAAAATAATAGAAACTTCGTTCATTAATGCTATATTTATATCCCTCTGAATGTTCTCTAGCACCTTTGCTGCTTCTGCAATTTTTATAGATGGCACTTTATATATGCCTGCTTTTATAACTTTACTATATACTTTATCCAATAAATTTGTAGTTTCAGGAGTGTCTCCACTAACAACCTTGGTTATTTTCTCCAGTGTATGGTGCCTATCACCAGGATTGACTCGTTCCGGACTATAGCCTACAAAAAAATCCTTTTTCCACTTTAAAGAACTTTCTTTTTCCAAGATAGGAACACAAATTTCTTCCGTTGCACCCGGATATACTGTCGACTCGTAAACCACAACGCTATCTTTCGATAAGTTTCTTCCGACCAACTCGGATGCGGATCTTAGATAAGACAAGTCTGGATTTTTCAACTTATCAATAGGAGTGGGGACAGCTACTATTATCAATTTACATCCTTTTATATGCTCTTCATTGCAGGTAAAATGTACGCTTATACTGTTTAATCTGGTGTCTTCAATCTCTCTGGTAGAATCTACTCCTTTTTTTAGCTCTTCAATCCTTTTTTTATTGACATCAAATCCAACAACTTTAAAATGCTTAGCTAAATTCATTGCGAGAGGAAAACCAACATAACCCAGCCCAACAACACATATTTTTTCTTTATGTGCGATCAAATCTTCGAACTTCACCATTTTGAGTCCTCCTGCACCATATCCGGACTTTATTCACTCTTTCAGCTTTGCTTGAAAATATATTTGTGCGCCTTTACTGTTAATCAAAAAGTATAAAGGCATACTAAAAGGTAAAAAAACAAGCAGCCGCATTAAATCTCTTGATGTTTTTAAAAACCTCAGCAGCTTCACTCTTTTGCTCTTCCCATATATCTTTTCATAGGATGAAACTGGCATGCTTCCCTCATCTATCACACTGTTTTTCAACATTTTACTCAGCTTTCTTGACCACCCCATGGTTATTATTAGTTCTATAAGTGTGTTCACTGAATTAAAATTGACTTCTACAGGAGAAAAAAATATATCTTCAAAGTTAAACTTCCTCAATAAGAATCTTAAGCTATCTCTATTAAAATAAAGAAAATGATGCGGTGGGAAATCAGCAGTATTCGCATACCTTCTATCTAAAGCAACTAATGGCCTATCTCTATTAGGGACTGTCCCAGCAATATAACCGTTAGGCTTAAGGAGTTTCTTAACGTTTTTAATGAAATTTTGAGGATTATCTTGGTGTTCAAGCACCTCAAAAAATGTTATAACATCAAACTTCAGTCCGCTCTCTTCGGCAAATTGGGAGAATTCTTCTAAGAACATGGGATATGTATTCATTAATCCGAATTTTTCCCTGGCAGTTTTTATGGATTTTTTGTCAAGATCAATCCCCCACACTTCAAAGCCAAGCTTCTTAACTTCTTTTAGGAAAACACCATCACCACACCCTATGTCCAACAATACACCTTTTTTATCCCTGGGGAAGTGTTTGAAAAAAGGTTTATGCCATGCTTGTAGTTCTCTAACTCCAGCATGAAAATATTTATATGCTAATAATACCTCCTCCTCATAAAATTCAGCAATTATTTCTAAGGGTTCCCACCACTGTAAACTGCAGTTTTCACAATGATAGAGTTTGTATTCTTGAAAGTTCCAAGAACTTATATAGGTATCAATAAATGTAGTATAATCTTTTTCACAAACCGGACACTTCAAGTTTTTCATTTCTTTTTTCCTTTGATAATAAATAATATGATAAAAGGACTAAAGATAAATATGCTCCCAGGGTGCCTAAGCAAATACCTACCAACCCTAAATCGAATCTTACAACAAAGAAATAGTTTAAAACTCCGTTTAATATGCATGAAATAATTGCTGTAAATATAATTCCTCCTAACTTTCCTTTTATTTGAAAAATCCTGTAAAGTATAGGCCATAGAAACATATACGGTATACATAAAGAATAAAACTTTGAAGCCAACGAAGTCAATTCATAATCCACATGAGAAAAAGCTCCGTAACCATATAACACCTTAACAAAAACAGGGGAGAAAATATAAAATATCACACTTATAAATAATGTTATAAAAAAAGTTCTTTTTAAATAAAAATTCACCTTGTCTATGGAAGCATTCACTTCCGATAGGGGGGTTATTAGAATATTTTCTAATCTTAAAATTCCTTTTGGTATTAACGCAACGGTCAAGCCGTAAGAAAGAGCTGTTATACTTTTTGTTGGAAGTAAAGAGGCAAACGATCTATCTATAACTACAAACAAATGAAGAACTCCGTATACAAAGATTAAATAGAAAAATTGCTTTAGAATTTGCTTTACTTTGCTATCGATAAACCAATCGAATTTCAAAAAATCTTTAGATACAAGTAATATGTATAGGGTTGCTATCCCTTGAGATATTGAAAACGAAACAGGAATCACTTTTATATCTTTGAAAACTGTAAGCCCAGTAGCTATAAAAACAAAATTGAACAAAGAAAAGATAAGCTGTCCCATAAAATATACACTAAATCTTCTCAAGCTTCTATTTATTGCTCCAAAGTGATGAAAAAAGAAGCTAAAAAGTAAATACGGCAGAAGATACATATATAAGACTTTCAGTGTTTGTATTTGCTCTTGTTCTTTAAAGCCTACGGCTATTTTGAAAACTAAAGGCATTAATATAAAAGACAAAAAGACTACAAAAGCCGCTATAATAGTTGTAAATGTAAACAATAAAGCGGAAAGCTTGTGAAAATACTCTTGGCTTTCCTGTCTCGCTTTTACTAGGTTGGGAATACCTACCGAATCAAACACATCTACAAAGATCATAAAAAGACCTATTAAACTAATAGCCATAAAGAAAGCGTCTGTTTCGAAACTAAAACCTATTATTACTGCAATTGCTACATTTTTAAGATAACCAAATAATCTTGAAAATATGTTTAAAAAGGATGACTTTAATATACCCTGTAAAACAGTCTCGTATGTTCTATTTAATTGTAAAAATCTTTGATGTAACAGCCCTCTCCCCAAAAATCTCACACCTCATTCCTTACATGCTTTCTTAAATTAATTAGCAAAAGAGATAAGCCTTCTCCTTTCTGAAAACAACAAAGGGAGGGTTGACGAGGTCTTCTTTGTTATAGGTCAAGGTGTCTGATAGCTTCCCGTTGTAAACCTTTACCTCACACCCCGATTCGAGGGCTATGGCGTGTCCGGCAGCCGTATCCCAC
>WFTA01000062.1 GCA_015485715.1 Patescibacteria group bacterium
CAAATGACAAATCAACAACAAATATCCAATATTCAGAGCCCAAACAATCATTGCTGTTATTTGGATTTGGGATTTAGGATTTGCATGCCATGGCGACATGCCGTGGATTTGACATTGGGATTTTGACATTTGGAATTTTTATTATTGATAATTAAATTTTATATTTGGAATTCTTATAGTTTGAAAATTGACGGATTGAAAAATTATAAAATTTTAACTCCTCCCATACCCTCCAAAAAATGCAACCTAACAAACAGTAAAATTAAAGACCCGATAATTATCAACAAAACTATAGCTACTATATGCTGATGCTGGATATGTGCTCTTATCAAAATCTTGATCAACAGCGACAAAAACAAAAATCCTATAATAAATATGTAAAACTTTTGCATCCATCTTATAAATCTACCTACAAATCCCAGAGGGCCAGTCTTCTCAAGTGTCACTGTCTGAGCCTGACCGGTTAATATTTTTTTCTCCTGCTGTATAATATCTATGTTATTAGATTTTTGTTTTTCTATGACTGGCTGATCTGGTGTATCATCAAGCTCTTTGGAAGGCATAATCATATCTGCTTCCTCTGATTTATTGTATGTCACTGTTTTTATCTCATCTGCCCGTTCTACATAAGGAAGCTTGACTGGAAACTCTTTATCCTGTTCAGGTCGTGGTGAGGATTTCTGAACAGGTAGTGATTTTTGCTGAGGTTCAGGTTTTGGAGCCGGTTGTACAGTTGGCTCCGTCTTTTTATTTCTCTCAATTGCAGTCTGAGTTTCACTGCTTTTGACAGTCTTCGTCTCAACAGCCTTTTCAGTTTCAATTATATTTGTAAACTGAGGAGGAGCAAAAGTAGTCCCAAAAAACTGAACAACCAATGTAGATGGAGATCCGTCAATATTACCCACACCTACCGCTACACCTATCTCTTTATAATTTGGATTAAGGATGTTTTCTCTGTGGCTTTTTGATTCCATCCAAGCTTTGTGCACTTCTTCTGCTTCCACAAAATTAATAGCCAAATTTTCTCCTGCATAAGTATAAATATATCCTGCTTTTTTAAACCATACCCATGGAGGAGTCCCATCTGGCGCATTATGGTCAAAATAATTCTTATCTATCATATCTTGTAATTTCATCTTAGCGGCAGCTTCAAGCAATGGATTTATCCTGAGCTCGTTCAATCCCCTTGCCCTTCTCTCTATGTTCACCAATTCTACAATTCTGTTCTGGGTGATGGTAGAGAATTCAGCAATAGTTGGAAATACAAACAAAAGAGACAAAACAACAAAAGCCTTAAAAACTAAAACCAAAAAGGAATATCTTATCAAAAATCTGGGATGCAGGCTCCGGGGCAAATGATTATTGCCCTCATGTGGTATGAAAAAATCGTACAAGTGTTTTTTCATTTAGATATCTAAATTCTCTACTTTGTCTGCATGAGACTGGATGAACTTCTTTCTGGAAGCTATGTCTGAACCCATCAGTACACTAAAAATATCATCAGCATGCTGTGCATCTTCTATAGTTACCTGTTTCATAACTCTAGTCTCAGGATTCATGGTTGTCTCCCATAACTGTTCAGGGTTCATCTCTCCCAAACCCTTGTATCTCTGTATAAAGACCCTCTTTACAGCTCCTGTATCACTTTCTGCCTCTGTATCTCCCTCTGTTCTTCCAGTCTTTTTAGCCTTTTTCTCATCTTTATCCTTCTTTATCTGAGCCAATATTTTGTCTTTTTCCTCATCTGAATAGGCATAATATGTCTGTTTATCTTTTTTTATGGCATAAAGCGGGGGCTGAGCAATATAGAGAAAGCCTTTTTCTATAATCTCAGGGAAATATCTATAGAAAAGAGTTAAAAGCAGTGTCCTGATATGTGCACCATCTACATCAGCATCAGTCATAATTATTATTCTATGATACCTAAGCCCTGATATATCAAACTGCTCACCAATTCCCGTGCCAAGCGCTATGATGAGTGACTTAAGCTCATTGTTGGAAAGGAGTTTATCCAGCCTTGCCTTTTCAACATTTAAAATCTTACCGCGCAAAGGCAAAATTGCCTGAAACTCTCTGTTTCTTCCCTGCTTGGCAGAACCGCCTGCTGAATCTCCCTCTACTATATATATCTCACACTTGCTTGGATCTCTATTGGAACAGTCAGCAAGCTTGCCCGGAAGTGCCAGCCCGTCCAGAGCTCCTTTTCTAAGCACTGACTCTCGTGCAGCTTTGGCTGCCACTCTGGCCTTCTGCGCCAAGATGGCTTTACCTACGATATACTCTGCATCTTTGGGCTGGATCTCCAAAAAACGCTTCAAAGCATCTGATACTACCTGATCCACCACAGTTCTAACCTCTGTGTTGCCCAGTTTGGCTTTGGTCTGGCCTTCAAACTGAGGCTCAGGTATTTTAACACTTACCACTGCAGTCAATCCTTCCCTCACATCCTCTCCTGATAAATTTTGATCTTTTTCCTTAAGATATCCCTTTTCTCTGGCATACCAATTAAGTGTTCTAGTAAGTGCTGTTCTAAATCCGACCAGATGCGTACCTCCTTCAGGGTTATAAATATTGTTAGTAAAAGAAAAAACAGATTCTTTCAACTCATCAGTATACTGAAGTGCTACTTCCACCTTAATCATCTTAAAGCCATCTTTATCCTGAGACTTGGATATTATTTGATTGTTTTTATCAAGCCAAATATCCTTTTCTACATAAAAAATATTTTTTTGCTTTGATGGTTTGTGCTTGTTTAAAAATTTAATATATGAACCTAAACCGCCTTCAAAATAAAAATGATATTCAGGTATAGTATCTGTCTCCTTCTCTCTGTTGTCTCTTACTATAATCCTGATCCCCTTAGTAAGATATGCCTGCTGCCTAAGATGGTCTATGATAGTATGCCAGTCAAACTCCACAGTCTCAAAAATATCACTATCAGGCTTAAAGGTAACTCTAGTACCATTTTCTATCTTCATCCACTCTTCGTCATAAGGTATATCTACTTTGGCCGGATTTTTCTTTATTTTAGATATGCTTCCAAGGGACTTCATTTTGTAGACAGGGCTGCCTCGCCTGTACTCTTGAATATACTCTTTTCCATCTCTGTGAACTTCTGCCACCAAATACTCAGACAATGCATTCACCACAGATACCCCTACTCCGTGTAGTCCTCCTGATACCTTGTATCCACCCTGTCCAAACTTCCCGCCTGCGTGAAGCTTGGTCATCACAACCTCCAGCGCTGATTTTCCTGTCTGCTTATGTGTGTCCACTGGTATCCCCCTGCCGTCATCCACTACAGAGACAGATCCATCCGGATTTAATGTTACATAAATACGCGTAGCAAATCCTGCCATTGCCTCGTCTATACCATTGTCAACAACCTCCCATATCAGATGATGAAGTCCTCTGGGTCCTGTAGATCCTATGTACATTCCCGGTCTTTTTCTTACCGGCTCAAGTCCTTCTAATACTGTGATAGCCTGTGCTGAATACCTGTTTTTATCTGATTTTGTACTCTTTTTAGCAGTCTTTTTAACTGATTTTTTAGGCATAAAAAATAAAAAGTTAAAGTATTTAACTCAATATTAATAAACAAATATACACAGATAGTATATCAAACAAATACCACTCTTGCAAGAAATTTGGCTTACTTTTGCAAAGTCTAACTTAAAACCTTTTCTAAACTGGGAACAATTTGCTTTTTTCTGGAGACAACTCCTTGCAGCTCTATTACATCACCATCTCCGCCTGTCTGAAAGGCTTTCTGGATAATATCCCTTACCTCATCATCAGTGATTAAAACATACGCCTTACTTTCCAAAATATCAACCACAAAAAGGAGTGTTTTATCTGCATCTTCCCATTCTAAAAGCTTTTGTTTAAGTGTCTCCTTTCTATTCAAAATCTGATCTGGATCTGTAGTCTCCACAACTGATATCCTTATCTTCATTCCTCCCGTTTCAAATACCTTACTGTCCATTAAGATTAAATCTTCATCTGAGATATCTGATACATCTGACTTTGCCTTAAACATATCATCTGCCAGCTGATGAATATCTACACCTGCAATTTTAGCAAGTTTTTCTGCAACCTTTTTATCTTCTTCTGTGGTTGTCGGGCTTCTAAATTCTAAAGTATCAGACAAAATCCCTGCCAGCATAAGACCTGCTATATCAGCAGGTACCTCTCCAATTTTGGATATATATTCTTTATACAACACAGTTGAAGTGGAGCCATATGGTTTGATTACCACTTCTATAGGGTGAGGGGTAGAAATATTTCCTGCAAGCTTGTGATGATCAACTATAGATATAATCTCGGCCTGAGAAAGATCTATAAGTTCCTCTTTGTTGTTGGTATCTACAATAGCTACCCTGTCTCCTTCATCCACTCTTTCCAAGACTTCAGGCAGATCAAAGTTAAACCTGTTCAAAACATATTTTGCCTCTTTATTTGGAGATCCAAGAATATATGGTTTTGCTCCCTCACCCGATTGGCCCAGATACCAGCTATATACTATAGCTGATACTACAGCATCTGTATCAGGTGATTTGTGACCAAAAACTTTTATTGCCATATTGATCTGATTAATTATAATCAATGTTTGTATTATTCCATTATAAATCAAAAATTAATATTTTTCAATGACAATATTATTTGGTATAATTCTCAAACTATGATAAAATAAAATCAAAATTAAACAGTAAAATATGCTGAAAAACATAACTGCAAAATTAACCATCACAGCTGTATTATTTACTTACCTGTTTGCACCTTTTATATCTCAGGCAGGAGTTTTTAATCCCAATCATATCATATCTGACTATGAGTTTACAGATTATAAATCTATGACATTTGATGATATCTACAACTTTTTAAAAAAGAAAAATTCTTACCTTGCCAGATTTGTTGATCCTCAAAGCAGGATGCTGGCAGCCCAAATTATCTATGACAATTCCCAACTCTATCGCATAAACCCAAAAGTCCTGCTGGTTACACTTCAGAAAGAGCAAAGCCTGATTACAGACCCAAATCCTGATCAAGATCAGCTTGACTGGGCAACAGGCTATGGAATCTGTGATTCCTGCTCAAAGAAAGATCCCAAACTCCAAAAATACAAAGGATTTACCAATCAGGTAGATTATGCTGCATCAGCATTCAGGCTTTTCTATAACAATCCCTACAAATACGGATTTTCTGTTGGAAAAACCTATACCATAGACGGACAAAGAGTAACTGTAGCCAATCGTGCTACTCATGCCTTGTATGTCTATACTCCTCATATACAAGGCAACAAAAACTTCTATAAGATATGGCAGGATTGGTTTACACAAAACTATCCTGACGGCAGCATCCTGCAAAATATATCAACAGGAGGGATCTACCTGATACAAAATGGTACCAAGCGCCCTTTTACCTCCAAAGCAGCTTTTCTGTCCAGATACAGTTTTGATAAAGTTATCAAAGTATCTCCAGAAACTCTCGATTCATACCCCGATGGCGTACCTATTAAATATGCCCAATATTCCCTTGTCCGATCTCCCCGCGGCACAGTATATCTAATAGTAGACGATATGAAGCGGGGCATAGCCTCCAGAGAAGTCTTCAGAAAAATAGGCTTTAATCCTGAAGAAATCATAGATCTGCCTCAAGAAGAAATAGACTCTATACCAGAAGGGCCGCCAATTACCATAAAAAGTATCTATCCTATGGGAGCACTTCTACAGGATAAGACAACAGGCGGTGTGTGGTATGTCAAAGACGGTGTCAAACATCCTATCTGGTCAAAAGAGTTGATGAACACAAACTTTCCAAACTACCGTATAATCCCCACAGACCCTGAAGAGCTTGACCAATACGCTAAAGGCTCTCCTGTAAAATTCAAAGATGGTGAAATCGTAAAATCACGCACCAAACCAACAGTTTATTTTATATCAAACGGATATAAAAGACCGATTGCATCTGTAAAAGACTTTGAAAAACTGGGGTTTAAATGGGAGAATATCATAACAACCGATGATAAATCTCTCTCGCTTCACCCGACAGGGGAAGTATTAAGAGCAGAAAATTAATATGATTGCCGACATCATCCCACTAGTCAAAATACCCAGAACAATGCCTGACAGTTTCTCATATACGTTTGATGAAAACAATGTCTCAGTATCCAAACTTCAATTTGTTAAAGTTGATTTTAACAATAAAAAAGTCATTGGTATAGTACAATCAACAAAAAAAGAACCCTATCTGCCGTCTCATACCAAAGCTATCCTTGATGTATATCCGTATCTTTTGCCTGATTTTTATCTCAAACTGGCTAATTATATAAAGGATATATGTTTTGTATCTCTATCTACTGCCTTGCACAGTATTCTGCCATCATCATTTTCAGAAAAAAACATCTCTCTTTTTGAAAAATATACCAGTTTGTATATTCCTAAAAAACATATCCCCACCCCTCTTCTCATCCACTATTCCACCACACGAAACAAATATCGTCTGATTATAGATCAAATCAATTATCACCTCAAAGATGAGGAACAACTACTCTATCTTCTTCCCTCAAAAAATACAGCAGAAACTGCCTTTGATATCTTGTCTAAGAAAAACTTCAATGTTTATCTCTGGCAAAACAGAAAAAAAGACTGGAAATACGTTATAGAAGAAAAACCTCAGATTATTTTGGGAAGTCGTTCTGCAATATTTGCCCCCTTCTCAAATCTTAAAATGATTATCATGGAAGATGAGCATAGCTCAAACTATAAATCCGAAAAGACGCCAAAGTATAATACTTTTGATCTCGTTTGTTTTTTAACTGAAATTTTCAACGCACGCCTTATCTTATCCAGCTTTGCTCCCAGTATTGAGGCAAAAATAAAAATCAAAAACACCTATCTGGAAAAAACCAAAAAAACCAATATAGAAGTAATAGATATGAAAATAGAAAAAGAAAAAGGCAACTATACTATGTTCTCTGATAAACTTTTAGAAAATATACAAGAATCTGCATCCACTTCAAAAACATTTATATTTCTCAACAGAAAAGGCTACTCTAGAGCTGTGCTTTGCAGAGACTGCGGATGGGAAGCAGTGTGTCCCAACTGCAGTGTAAACCTTATCTACCATACTTCTAATTACCTCATTTGCCACTGGTGCAGATACAGAGAAGAGCTTCCTCCGCTCTGCCCTGTCTGCAACAGCCCTGACATCAAACTATCTGGAAAAGGCACACAAAAAGTAGAAATAGAAATTAAAAAAAAGTTCAAGCAAATGCATATCATAAGAATAGACAAAGACAATCCGACCTATTCCAATTACCAAAAAGCAAGTGTTATCATAGGTACAGAATATGCCTTTGATAAAATCAACTGGGAAGATGTTGGGGTAATAGGAGTGATAGATGGAGACTTTTACAAATATATTCCAAACTTTAAATCAGTTGAAGAAGCTTATACTATATTTAAATTCTTCTCTTTAAAAGCTCTTGAAAACAAGACAAAACTCATTATCCAATCCCATGATCCAAGTACTCCCCTCATCAAAGCTATCAAAGAAAAAAAAGACAACATCTACTATAAATCTGAGATCAAGCTCCGCCAATCTCTGCACTATCCTCCTTTTGCAATTGTGATTAAACTAAGCTATAAACATAAAAATGAAAAAAAAGCTATAGGAGAAGCTATGCACATCTATCACCGCCTTTTAAAATATATAATCAAAGAAAACAAACTTGAAGAAAGTATTGACATATCCAAGCCATACCCTGCACATCCCAAAAAATCAGGTGGAAAATATATATTTCACATTGCAGTTAAAATAATATCTCACAAAGAAAAAATACTTCCAATCATCCGTAACAAAGTCCCTCCTGACTGGACAATAGATAATAACCCTACAACACTGCTTTAATTTTGTAACCCCAGTCATTCGACGGGGCAAGTTTTATAAACAATTTTTATCCAGCCCTACCCAGCCCCACTTTTCAATATCATTTGCAGATATGTTGCTTTAAATCAAATTACATACCCATTGGCTTTATAGCAGGATTTACCTCAAAAAGTGGAGCTGGGTGAAGCTGGGCAAGTTGGCCAATATGCAGTGTTAAAGCCAAAACTATGATTATTATTATTTTGGATTTGGGACTTGGGGTTTGCATGCCATGGCGACATGCCGTGGATTTGTCATTTGGATTTTGGTATTTGGAATTCTTATATTTAGAATTTTTCTCTTTACACAACCTCACTTTGGTAGCATTTTTCACAGTATACTATTTCAGGCCTATCAGGGCTATATGAGGTATAGAATTCATTGGGACAGGGATCTGATCCATGAGAATGTTCTACAGTGTTAGTATAAACATTGTTTATTGAGG
>WFTA01000063.1 GCA_015485715.1 Patescibacteria group bacterium
CTATTGACTCATTTAATATATTTGCTATACTTAAAAAGCAATTATAAGTAATCTGTCAAATATGCCAAATTCTAAATCAGCAGCAAAAAGGCTCAGACAATCCCTAAAAAGAAAAGCAAGAAATCTGCAGGTCAAAGAAAGACTTTTGTTTTTAGTCAGAAAAATAAAAAAATCAGTCAAAGAAGGAAGTCATGATAAAGCTCTTGAGTATATGCACCAATATCAAAAGCTAGTGGATAAAGCAGCTAAAAAGAACATCTATCATCCCAATAAAGCTGCTCGAAAAAAATCAAGGCTGATGAAAATTATAAACAACATTCCAGAAGGCAAGCAGTCTTCCGAGCCTGAGAGAGAATAAAATATACCAAATACAAATCCCCTTCAGGGGGATTTTTTAATTTTCCAAAATTAAAAGATCAAGTAAAATATTTTGATAAGGGTGTCCGCTCTTTACTTTTCTATCTATATCCTCCATATATCTAAACATTTTTTGAATATCTCTAAGGCTGGTCTTTCTGGCAATTGATGTACTTTTTTTAATCATATACGGATGAGCGTTGATTTTCTGTGATATATCTCTGTCTCTTAGTCCTTCTTCAAGCAGGAGCCTGATTTGCATAACAATTTTAACATTCCTCAGAAGCATATTGAAAATAAAGCCTAAATCATAGACTTTAAGTTGCCTGTTTAAAAGCTCAAGAGCCTGCTTCTTATCTCCCAGTAATATAGCATCTATCAGGGGAAAAATATCCTCTTTCTCCATAACATATATTACTTTATCTATATCTTCCTCAGTTACCATACCTTTTTGCTTGTAATTTGAAATTTTATCTATCTCATTATAAAGCAAGTTCATATTTCCTTCAAAGTAAAAAGCCAGTCTTTCTGCTACAGAAAACTGAACCTGGAGTCCTCTTTCCCTAAAAGCCTTGATAATCCATCTGCTTAAATCCTTTCCTTTGAGTTGGGGAAAGTGATAAGAAAATTTTTGTTTTTTTAGAAAAGCAAAAACCTCTGCTTGTGTTTTATTTGTCTTATCCAAGTCTGTGCTTTCCCAAAATAAAAGATGATTATCATCTTCAGAGTGTTTTTTAAGCATATCTAAAAGAGGCTTTAACACCTTTTCATTTCCATCTTTTATAATATTTTTAATTACAATCAATTTTTTATCAGCTAGAAAACCTGTAGAGCAGATTACATTGCTTAGATGTTCAAAATCAGCTATATCTGTTCCATCTAAATACACAATATTAAGCCCGCTTTCATCTCTCTTTTTTTGAAACTGGCCGACAAGATGATCCACTTTTTTCCCTGCGCCTGTTGTATCACTTCCCCATATAAAAATAATCATAGCTAAAAAATTAATCTCCTTTTTATATTATACCACCTCTGCCCAAAAATCAATTTGTGTAACATTTCGCACATTTTTTAGTTTTATTTATTGAGGAATATCACTCAAAGGTCCCACCCATGCTCTGTGGGTATTTTTTTATGCGCTTTATATGAAAGAAAAAACCAGACAAACGCTAAAAATATACTGGAGACACCTTGTAAAATACAAGGGCAGAGTTTCTATTATGTTCATAGCTCTTTTGGGTTTTACTTTTTCCAGTATTTATACTCCTATCTGGTATAAGAAATTCTTTGATTTGCTGGAAAAAAGCCCTGATCCTGAAAGGCTTATCTATATTATCCTTATCATAGCAGGTATAAATATGATCGGCTGGGTATCTTTCAGAGCCGCAGAATTTACACAAAACTATCTAGAGCCAGCACTTATGAAAGACTTGTATATCACCTGCTACAACTATCTTCATAAGCACTCCTACAGCTTCTTCAACAACAATTTCTCAGGAAGCTTGGTAAGGAGGGTAAACAGGTTTGTAAACTCCTTCGTTAATATATTTGACACTATATACTGGAGCATATTATTCATTGGCTTGAAAATTACAGTTATTCTGGGTGTTCTCTTCTATTACTTCTGGAAAATAGGCCTCATAACTCTGTTCTGGATTATTTTCTATCTTATCTTCCATATGATTTTTGTAAGGTACAAGCTTAAGTGGGATATCAAAAGAGCAGATGCTGACTCTGAGGTTACAGGACAACTGGCCGATTCTATAGTAAATAATATAAATATAAAGCTGTTTAATGGTTATAAATTTGAAGAAAAAAGATTTAAAAACAGATTGAAAGAACTATCAAAACTTATCATAAAATCATATAATCTCGGGTCTATCATCACAGGACTTCAGGCCCTGCTTATGATTATTCTTGAGGTTGGAGTATTTTACATAGCAGTAAAGCTGTGGCAAAAAGGGCTGGTTACTATCGGCGATTTTGTTCTGCTTCAGGCATATATTTTTACAATCTTTGACAGCTTGTGGAATATAGGAAGATATATCCGCAGAATATATGAATCTTTATCTGATGCAGAAGAGATGACAGAAATACTCACCAAACCCCACGAGGTTAAAGATAATCCCTCTGCAAAACCGCTTGAAGTTAAAAAGGGAGAAATTGTATTCCAAAATGTAACCTTCAAATACGGCTTGAACACCAGATACATACTGCAAAACTTTAACCTAAAGATTAAACCGCAGGAAAAAATAGCCCTTATCGGCCCGTCAGGAGGTGGAAAATCAACAATTGTAAAACTCCTCTTTAGATTCTTTGACATAGAAAAGGGAGAAATATTAATTGACGGACAAAATATAGCAGATGTTTCTCAAAACAGCCTGAGAGAAAGCATAAGTCTGGTGCCTCAGGAGCCAATCCTTTTTCACAGAACACTGATGGAAAATATCCGCTATGGCAGAAGATCTGCTACTGATGAAGAAGTAATTCGGGCTGCCAAACTCGCGCACTGCCACGAATTTATAATGAGCTTTCCTGATAAATACAATACCTATGTTGGAGAAAGAGGTGTGAAGCTGTCTGGAGGTGAAAGACAAAGAGTAGCTATTGCCCGGGCTATTCTCAAAAATGCCCCTATTTTGGTTTTAGATGAGGCTACCAGCTCCCTTGACTCTGAATCAGAACTACTCATCCAAGATGCCCTCACCAATCTGATGCAGGGTAAAACTGTAATTGTCATAGCCCACAGGTTATCTACTATATCCAAGATGGACAGGATTGTAGTTATAGAAAACGGACAAATATCTGAAGAAGGAAAGCATAATGAATTGTTAAAAGCATCTCAGGGAACTTATCAAAAACTCTGGCAAATCCAAGCCGGCGGCTTCATCGAGCCTTAACCCCTATCTCATCCAACCAAAAACCCCGACAGATGTCGGGGTTTACCTGTAGTCAGTCTCATATTCTCAACTATATTTACTGGATCAAAAAGGAACATTTTTCAATCTCTGTATGA
The DNA here is from genome assembly GCA_015485715.1 of Patescibacteria group bacterium. Lineage (GTDB taxonomy): Bacteria > Patescibacteriota > Patescibacteriia > WFTA01 > S139-112 > S139-112. The sequence goes on from WFTA01000063.1 coordinate 3,374, forward strand.
TCTCAATCCCTCTATAAGAAACAGTTTTTTTAGGATTTTCAAATAACTTTATATATTTTATTTCATTGTATTCACATTCATCTAATAACTTTTCATCACCAATATACTCAATAAGAATTAAATTCCCATCTTCTTTTTTCACAATAAATCTAGAAAGATGATAGTATTCAAATCTATAAAATAACTTCGATCTACCATAAAATCTACCAAATGGATTAGTCTCTAATCCTCTAAACAACAAATAATTGACTATTGGATCTTTTATATCACTTTGTTTCCATTCTTCCACAGACTCTAAAACTGTAAAAGATATTTCTTCATCATTAGGTACCAATCTAATTTCTTCTACCTCTGTAAGAAATAAATATAATTCTTCTTGCATATTCAATAATCCACCTATATTTAAAACAGGAACATGCATATATGTATCATCACTATAATTTTTCATGAGTTCAAATTCAACATATATACCATGATTAAGAGCTTGGTATTTACCAGATAGTCTTCTTATCTCATCCAATGGAGGAAAATCATGAAATGTATCCCAACTATAGGGAAGAGGAAGTGTTACATCTCTTCTATTTATTTCATCCAACAATGTTCTATCTCTAAAACGATCCATCTTATCATAATATATATTTCTAATAACTTCAGGTAATGGAAAATTTTCATCTTGGATTTTTACTGTTACTTCTCCATATTCATCTTCCGTAAAAGTAACACGACTGTCAAAATTTGGCTTTATTCTTACGCCCCCTATAATATGAGGATATAAGTATATAATTAAGTATAAAATAGTGTTAAATCCTTTTATTGGATGTGTTATATCTTCGTTTGATAATTGCTCTACATTATTAATATGTAATTTTGGGTACAATTGTGTAATCTTATTCTTCTTTGATTGTAATAGACCATTTAATTCTTCTAAAAAAATTTCCCAAAAAGATCTGCTCTCAGCTTCTTTATTCGTCCTTTCTTTTGCTTTAACTTCTAATCTTTTTAAGATTAAGAAATGTTCAGATAATATATCAAACATTCTTCTTTAATCTTTACACAAACATTACTCTCACCTGTATATAACCCTTGAAGAAGTTGTAAAAAACAATGCGAAGGTGACATTATTCTTTCTGAAGTTCTATTTC
>WFTA01000064.1 GCA_015485715.1 Patescibacteria group bacterium
AAAAATTTTAAATCACTGGTTACTACTAAAACTCCGCAAAACATAGCTGGTGTTGCCAAGATTCCTGAGTGGTGTGTTGAGGATATAGCGAAGTTTTCCCTTGTAGTTTTGCTGGATGGGGTGCAGGATCCGGGAAATGTGGGCACAATATTCAGGCTTTGTTTGGGATTTGACGCAAGTGTGGTACTTGTGGAGTCTGCAGACCCTGCCAGTCCAAAAGTAATCAGATCTTCAGCAGGGACTATGTTTCATGTGCCTTATATAAAAATAAATAGAAGACAGGCAGAAGAATTTCTTCAAGATTTAAACAGAAAAATTTACAGGCTGGAAAAGACAGAAGGGTCTTTGATTTGCAACTTTGATACTTTAAAGCCTATATCTAAAGATAAGATTGTGCTGATTGCAGGATCTGAAGGATCTGGAATTATGCTTGATGTAAAAGGAGAGTCTATATCTATACTTCACTCGCCTAAACTTGAATCTCTTAATGTCTCTGTCGCTCTTGGTATTTTTATGAATTTGTATTATTTATACAGGCAAAGTTGACAATTATGGATGTTATTCATCGCGACAATGAACCACAGAATAAAACGATCTTAGTATTGTTAGTGATAGTTTTGAGAAAAATATATTAAAGAGTTTTTAGATGATATTAGAGAATATGTGATATATGAAGATGATCGCATTATTGTAGTGAATAAGCCTGCAGGTATTATTACTTTTGCATCTCAGCATCATCCTTTGGGAATGAGGGATATAATATCAAAGGCTTTTGACATTCTAAATCTGCAACCAATATCCAGACTTGATATAGTAACTTCTGGGTGTTTAGTGTTTACAAAGAAAAGAGAAGATAGAGATTTCTATCAAAGACAATTTAGAGAGAAGAAAGTATCTAAGTCGTATTTGGCTTTTGTAGAAGGAGATTTTCCTGTGTTTAAAAAAGGAAGTTAAAGATGACTATATTCTTGATATATGGCAAGTGGAGAATTTTATCTATTGGCGCAGTAAATATATTTAATTTAGATCGTTATAAATACAATATTCTAACATTCTTAAGAATGTTAGAATGTTGATTATAGGAAATAATTTTATATATTTTTTTAATCACTTGCCTATTTGTATGGATGGGTAATGGGTAATCTAAGTTAGGTGGGATTTGAGGAGAGAAAAGGCTGTATCTATATCTTTTTGGTCAAGGAGCAGGGTAAATTCTGTGTATGTTGATATTGTCTCAAGTATATTTATATTATGCCATGCAAATATTTTCAGTATTTGGTAGTGTATTGCAGGTGTCTTAACCGACCATTCAGGGAGCCTGATTGTAAGAGATGATATTCCGCTGTATTTAGAAAGAATTTTTTCCTTTTTAAATATTTTTTGTATAAGCGCTTCCATGGATTTACTTCCAAAAATACTTACTTCATGTATACCCCAAGTGCTTGCCATAAATTCATCTTTATCTCTTTTTATTACTTCTTCCAAAAGTTTGTTGTAATTTTTTCGGATAGTCTTTGACTGATGAAAGTTGTATTCTACCAAATTTGATCTTATGGTTATATCTTTTATATTGTTTAGTTTTCTGATTTTTTCCCCCTTTTTATTTATCTTTAACCTTAATCTTTTAAGAGCCATTACAATTGATCCTGTTTTTATGTTTTTGTATAAACTTTTTTCTATGTGTGGTTTTACACTTCGGGCAAGAGCAGAGTAATTTATAATTCCATCAGATAAAGCCTCTAGAAGAAAAGGCTGTTTGCTTATGTATTCTTCAACTTTTTGAGAAATGGTGTGCATAAATATCAATACCATAAATTATATTTGTTAAATATATAACATTATCTTTGTTTTTTGTCAAAAAAAGTTAAAAATTTGTCAAAACAAAATACTGAAAATATAATTTATTTCTCATTATAATTATTTACTAAGCGTTATGCATAGAGAGATATATGTGCATGGATCTATTCCAGAATTTGAAAACGACGGAGACAAACATGACAAAAATTATCTTCCCACTAGAGCTATTTCACAAAATGTAAATGGGAATGGGGAGCTTGTAGTTGTTCCTGACACAGAACCAGTTGCAAAATACATCGAACAATTAGAAGCAGTTTTTAAAAGTGTAGAAATAAATATACCTCACATACTACCTGTTCCTGATGAGGGTTATCTTCTTGATGTGTGTTTGCTTCAACATATAGCTGTTTTAGAAAAAAAACTTGATCAAAAGTGTAAATACAGAGTTTTTCCTTATGCCAGAACAGAATATCTTGATTTATGGATAGATGAGCTTAGAGAAAGAGGATATGATATATCTCCTTTTGGAGAAAAGAAAATATATTTTGAAGATTTAAAAAATCCTCAGCACAGAGGGGGTTGGGGCAGGTGGATTGACAGTGATTCCAGTTTTCCAGAAAGACACAGTCTGCCTTATCCAGTGTCAAGAGTAGCTGTGGGTATAGCTGGTTTAAAGGAGGCTTACAGGCAGGTGGTTAAAGAGAGTGGAAATAATACTGTGTTTTTTAAGCCTGTGTTTTCAGCCGGCGGATTTACTTTAAAAGTTATAGAAAGCGAAGCAGAGTTAGAAAATGTGTATAATGAGTTAAAAGAACAAGGAGCGCTGGAGTTGTTTGGAAAAGAAGTACCTGTGGAAATACAGGCAAAAGTAGAAAATATAGTTGGCTTTGCGTCCTTGCAATATTTGGGCAGAAATATTATCACACCTCATACTCTATGTATGCAAATAGTAGATGGAACACAGTGGGCTGGCAATATATTTGGAAGTGGTTTAGAAGATAAATCTCTTATCCAAGAGGCACAAGATATCTTTGAGAGATTTGTCAATGGTATGGAGGAGGAATATAGCAGATTTACTGGATTTGGTGGTATTGATTTTGCTGTGGTTAGGGAAAATGGAACCAGAAAGCTTGTGGTTTTGGAACATAATGGTGGAAGAGTGACAGGTGCACATCCAGTGATAGGTTTTGCCAGAGGACTTGGACTTAAAGATGAAGCATTTGCTCTTATAAAAACTCCAGATCCCAAGTGTGATCTTATGACTTTGTGGAATCTTCTGCAGAGAGAAGGTGTCTCATATGATCCTATTACAAAGAAAGGCACACTTCCTATGGTTTGGATGCAGGGAAGTGGTTTTTTGGTGATAATTGGAGAGAGTGCTGATGGTATTTTAAGAGAAAAGGATAGAGTTTTGAATATGTTGTCAAAGAGGGGTTATGTAGAGATTAAATGATTTTAAAAAAGTAAAAATTAAGGTATAATATGCATATGCAATATAAAAGACTTTTAAAAACTTTTTTGGAGCTGGTGAGGATTGACAGTCCTTCAGGTAGAGAGGAAAAAGTGATAAAATATGTTGTTTCAGCGCTCGGCAGTATAGGTGCAAAATACTCTGTAGATAAAGAAGGAAATATATATACTGCTTTGGGAGATAAAAATTTTAACCCTGTTCTTTTGTCTTGCCACCTTGATACTGTTGAATCAGGAGGCAGTATTGTGCCTGTAGTTACTAAAAACGGAGTGATAAGGAGCAAAACAAATACCATACTGGGAGCTGATAATAAAGTAGCAGTTGCAATAACTCTTGAAATATTGCGGCTTATATCAGAGCAAAAAATAAAATCCCGCGTGGAGGCTGTGTTTAGCACCAGAGAGGAGACAGATGGCGGGATAAGAAAGTTTGATTTTAAAAAGGTACAAAGCAATATAGGCATTGTGGCAGATAGAGCTGCTCCTTTGGGCGGGATTGTAATGAGTTCACCGTCTATACTTGATTTTGATATTAAAATAAAAGGAAAATCCGCCCATTGTGCTGTACCAGAAAAGGGTATCAATGCACTTACAGCTACTACCTATCTTTTATCCAATCTTAAAACAGGCAAAATAGACAGGCATACTACTTTAAATATAGGTTTGATAAAAGGAGGGACAGCAGTCAACACTATCCCAGAGAGTGTGTTTTTGAGCGGCAGTTTGAGATCTTTTTCAAATAAGTCTTTTGAAAAAGTACAAAGGAGGATAAAAGTTTTACTTAAAAATACAAAGAGGGATTATAATATCAAATATGATGGTAATTTTGATTTGTATTGCAGGGGATATAATTATAAAAAAACAGATAAAGCTGTTAAAAGAGTGATTTATGCTTTAAGACGAGTTAAAGTTAAGCCAAAGTTTGAAGTATCTTTTGGCGCCAGTGATGCCAACGCTTTTGTAGAACATGGTATAAAGGTGGTAAATATAAATGATGGATCAAAATACGCACACACCTCAAAGGAATCTATAAGCATATCTTCTCTCAACAAACTTTTTGATATATACATAGAATATGTAAAAGCAGAGATTATATAAATTTTTATTGCACATATATTTTGAAGGTATAGATTTGAGGATATTTTTTTGAATTTATTTTAAGAATACTACGATATAGGTATAAGGTGGAGGGAAAGTTCACCTTCAACCTCAGTATTTAGTAGAAGAAAGACCAGATGGCTGGGTAATAGATACTTGGCAGGGCAGAAATTTTTATCCTCGATTGAAGTGATGGGTGAAAATTAATTTTTTAAAATTTTTGTTAAGGATTTCTGGTTAGGTATATTTTAGTTTTTAGTTATTAAATAAAGAAAATTGGCAATGTGTAGCCTTCATTTTGTAAAGTTATTGCTTACACCCCCTTGTCCTTGCCAGGTTTCTACCCTATCGGATGATAGGGTAACCAGGTAACCCATTCCTTCTGGATCCTCCGCTCTTTCTATTTGTCATTATCCAGCTCTTGCCCTGTCGAATGACAGGGTGACTGGATAATCTATAGTATATGGATCCCCTGCTTAAAGCAGGGGATGACAGAGGAAGTAATGACACGGAGGATGATGCAAAGAAAAAGAAATAGATACAGTCCTTTGTAAAGGAGTTGGATAACAGAGAGAGTAAGGAGGAGGAAAATGACACAAGAGAAGAGATGGTGCGGATATAACAGAAGGACATCGGAAGATGACACGCTTTGGTTATATTTGACATGTTGACTAAAATGGTATACAATTTAGTCAGTTAAGTGACCAAAATGGGGGCAGTTATGGTCAATATAATCAATAGACAAATACAGGAAAGAATAGAAAAAAAGCTGTTTAAAGGAAAAATAGTGATTATTTATGGTGCCAGGCAGACAGGAAAAACAACTTTAGTTAAGCAAATCGCTAAAAAGTACGCCTCAGTGGAATATCTAAACTGTGATGAGCCTGATATCAGAGAGCTGTTGTCTGGAAAAACATCCACTCAACTAAAGAGTATTATTAATAATAAAAAACTGATTATTATTGATGAAGCTCAAAGAGTGGGAGATATTGGGATTACTTTAAAGCTTTTGGTTGACAATTTCCCCAAAGTTCAAATTATAGCCACAGGATCATCTTCTTTTGAATTGTCTAATAAAATTGTAGAACCGCTCACTGGCAGAAAATATGAATTTTGGCTTTATCCTTTTTCATTGAAGGAAATTTTGAGTCTATATCAGATAAGAGATATTAAAAGAATGATAGAACAAAGAGTGATCTATGGTATGTATCCTGAAATTGTCTTAAGTTCTCTAAAAGAAGCAGAAGAAAAACTCAGACTTATTTCCAGAAGTTATTTGTATAAAGATATTTTTAGTTTTGATAAGGTGAGGAATTCAGACAATGTTATAAGGTTATTAAAAGCTTTGGCATTGCAGATAGGACAGGAAGTATCATATAATGAATTGGCAAATTTAATAGGTATCAGCAAGAACACAGTACAGTCGTATATTCAAATTCTGGAACAGGCGTTTATTGTCTTCAGATTATCCCCCTATAGCAAAAATCTCAGAACAGAAATTCGCAAGAAACAAAAAATTTATTTCTGGGATACAGGGATTAGAAATGCTGTTATTAACAATTTTAACCCTTTTGAGATTAGACAGGATACAGGCAGTTTGTGGGAAAATTTTATTATCAGCGAAAGATTGAAATACTTGAGAAACATAGGTGATGAGAGAAATGTATATTTCTGGCGGCAACAAAAAGGCAGAGAGATTGATTTGATAGAGGAAAAGGAAGATGATATATTTGCGTATGAGATAAAATGGGGAAAGAGCAGGTTTATTCTTCCCAAGGCATTTCAGACAAACTATCCTAAGGCCAAATTTGAAATCATCACCAAAGATAATTTTTTATCTTTTGTAGGTTTGGAGAAGTAAGTTAAATTATATGTTTAAGGAATAATAACTGAAGATCCTTAAACATTTATCCCATCTTTGCAAGAATATATAATAGATATATTGTTATAATTAACTTAGTTTCTATGGGAAAATCACCAGAAGGTCCTCCATATCAAGAGATGGAGCCAAAGATTACAATTATAATTATAGATGATAACAAGGATATAGCTTAAGGTGTTGCCAGATTGTTGGAATTGTATATGCAGGATTCAAGGGTAATCATATATACAAAGGCTGAAGATGCTGTAAAAAATATAGAAAAGAGTGAAGACAAACCTTCTGTTGTATTGGTAGATGGGATGTTGGAACAAGATAATGGTGAATACCAAAATGGCGCAAATGTTGTCAAAAAGCTGAGGAATTTACTGGGTAATGAAGTAATTATAGTGGCATTTAGTAGTGATGACGAGTTAAACCAAGAAATGTTAAGTGCAGGTGCTGATGTAGAGTTTCAAAAACCAACAGGTAATTTCCAAAAATTAGTGAAGGAGTTAGAAGATAGATTAAATCAAGGTGATTAGTGTATTTGATCAGTCCTGATTAGACTTTTTAGTTTAATCTCAAAGAATGCCCCGCAACTTGCTGCGGGGTAGTTTATTTATATAAGATGTGATAGTGTATTTTGATAAAATATAAAAGAGTGATAAACTATGAATATGATATTTATAATAGGAAGATGAATAAAGCAGGCGGGATAACATCAAAGGCACTTTCTTATGTATTTGTTGTTCTAATTTTATATTTTATTATTAAGGCCACTTCTTTTAATCTACAGGCAGTTAAAGATTTTGATTTTAGGATAAATATTTTTTATGTTATAGTTTCATCTTTGTTTTATTTTATAGGATTTGTATTTTTGTCCCTGCCTCACATCTATATTTTAAATAAGATGGGATATAAAGTTTTGTTTAGAGATAATTTAAAATACTTAATCTATGGCCAGTTTGGAGGTTATGTGCCGGGGAAAGTCTGGCTTTATGCTATAAGGTACAATTTTTTGAAAAAATATAATGTCAAGCTAAACCATTATTTATCTGTTTTTTTCATAGAGTCTTTTCTTTTGATAATCAGCGCGTTTTTTATATCTTATATTTTACTTGGCAGAGCGTATATTGATTTTGTACCACCTTATGTAATATATCTTATTTCCTTATTGGTTTTTGTAGTTATCATACCTAAAGTGTTTTACAGGATTTTAAATATAGGTATGAGAATAATCAAAAAAGATAAAATAGAAATAGATATGCAGATGGGATTTGGTGATTTTTTTGCTGTGTTTGTGTTTTTCTGTGTGTACTGGATTTTTTTGGGTGCCAGTTTTTATTTTTTATTTTTAAATTTTTATACTAATTTAAATATTTTATATATAATAGGCGTGTTTGTTCTTTCTTATGTTGTGGGATTGGTGTCTGTTTTTGCACCCAAAGGCTTGGGAGTTAGGGAGGGTATAGTATCTGTATTGCTTTCCAGAGTTATACCTTCTTATCAGGCAACAGCTTTGTCATTTATTGCCAGACTTTGGAGTACAGCAAATGAGCTGTTTTATAGTTTTTTGTTTTGGATTGGAGATATGTTAAAAGGGGGAAAATATGAAGATAAATAAAGAAAAAATATATTATTTTGTTTTATGGCTGATTCCTGTTTTGGGAATTTTGTTTGTCTTTAGAGATGTGTTTTTAAAGCAGGGCATTATCTATGATGGTGACACTATCCTGAGCTTTTGGCAGTACTTAAATTATTTTGCCAATTATCAGGGTTTTGTCAGTTACCATATTTTGGGCGGCTTTCCGCTCTATATATCTGTTACAGGTGTATGGTTTTATCCTGTCAACAAAGTCCTGCTTTTGATATGGGATTCTTTTGATGTTTACAGGTATTTGATTGTTATTAACTTTTTTCTTGCTTATCTTTTTTCATATTTGTTTTTTAGAAAAATCAGGCTGACGCGGTTTGCGGCCATAGTGGGCAGTACACTTTTTTTGTTTTCAGGACATAATATTATATGGGGATCCACTCTTGCCAATACTAATTATTATTTTTTACTTCCTTTTGTCTTATGGCTGATAGAGACAGGGATGCAAAAATTCACACAGTCCTATAGGCACAGGTATCTGTATGTATTTACAGTGTTTTCAGGGGTTGTTGCAGGTATGGGCTGGTTGTCAGGGCATATCCAGCTGGTAGCCTATATAAATATTTTGGCAGTTGTTTATTTGCTGTTTAGGATTGTATGGGAATATAGGAATAAATTTGGCAGTATTTGGAATTGGAAGAATGTAAATTTAAAAAAGATGCTGGCTGTATCTTTTGGGCTTGTGGTTGTATTTGGAGTTGTATCTTTCATAGTCGGCCTTCCCCAGATAAAGCCTATTTTGGAGTTTAGAGAATATACAGCAAGATCAGGCGGGGTAAGTCTTTCTGATTTTTGGATCTCAGCTTATACTCCGTTTGCTTTGATATATTATCTTCTTCCTAATCTGGACTTGCCTTTTATAGATATTGGCCTTTCAAATTTTTATGTTGGAATTTTGGGGATTTTGGTTCTGGTATGGAGTGTTTTTAACTATGGGAAAATAAAAGACAATGTATATTTTAAGTTTTTCTTTTGGATATGGGTTTTTTGCTGGCTGGTGGCATTTAAATATTCACCTTTGGGTGTTATATTTCACTATCTTCCTTTCCTTAATGTATTTAGAGAAATACCAAGAATTATGTTTGTGGGCGGATTTGCCCAGTCTGCAGTTATAGCTTACACATTCCAATATTTGGTAGAAAGAGATGAGGTTGTGATGGGTAAAATTGCAAAAACCGCAGAGTGGCTGCTTAAGGTCTTTGCTGTTTTAGCTGTTGTTGTAACTGCTGTGTATATGTTTTTCAAGGATGCAATACTAAAAATTTTGCAAGATATTTTTATAAATAAAATTTACATATCAGGGAGATTTAATTTTTCAGTAGAGCACTATTTAAATATTATAGAAGATTATGTTGAGAAAATGCTTAGGTATTTTTCTTTATATTCAAACGATATTTTAGCTTTGATTTTATTTGGATTTTTGTCCATATGGTTTTTAAAATCTTTGCCAAAGTTTAATCAAAAGAGGAAGTATTTGTTTGCTGTGTTTTTAATTACAGCAAATTTTGTTTTTGTGTTTTGGAACAGGTATGAAGTAATTGGCAAAGATGTGTTTTACAGAGTTCCTGAATCTGTGAAATATCTGCAAAGTAGAAATGACAACAGATTCAGGGTGTTTTCGCTTTTTCCGGGAATTACTTCATACAACAAACTGAATATTGGCTGCAATAAAGCTACTGCTTATGATTTTGCTGAATTTCACAAAAGTATGTTGACACCAAATATTAATATAATGTATGACCTGCAGACAATAGACGGATATGATAACTATATGACAAAAAGGGTGTCGCAAATGATAGCGTATATAGGTGCGGAGCAGGCGCCTTATGGAGATAGGCTGGCATATATGGACAAAGACTTCTCAGAAAGGATAGCTGAATTTTTAAACAGAATTAACATTGTCAAATCCTTGAATGTTAAATATATTATTTCCTCATATCATCTTGAAGATAAAAATCTTGAAAAAGTGTTTCAGGATTCGGTCACTTCCTGTAATGTTGATATATATATCTACAAACTTCAGGGAGCTTGGCCAAGATATTTTTTGACCAACAATGTAGAGGTGCAAGAAAAAGTAGATTTTGATTATGTAGTTAAGAAAATACAAAGCAAAGATACACCCTATGTGATTGTGGAAGGCAGACTACCAGACAGCTTTAAGGCAGACAGCCAAGGAAGTTATAAAGAAGTTGTTCCCATATCTGAGAGTGATGAGATTAAATTCAATCTGTCTTTGGAGAGAGACAGTTTTATGTTTGTGGGAGTGAGTAATATTCCGGGATGGAAAGCTTATATAGACGGAAAGGAGACTGAAATTTTTTATGCCAATTATATGTTTATGGGAGTGCTTGTACCCAAAGGAGAACATGATATAATGTTTAAGTATAGTAAATTATAGGATATGGTAGATAAATTATCTATTGTGATTCCAGTTTATAACGAGCAGGATGCTGTGGGTTTTTTTCTGGATGAGCTTTATAGTTTTTTAAAAAGCCAGAATTTTGAATGGGAAATAGTGATAGTCAATGATGCATCTTCAGATGACAGCCTTAAGGTGATAGAGGAATTCGTATCTCAGAAAAACTTGGGAGACAGTGTCAAGATTGTTAATCAGCCCTTTAACAGGGGTTATGGAGCATCTATCAAGAGGGGAATTGTGGAAGCTGGATATGACTGGGTTTTAACCATAGATGCAGACGGACAGCATATACCGTCTGATATAGGAAAGCTTGTCAGCGCTGCTTCAGAAAATGTTCAGATGGTTATAGGTACCAGAGATGCAGGACATAGGCAGAAGACAAGCAGGAAAATAGGCAAGGCAGTGCTGGGCCTGGTTGCCAGATACCTGACAGGTCATAGACTTCCTGATCTGACATCAGGACTCAGGCTTTTCCAAAAAAAATATTTTGTGAGATATTTTAATATTTTACCAAGAGGTTTTTCGCTGTCTACCACATCTGCTATTGCTTTTTTAAATGATGGACTTAATGTAGTATTTGCTCCCATTGATATTAGAGAGAGAAAATCAGGCAAAAGTAAGGTCAAGGCATACGATGGCCTCCGGGTGATAATGCTTATTATGAGGCTGGTGATGATTTTTGCCCCGCTTAGGGTATTTTTGCCTATGAGTTTTGTTTTGTTTTTGATCGGACTGGCATCTTTAGTGGTGGATATAATTAATTTTAATATTTCTGATACAACAGTTTTGATGTTTGTGTCATCATTGATTATATTTTTCTTTGGACTTATTGCTGATCAGATAGCAGCATTAAGAAGACAGTAATATGATGTTGTATAATAAGGCAAAGAAAACTCTTTTGTTTCTATATCTTTTTATAGTAATATCTTTGTTTTTATCCTTGCTTGGATGGCTTAATAGCTGGTATGTGATTTTGATACTGGCTGCAGCATTTATTTTTTTAAACAAAAATGAATTCAGGGAGAAAAAGAAAATAGACAAAAATTTTCTCATCATTCTATTTGTTGTTGTATTTTTCCTATTTGGCTGGATGGCACTTAGAGGTTTTTATACTGGTGATGCGTATTCCTACTGGCTTCCTTGGGCAAGAGATTTATATACCACAGGGAGACTTTCAGACTTTTTACAGGTTCCTATTTCTTATCTTTCAGCAGGTCCCGCATGGCCTTTGTTTTTAGCTGTGATTTTTGGATTTTTATCTCCTTCTGCCTTAGCTGTATCTTGGTTGCCTGTATTGTTATTTGCTGTATCTGTATCTTTTATCTATCTCTGGATGAGAGAGAAAGGGATGAAAAACATCTACCTGCTGTTTGCTTTTGTATTTGTATTTTTTAACTCACAGACTGCCTTCTGGTCATGGAATATGCTGGTGGAAAGCCTGTTGTTTTTGGCTTTCTTGATGTTTTTTTACTTCTGGGAAAAAAGCTTTGATAGCTTTAATGGAAAAAATATACTGCTTTTATCTATGGCTTTTGTTCTGGCTGTTTTTGTAAAATTTTCCTCTTTCCTGCTTTTGCCTTTATATGCTGCTGTTTGGATTAAAAACTGGCGAAGGATAAGAGTAAATTATGTGTTGATATCCCTGCTTGTATTTATACCTCTTGCTGTATATCTTTTCAGAAATTATACAGTATATGGAAATCCTGTCTTTCCATTACTTTCAGGATTATTTAGCGGGGGCATGGCTCAAGTTTACTCTCTGGCTAATCCATTTGACTATTGGAAGGAGTATTACCCTACTATTTGGAGCAGATTTGTATATATGATAAAGAATTTTGTATTTGTTTACCCTTTTATATTTTTCACTTTGATTGGCTTTTGGAAGTCTAAGTATAGGTGGTATTATCTGTTGCAGCTTGGTATAGCTTTTTTAGCAGGTGTTTTGGTTATTTTTTCAGCTTCGTCTGGTATGAGGTATCTCTGGCCATATCTTGGCTGGTTGGCTGTATATGCTGTTTGGGGATTGAAATATGCAGTTGAACAAAGAAATAAAGTGCTTCAATTTTTGGGTTTATTTGTGATTGTTGTTTCAGCTTTATATATCCCTGCAGTTAGATCTTTGAGCGGGTTTGTATCAAATATTGAAGAAAAATTTTCTTTCTTGTTTGTTTTGGCAAATTTTTTGCAGAGCAATATCTATATTGCCTTTCTGCTCAGCTTGCTGATAGCTGTTTTGGCTGTGAGAGATAAAAGGCTTTTTGTGTTATCTGCTCTTTTGTTCGCCGGCCTTTCACTCTTTCATTTGCGCTGGATATATAATAAGAGTTTTTTGATTGTGTGGGGATTTGTACTGCTGTTTATTTTTTTGGTTTTGGTATTTTCTATTCTCAGTAAGTATTTGTTAAAAATTAAAGATAGATATATCTATCTTTTGGGAATATTGTCTTTGCTGGGATTGTTTATAGTAAGCAGTTATGGATTGGCGGCTGTACATTATGTAAAAAACAGATATCTATCTTGGCCGCACAGGCAGGTTTTTGAAAAAGAAAATATTGTGGGAGATTATTTGCAAAAAGTAAATCCTGACAATCTGCCTGTTATATCTTTAACAGGATTTGAGTATTATATTTGGTATAGAAATATACCAACAGCAGAGTTCAACTCTTTTTACTTTGTAATGGAGACAGGAAAGAGGGTAGATAAAGATACAACCTCTCAAGAGTTGTATGATATTTTAAAAAATTCTCCTTTTAGATTTATAGTTAAAACCTCATCTTCTTTTAACTCTCAGCTGTTTTATGATTTAGAGAAGAAATTGTCAGATGAGTATTTTGATAAAATATGTCTGGAAGAAAATGTGTGCATTTGGAAAATAAAGTAGAATCTGATAAGATAAAGTTAAATTTATTTATTATTATGGTTTCTAAATGGGAAAAGTTTTTTAGGGAAAAGATGATCAAAATTTTTACTGAGAAAGATCAGGTAATAGATATTGGAGGAAGTCTGCGGGTTTTGGAAGGTAGGGGCAACAGATATGACAAGTCCAGACAGTGGCTAAAGCCTTATATAGACAGGGTTGATTATAAGATACTGGATCCTGTGCCTGATTACAATCCTGATTTGGTAGAGGATATACACAATCTTTCTTTTAAGGACAATACTATAGACGCTTATATATGTATAGCTGTTCTAGAGCATGTAGAAAATCCAATTAAGGCAGTACAGGAGATGTACAGGACTTTGAAGAAAGGCGGATATTGTTTTGTCTATGTTCCTTTTCTATACTATTATCATGCAGAGGTTGGGTATTACAAAGATTACTGGAGATTTACCAGAGATACTATAGATAACATATTTAAGGATTTCTCACAGGTTGAGGTTTGCAATGTCAGAGGAGCTGTGGAGACTTGGTTTAAATTATCGCCACTTGGAAAATATAATTTTGTTTCACACATAGGCAGGTTTTTGGATAAAGTACTGCGCAAAGAGTCAAGCAGACAAACATCAGGATACCATATATTTGCAATTAAATAACACACTATGGCATCTACAGATAGGTTTGGATATGAATGGGATAAGTATGATTTTATTCTGCCTCATTATGAGGAACAGTTTTTAAAATGGGTTTATCCTTTGCAAAAAGAGGATTTTAAGGGAAAAAAAGTTTTGGATGCAGGATGTGGAATGGGAAGGAACAGCCTATGGCCGCTTAAATATGGAGCAGAGAAAGTGGTTGCTTTTGATGCTGATGAAAGGTCTGTAAAAGCAGCTCGCAGAAATCTGTCAGATTTTGAAAATGCAAAAGTTGATTTTGGCGACATCTATACATATAATCCGAATGAGGAATTTGATATTGTGTTTTCTATCGGAGTTATACATCATTTAAAAGATCCTAAGAAAGCTCTACAAAATTTGGCAAAGTATGTAAAACCCGGAGGAAAACTGCTTATATGGGTATATGGATATGAAGGCAATGAGTGGATTGTAAGATATATAAATCCGCTGAGAAAATATATATTTAGCAAATTGCCTGTAAATTTTGTTCATATTTTGGCTTATATATTTTCTTTTCCTTTATATTTATATGTAAAGATTTTTCCTCAAAAAAGGCCATATTTAAAACAGTTGAAAGGATTTACTTTCAAACATATCCACTCTATAGTTTTTGACCAGTTGATTCCTGAGATTGCCAATTATTGGACCAAGGAGCAGGCTTTGTCTCTGTTTGAGGGGCTGAAAAGCATAAAAAGTGTAAAAATTTACCCTGTTAACAATCTCAGCTGGACAGTGATTGGTGAAAAAATTGAAAGTAATTAATATGAAGTCATTACATATACTGCATAAATGTTTTATTAAATTTTCTAAAAGATACTCAAGAAAAAATTTATATAGATTTTTAGAGGATGCTATAGATAAATATTGCTGTGATGGATTAAATATTATCAATATAGGCGCAGGCGGGGAGATAAGGAAAATACTTAAGAAGCATAATGTGAATTTTATAGAGATAGATATTGATCCCAAGCGTAATCCTGATATTGTAGCCAGTGTGGAAGATTTGTCTATGGTAGGAGATGAAAGTGTAGATATTTATTTTTTAATGGAAGTTCTGGAGCATGTAGAAAACCCTTTTAAAGCAATAGAAGAGATAAGAAGAACTTTGAAAAAAGGAGGTTTGGTGATTGCATCTACTCCTTTTGTATTTCCTATTCATGATGAGCCGTATGATTTTTATAGATACACTAAATATGGCATCCAGAAGCTGTTTAAGGATTTTGAACTCATAGTTCTTAAAGAGAGAAATTCATATATAGAGTCTGTGTTTGTTGTTTTAGTAAGGCTGATAAATATAGGAAGCAAAAGACAGAAGATTGTGGGTATTCTTTTATTTCCTGTATATGTTTTACTTTTGCCCTTGTTTAAATTATTATCTTTTATAGTAGATAACTATCAATCAACAACAGGGTATTTTTATATTTTTAGAAAATAATTATGCTGAAAAGAATAAAAAACAAAATTCACCTTTATGCAGACAGAAATACTTGGTGGACTAACAGGAATTTTATTATCAGGAGCTTGAAATACTTAAAAGGTGATGTAATAGATATAGGATGTGATACAGGAAAATACAAAGGTATAATATTGTCTGCGCCTGATGTAAAGTCGTATACTGGTCTTGATTTTTATAGAACATCAGTTTGTGATATTGTGGCAGATTTGAACAAACCACTGCCTATAGAAGATGAAAAATATGACAGCGCAATATGTATATCAGTAATAGAGCATCTTAAAGAGCCCCAGCTTGCTTTAAATGAGATGGCGAGAATACTGAAAAAAGGCGGATATCTTATCCTGGCTACACCATGGATATTTCCTTATCATGAGGAACCTGAGGATTATTTTAGATACAGCAGACAGGCTTTGGAGCATATGTTTGAAAAAGCTGGTTTTGAAGTTGTCTATTATATATCTGGTGGAGGCAGAATGAGGATTATCACAACCATATTTGCCAGATGGTCAAAAATTTACAATAAATTTAACTTTTTGATAGAATATTTTCTGTCCCTTTTTGATACTCTTGAAAAAAATGAAAAAAATCCTTCTTTGAATACCATCTCTCATCATTTTATAGTTAGAAAAATATGAAAGTAGCATATGTTTTAGATGATCTTTATAGTTTTAATGCAATAAGCAAGATAGTTCAGATGGAAGCAAAAGGTTTTATATCTTTGGGGTGGGATGTTTATATTATAACATCCAAAAGTAAATCTATAGATCTTGATATCAGTGGCGCAAAGATTATAGATTTGCCTTTAAAGAAAAAAGAGCGTGCGGTCAGATTTTATGCCACCTTGAAAAATCCTTTTTTAGAAAAAGAGTTTGCTAAGATTGTTAGGGAGATATCTCCTGATGTAGTACATTTTCACAATATTCATGAATATTTTTGTTTTTCTTTGTTTAAGGTTGCTAGAAAATATGCACGCAGGGTGTTCTATACAGCCCATGATGTGATGAGTTTCCATTATGGTAAATTAACAGAATTTCTTCCCCGTAATATAGAACAGATGAGATATGATCCGGATTTAATGGGGTATGAATTTGACTATAGAGTAAGCATATTTCAGCAGATTAAAAGATTCAAAAAACGGGTCATACCGTCTAGAAGGTTATTTATCAGGCATTATATTGGACATCTTGATAGAGTATTTGCAGTATCCAATGAGTTGAGAAAAGCTTTAGAGGCAAATGGCATAGCAAATACAGATGTTTTATATAATCCTATAAATACAGACTTATATAATGATGTCAGAGGTGATATAGATAAGTTTAAGGACAAATATAACTTAAGAAATAAAAAAGTTATTTTGTTTGGCGGAAGAATATCATATCAAAAGGGCCAAAATCAAATAATTAAAGCTTTAATAGAAATATTAAAAAAAGACAAAGATGTTGTTTTGATGGTTTTGGGTGTAGATAGTGTTATTCGCAGCAAAATTATGTCTTCGTATTCTGATTTATCAGATCATTTAGTTTTGATGGAATATTTGAGGGGAGATGATCTAAAAACTGCATTTTTAAGCTCTGATTTGGCAGTTGTTCCGTCTATATATATGGATCCCTGTCCTTTAATAATTATGGAGGCTATGGCGTACAGAAAACCTGTGGTTGCAACTTGTTTTGGAGGAGCTAAAGAGATAGTCAGGCATAAAGAGACAGGGTATATAGTCAATCCTTTTAATATTTCAGAATTAAGTGAACGTATTTTAGATCTTTTATCAGATGCAAAGAAGAGAGAAGAATTTGGTCAAGCAGGATTTAGGATTATCAAGGACAATTTCTCTTTAGATAATCATATAAACAAATTGTTGAAGTATTATAAATTATGATGCTTTAATTTTGGTATTTTTTAAATATATAAATTCTATTTAGGCCAAACATAAATTTTTTCATTTTTTCCAGATACAAATTTTCTTCTTTAAAGAGACTAATAATTTGTTTTTTTGTAAAGCCGTATACTTCACCTTCTTTCATCCCTCTTTCTTTTTGATCAACATCCCATGGTTTTCTAAGAAAATGCCAAATTCTTGATATTTTAGGTGTAATCATGGTGATTATAATCTGTCCATCGTCTTTGAGTATTCTTTTCATTTCTTTTATAACATCCTTTCTATTAGGAATGTGATTCAATGTTGCTATACAACAAACTGTATCGAATTCTTTGTCTGAAAAAGGCAGATTTGCAGTATTTTCTACTGTTAAGTCAACCCCTTCCCAGGGATAGACATCAACACCAATTGCTTCTTTGTTTGATATGGACTTATATGTTCTTACTAATTCATTTGTACCACATCCTATATCTATCATTTTTTCTTTTATAAACGGTAAGACATTATTTATTCTTATATTGAGTAAATATTTTCCTAGTTTATCTTTCATAGAAATTTGGTTATTTATATACTAGATATGTATTTAGCAGAGAGCTGAATACACGGGTGATAATTCTGGCAATGATAATGCCCATAATCCCATAGTTTATAATTAAAGCAGTTGTAATAGCTATATTAAATAGAGGATTTATAATCCCGGCTATATACTGCTTTTTTATTTTTTTCTTGGCCCGCAGAAAAGTTCCTGACGGGAAAAGTGTAAGGTTTATCATAGATATTGCAAATATCTGGGAATAAAATATTGACTGGGTATATTGAGGAAAGAATATTTTATATATAAAAGGAGCTGCTATCCAGTATGCAGCTATAATTATTACAGACAATGCAAAGAGTTGAGCAAATTTTCTGGGGAGTGATTTTTTAATCTCTTCCTCATCTCTTTCTACAAATTTAGGATAAGCAAGTGTGTCAAGAGGTTTGAGTACGCTTTTAATCTGCTCTGGAATAGCTATAGCAAAGGCATATACAGCAAGTTGTGCAGGACCTAAGATGTGGAAAGTGAGTATTTTATCTATATGGCTTGATATTATTTCCAAAATACTGATAAAGGAGAGATGTTTGCCGTAAGATATTCCTTCTTCATCCTTTACTGTTTTTGATATTGATATTTTGTGTTTTTTAAGTGTATATACAAGAAAGTAAAATCGTATACTGGAGAAGATAATAAGATAAACCAGAATCATCAAAAGCGCATTTTTGGACAATATAGCTGCCAGAGCCAAAGCTATAGTAGAGATTGTTTTAGATACTATGTTTATTTTGCTTAGAGATACAAAATCTTTCCTTCCTTGCCAGATGGCTGTATAGATGTTTGCAATTTCCATTACAGGCAAAAGCAGAGATGATGCTATAAATACTATAGAAAGGGTGAAATTTTGCTGGATTAAATAATATACAGACAGCCCTATGGAGGCAAGAAATGACAGAAAACTCCATTTCAGCTGGACTGTGATGTATCTTAGTACAGCAGGTTGTTTGTTTTGGGCTATGGATCTTGACAGAGAAGTGGTCATTCCATAGGCAAGAGTTGGTATAGAGAGATAGGCAAATATAGAAAGAGCATATTTATATGTGCCGTATTCTTCCTGTGATAGAAAATTTGCCAACACTATAGAAAGCAGAAAAGATAAAATAAGAGATACAATTTTGGATATTTCCACTGCTCCGCCTTGTTTGATTAAATAAAAAATATCAGTTTTTAAAAACCTACTTAGTTTATAAAGAAGGCTGTAGATATATGATTTTATATTATACATATAATAATGATAGGGTAAAAAGCATAAAAAGTGAAGTTTGTGTGTATGTTTGTGTTTGACAATTAACAGATTTGTTTTTTTGTTTGAAATATGATATAATATAAAAGATATGTTTAATTAATCCCTTGCTTGGGGATAGGGAGTAAAATGCTGGGTTGGGTACACAATCATTTAATGAGAAAATCTTCTGTTTACCATAAGTATCATAAAAATACTTATTACAATCATCATCATTTTTTAGTGTTTTTAACTGCTTCTATTGTTGTTGCTTTTCTTATTTTTAACGTTTGGCAGGTTGGCTTTACAGAAACAGATGGATTGGTGCAGGATATGAGCCTTGCAAAAGTTTACGCTCAGATTTCAAATTCTGTGTGTGAAGGAGATTGTAGCCCAACATCTCCTGCACCATCAGGAAGATATGTGGATAATGTTTTCACCAATGTTGGTGTAGAGAGTAATGTAGTATACAGTTCCAACACTACAAACAGTGATCCGTCAGGCAGGGATCATAAAATGGATATATACCGTCCTTTAGGAGATGGGGCGGCAGAAGCAAGACAGAGGCCTCTTTTTGTTCTGGTCCATGGTGGGGGATTTACTTCAGGTGATAAGAGCAGGATGTCTTCACTTGCTCAGGAATACGCGAAGAAAGGGTATCTGGTTGCATCTGTTAATTATAGACTAAGGGAAGGTAAATTTTATACAGGAAATGAGCCGGAGTTTAAATGTCAGGTTGTTCCTGAGGCAATGTCAGATATACAGGCGGCTATAAGGTGGTTTTTAGTAAACAAAGATTCATTAAGGGACGATGATGTAAGAAATTTTTATCAGCTATATTTTGACCCTTCTAAGATAGTAGTAGGAGGGGTTTCGGCTGGTGCCATTACAGCTTTGGCTGTTGGTTATAATATAGATAAACTCAACACTCAGGGTCTTTGGAGTGGGGATCCTGTATTTCCCGGCTGTCCTGCATCAGCAACAAATAGAAACTTTATCCCCAATAATGCTAATCCTCTTACAGGTAATCAGAAATTTGTGATATCAGCAATTGTAGATATAGCAGGAGGGTTGGGAGATGAGGGCAATATTACAGATGGGCAAATGGAAAGAGGCGATCCGGCTCTTATTATTTTCCACGGAGATAATGATTCAAGGGTGATATATGAGGAGGCTGTACAACTTGCAGACAGAGCAAGGCTGTTAAATGTACCTTATGAATTTCATACTTTTCCCGGCAGGGGTCATGATTTGTTATCCTGCTGTTCATTGAATATTGTTTCAGAAACCACAGATTTTCTGTATAGATACCTGTTTACTGATGAAACTGCCTTAAGAAAAAAACCTGTGGTTAATTCTTTTGATGTTATACCTGTTACAACAGCAGGCGGTATAACAGCTTCTTACAGTGCAACTGATGACAATGGTTTGTCTAAGATAGAGCTCTGGACAGCTGCTTATGATAATGACGGTGTTCAACCTGAGTGTAAGGAGGGAGATATGTCAGGATGCAGTTGGTCTGTTGCTGCTGTTCATAATTTTACCACAAAGCCAAAAACAGCATCACAGCAATTCACACATACTCCAAATGTAGGTACTTGGTGGTATGGTCTCCATGCTGTTGATGTATATGGACTTATTGGTGTTGAACCAAATCCCCCAGGCCCCATAAAAGTAACAAAAAATCCTCCTGCAGGGGGAACAACTGTTACAGTGAATATAGTCAGCGTAAATCCTCCTTCCGGAACAGCAGCAGAGCCTGTTAACGTCGGTATAGACTTTAGAACCTCTGCAGGATGCGAGGTGTTTTATTATGATGATGGAAATTTGATAGGTGGTGAGATGGTTCCCGGAGGTGATTGGCAAACTTCTTTTGATAATCTGACAGCAGGAACACATACTTTAAAAATAGAATGTGTACGCTCTTCTACAGATTCAGGAAGTGCTCAAATTACTTATGAGGTATTGTCTAAATCAACTCCCAATACACCACCTCAAATTACTTGGGACAAGCCGCTGGATGGAGATACAGTATCAGGTAGAACATCCATTGTAGTTGATGTATCAGATAAGGAAAATGATGCTATTTCTGATGTAAAATGGTGTTCCAAGAAGGATGCAGTATGTGATCCTCAGACGTCTTCTGGTCAGACCATGTCATACAGCACAACTCTCGGTCAGTGGACTTCTGTATGGGATACTTCTTCTGTATCTAATGGAACATATAACATCTGTGTTTCAGCAAGTGACGGCAAAGATACATCCACATCTTGCATTTCTGTAAATGTTCAGAATATCTCCAATTTGCCAGTGGTTACAATATATACAGACAAAATCACACCTCCATCTGGAACTAAGTATGATTCAGCCAATGTAACAGTACCTTATAGTGTATCAGAAGGTTGCGAATTGTTTTATTATGTAAATAATAACCTGATAGGGGGGGACAGGGTTCCATCTGCAGGTGATTATCAGGCGGTTTTTGATAATCTGACAGCAGGAACACATACTTTAAAAATAGAGTGCAGGGGGGCAAATGGAAGCGGTTTTGCAACAGTAAAGTATGTAGTTGCATCAACAAAATCATTGAAGAGTGACTTAAATTGTGACGGCAGGGTTGATGTCAAAGATTTTGGTATTCTGCTTTCTTGGTGGGGGGCGTACCCTGATCCTGCAGGAAGATATACTGCTGATGGTAAATATCCTGCCTGTGGTAAATAGATTTAGATTGATTTATGAATAAGATACATAATAAATTTTTTCAAAAATATTCACTGTACAGGAAGTGGCATCAGCATCCCCGTCATAAGCACTGGCATTGGGGAGGATTGATTGTTGTCTCATTGTTTTTTTCTATGGCTGTCTTTTCATCATATATACAGGGTATTGCATATATAGATACCATATCTTCCCTTATATTTCCTGCACCAAAAGTATATGCTCAACAGCTCGGGCAAAATTTACGTTTTCCGGGTGCTACCTTTGAACAGCGAAGACAAAACTATTTATCTCGGGCAATTTCCTATTGGGGTCCTGCATGTGATGGGACTAAATACAGTGATGCGACAAATCAGTGTATCTGGGCTTTGTTGGAAAATAACAGCAACGGGCAATATACATCTGTGATAGAAGGATATATCAATAATTATCTTGTCTGTTCTTTATCAGGGAAGTGTGAAAAATCAGACCATGCTGTGATGGTAATTGCCACACGCATGCTCCTGCAGTATGGAGACCAGATCAGCCAGTCATCTAAGGATAAAATTTTAAATGAGATTATAGGAAACGGTAACGAGGCTCTGAAAACAGGATGCACTTCCAATATGAGATTTAATGATTATGTTGCTTATTATCTTTTAACTCAGGATCCCGCCTACAGTGGTAAAACAATTACCTATAAGAGTATCTGCAATGGTACAAGCTTTACATATAACGGTAAAACTTATAGGTGGGGTAGTACATATAATGCTAATGAGCTGACCAGAGACTGGATTCAGTATATGATGGAGAATATGCTTGACAGAACTCCGGATGCAGACGGTACTCCCGGATTTGAATTACGATCAAATACATATGGTTATTCATATACAGAAGCTTTGATTACTTTGTATGATTTTGCAGACAGGCCGGGGGTGACAGCATCTTCAAATGGAGCTCTTTTGAAAAGAAAAGCAAAAATGATGCTTGATTTTCTGCTTCTTGAGTGGGGCGTTAACACAGGTCCAGCCAAAGTAATTGCAGGAACTGCTGCCCGTAATTATCCCTCACGGCAGTTTATTGCTTTTTCATCTTTTCCAACTGATGTGTATTGGCCATGGGCATCACCAAGAAGCAGTACACAACATCATTATGATTACTTTGTTTCAGGATACAGACTTCCTGATGTTGTTTATGATGTGACAGAAATTTCAGAAGAACCTGATAATTATTGGCACGAAGTATTCAGCAGAAATAAGGGATATCACAGGTCAGGAGACACTTATGCCAAGAGTACACCGGGTGAATACTCGTTTGTTACCAAATATTACAATCTGGGAGGATCAATGACCAACAGAGGATTGGTTTTAAATATTAATTCACAGGATCCCGGGGATCCATTAGGCAGGCCTATGGAAAGGGTGGGATTGCCGTTTAGGCTGTGGCTTGGAGAGAAGGCAACAGTAGGAGGGAAAACAGGTGATGATGTTTCTTACAATATTCCCAATATTAATTTGGGCGACCAAAGAGCCTGTCAGTGGAGGAATGCGGCTTTAACATCAGGCCCTTATATAGCTGCAATGACACCAAATTGGAGGGATAGATGGTCAACTCGCCGCACTAATGTCTGCCGTTATTCATCAGGATCTACCTGTACCAAGTATTACGATCCTTTTTGGGAGGTATATGATCCTCAACATAAATATGATTTTGATGAACATAGCGATGAAGGAGGATGGCATTTCCTAAGAGAGGGAAAGGTGGGGATTGCCATCAAAGATGACGGTGGAAGGCCGCGAAATATGGAAATAGTGATTTTGGGATCACAGGGAGATTATCCTGATTTTACTTCATTTAAAAACGCTGTCAAATCCAATGCAAGGGTGACAAGATCATCGTTTACAACAAGTAAAGGCGTAACTTTAGCTAATTGTAATAATGCGCCAGATACAGGTGATAAAAGTTTAACAGTCAATGGTGCAAGGAAATTTACTCAAAAATTTGACAGATTGGAAGTAATAGATTATCAGGGAAACAGGTTGGTTGACTGGAACAATGGTGTGATGACCGTCTCCAAAGGTGGCCTAACCTGCACCTATGATTTCAATAATTGGACATATTCTGGCAATGGATGTGGGTCTGCAGGAGGAGCAAGTGGTGGTGCAGATCCTATCTCTCCCACCCCTGTCTGCGGCAACAACATTTGCGAAACAGATAAGGGTGAAAATGTAGATAATTGTAAGGCAGATTGTGGTGGTTATAGTGCCAATACCCCTCCCACAGCATTTTTATCTGCAGTTCCTTCAAGTGGAACAATTCCTCTTGAAGTTAAATTTAACGCCTCTTTATCTATAG
>WFTA01000065.1 GCA_015485715.1 Patescibacteria group bacterium
ATATAGTTCTATATCCGTTAAGTAACTTATCAATAATAAAAATAATTGTCGTCAAAATAAAAACCCCTCGCCCGAAGGCAAGGGGAATGTCCCCGAAGGGACATTTTCAGATTATCAAAACATCAAAATATTGTCAAATAAAGCCTGTGGATAACTTTTATATCCATAAAATTTTGGCTATAGAAAGTCATTTTTACTGTTTTTTATCAGGAAATACTAAAGTTACCTGAGTGCCAACATTTTCCATTGAATCAACATATATTTTGCCGCCCATAAGCTCAACAAGCTGTTTGGTAATCCATAATCCTAATCCAGTACCCGGTATATTTTTTGTCTTATCAGACTGTACTCTATAGAATTTTTCAAATAACCTTTTTCTTTGTTCTGCTGACATTCCAATTCCTGTATCTTTTACAATAATTTTTATATTATCATCTGCTTTTTCTGTAATAACTTCCACAGATCCTTTAGGGGTATATTTAATGGCATTCCCTATAAGATTTACCAAAATCTGTCTAAATCTATCAGAGTCTATATTTAAAATAGTTTTTTTACTATGTAATCTTACTTTTATAGTGAGCTTCTTTTCTTCTGCTTTAGATTGTAGGCTCTCTACAACTTCTTTTATCAAAGGATTAATATCCTGCATCTTTAGATCTATATTTATTCTCTTTTGTTCAATACGGCTTACATTTAATAAATCATCTACCAGTACAGCCAGCCTTTCTGCTTCCTGATCAAGTTTTTTCAATACATCTTTAACCTTTTTATTTATCCTTCCATATATTCCATCTATAATGAGGGATATATACCCTCTGATTGCAGTTACAGGAGTTCGAAGTTCATGAGAAGCAATAGATATAAATTCATCCTTCATCTTATCAACTTCTTTTATCTTGGTGTATAAAATAGAGTATTGGAACAGACGTGTATTTACGGATAAAAGCAGAATCAAAACCAATGATGTAAATATTATAACTACAAAAGATGTCCTTGCGGTTCTGCCGGCTAGATCATCAATTACTTTTGATGAGGTTTTTATAGATAAGATAGCTGCCTTTTTGCCACTGTTATCTTTTATAGGAAGTCCCACTACCCAAAATCTTTCTTCGTCGCTATATACACTATTTGGCCTGTCTATGGTTATATTGTCAATATTAGAAGTAATTCTTGCTAACCCGTCGTATACAGGCTGTTGCCAAGCTAAAACCAAAAACGGCGAATTAAAAAGGTTGTTTATCTCTTTTTTGTTTAAACTAGCTACAAGTCTAAAATTATCTTTATCCGGAACAAAAATATCAAGTCCAACTATAGAGGTGTTCCTTTTTGCCAACTTATCGATGATATTTTGTAACTTTTCGTAATTATTCAAATTTTCCTGAACTATTATAGATATATTTCTCCCTGTTTCAAGTACTTGACGGTTTATAGAATCATCTATAGCTTCTTTATAAAATTTTGTCGTATAAAGACTATTTATTATAATTATTAAAGGTATCAGAAGGATAAGCAGTATAGCATATACAACTTCTAAATTATTTTTTATAAATCCTTTGCTCTCCATAATTACTAATCTTGTCTATCAATTTTCTGCATAGCATTTTTCCTAATCAACATAAGATAGAGGATTATTAAAATTAATATAAGTATTACTGTACCTGCTATATAATAATAAAAATTGCGCGTGGGTCTATCAACAATTTCTTTGCTCGCTGTGTTTAAAAATTCTTCTCTTGTGACAGCTTTTGCTTCTTTGACGAAAAAGAATACAGGATTACTCTTAAATCTTACTTTTCCTGTATTATCGTTTACAGTAACATACACTTGGTGCGAACCATCTGCCAGATTGTTATCAAGTGTATAAACCCAGTTGCCGTTAGCATCGACGCTGGTGGTCATAACAAGCGGCAGCTGACTATATATATAGATAGTTACAACACTAAAAGGATATCCCTTACCTTTTAAGACTATGGAATTCTTGTTTTCTTTTTCTAGATTATCAATTTTTTCTACTTTCAAAACATCTGTAATCTCTCCCTGTTCTTTTGGTTGCTCCAAATTACGATGATTAATGATAGCTAAATCAACACTTGAAAGGGACCTTAATATGGATTGATTTATTTTGCCACTTCCCAAAGGATTATATCCATTTATAATTTCTGTATAATCATCATATCCATCATTATCAGTATCTTTACTGTAAGGGTCTGTTCCTAACCGTATTTCAGTATCATTGGGAATTTTATCATTATCATCATCAAAGGCAATAACAGCAGGAATTGTTTTGTCTGTCTCTGATTTGGTGCCCAATACTATAAGATTAACTTCTTTTTCCCTTCTTACATCTATTGGTATATATTTTTCAACAAAGTTTTTTATCTCTTTATTTTTATTGTCATTAACCCTGTCTTTATCTCTAATTATTATTTCTATATCGTCCTTTTCGTCTGTAAAATTAATGTTTAAATTATATCCCGCAATATTTCTGATCTCTTGATCTATTTTTTGTTTTTCTTCTTTTGGAATAAAGTCACTTAAAAATGTTTCTTTTATAAGGTTTCTGCATTGTTCTTCATTAAGCCCTTTACATATATCAGGTTGTTCGAAAAAGTTAAGACATTCATCCTTATCATTAAACCCTGCCTCTATACACAGATCACTTATTTTAAAATAAAAATCTTGAAATATTTTATTATCATCCCTAACAATATTACCCTCTGGTTGATTATTATTTTCATCTTTTCTATCTGCCATATCTATATCAGAGATTTCTTGCTTGTCTTTTTCAAGATTTTCTAATCTATTAACTTCTTGATTGTCATCCGGGTACTCTTGAGCTCTTTCTTTTTTATCTTGATTTTCTTGATACTCTTTTCTTTTAATTTCCTTTTCTTTTTTTTCTATTTCTTCTATCTTCCTGACAATTTCATCATTCTTTCTATCATTTTCGATTATATTATTTTTCTCCCCTCTTTCTTTATTGTCTTTATCTAAAATAACATTATTCTTTTTTTCCATTTCCTCTTCTATCTCTCTTATATCGGTGACCACTGTTTTCTTTGGTATACCTTCAATGTTTCCCATTGATTCTTCATCTTCCTCAATCTTTTGTATGTTTACCCAAAACACAGAGCTTGTATAGATATTGCCATCATCAGATACACCCTCAACAATAAAATGATAAATACCATTTTTGAAGTTTTGGATCTCTACAACACCTATCCAATAATCTCCTGAGTATTCAAGGTTGATAATTCTTCTTTGGCTTGACTTATTATAAGATTCAGGATTTATCATTTCAACCTGATATAACGATAGTTTATTCATATGTGTTCTAGCTAAAACCCTGACTTCAAAATTATCATCAACAGTAGATCCATTTTGAGGTTTCAGGATTTCTACAGCAGGTTTTTTTTGAGCTGTGACATCGTTATCAATATTATCTTGGGGTATATTTTCTGTATTCTGTTTATTATTGGGTGAGATGGATGATTTGTCCTGATTCTCTGATTCTGGTTCAGGATTTCTCAGAATAGATGTATTGTTGTCGGGCTCTGTATTGATCTTGCTGTTATCTCTCGATTCTTTTTCTGCCTGATTGTCTATATTATTAATATCCGAATTAGACTGCATATCCTGCATATCAGAATCAACTTCATCAGAAACAGGAGCGTTATCAGATCTTGCATTGTTTTCCATTTCGTTTTTAGAATTTAAAAATTTATCTGAATTGTCTTTTGTATTGGTCTTGCTAGATTGCATCTGTGGTAAAGAATCTGAAAAAGAAAGCAATAGAGCTGTATTTTTGGCACTTATACTGCCAGCAAACCATAATAAAAGGAAGGAAAAGATAATGTATATACTAATTTTATGTATTTTAGACATATGCAATATAATCACAAATAATAATATAATTTTATTATACCATAAAATAATCATATAAACAAAGAAATGAATTTATCCACAATTAAAATTTATAAAGTTAAAATAAAAATGATATACTAAATAAAAATCCAATTTACGTTTAAATTTGATTTATGAGACACAATGTCAGAATTCCGGAGGTAACTCCGAAATTTATTTTTATAGTCGGAGGTGTAATGTCTAGTGTAGGGAAAGGTGTCTCTACAGCATCTATAGGCAGACTTCTTCAAAGTAGAGGATTTAAGGTGACAATTATCAAAGCTGATCCATATTTAAACATAGATGCAGGGACTATGAATCCTGTAGAGCATGGGGAGGTGTTTGTTACTATGGACGGAGATGAAACCGATCAGGATATAGGAAACTATGAGAGATTTTTAAATCAGAATATATATTCTGTAAATTACATGACCCTTGGAAGAGTATTTAAAAAAGTACTTGATAAAGAAAGAAAATTGGAATATGGAGGAAAATGTGTTGAGTTTTTCTACCATACACCTTTGGAAATCATTAATCTTATTAAAAAAGCACAAAAAGAAAACAATGCTGAGATTACTCTAATAGAAGTTGGAGGTACTATAGGAGAATACCAAAATATTTTATTTTTAGAAGCCGGAAGGATGATGCGCCTTAAAAATCCTGACAATGTTCTTTTTATTATGGTATCATACCTACCTATCCCCAGTACAGTAGGGGAGATGAAGACCAAACCTACCCAAAACGCTGTCAGATTATTAAACTCATCGGGAATCCAGCCCGATATTATTTTAGGCAGATCAGAAAAACCTCTTGATAGAAAAAGGAAAGAGAAAATAGCTCTTATGTGCAATATGCATGAAGAAGATATTATATCTGCACCTGATTGCAGCAACATATATGAAGTGCCTTTTAACTTTAAAAAAGAGAAGCTTGATATCAAAATATTAACTAAGCTTAATCTTAAACCGCGTAAAGTAAATATGAAAGACTGGAGAAAATGGCTGGATAAGGTAAAAAGAATCAAAAAGAGTGTTAAAATAGGTATAGCAGGAAAATACTTTACCACAGGCAAGTTTATACTTGCTGATTCATATATATCAGTTATTGAAGCTTTGAAATTCTCAGCATGGCATCTGAACAGAAAGCTGGATCTTGTCTGGCTTGATGTAGAGGAATACGAAAAAAATCCTAAATCTCTAAAAGAACTTTTTGATTTTGATGGTATAGTTGTTCCCGGAGGATTTGGGAAAAGGGGAGTAGAGGGTAAGATAAAAGTAGCGCAGTTTTGTAGAGAGAATAATATTCCTTACTTTGGATTATGTCTTGGCATGCAGATTATGGCCATAGAATTTGCCCGTAATGTGCTGAAATTAAAAAATGCTCACAGTGAAGAATTCAACACCAAAACAAAATATCCTATCATACACATCATACCTGCACAAAAAGAAAAATTAAAGCAAAAGGACTATGGAGGAAGTATGAGGCTTGGAGGATACAAATGTCTGCTTGATAAAAATTCTATATCTTATAGAGCTTATCTCTCAACTAAATGGATAAAACCACATAATCCTGTGATTGTGGAAAGGCACAGACACAGATATGAGTTCAATAATAAATACAGAAGTATATTTGAAGAAAAAGGAGCTCATATAGCAGGGGTAAATACTGATCAGGATCTGGTAGAAATTATAGAGATTAAAAATCATTCTTTTATGGTAGGTTGCCAGTTTCATCCTGAATTCCAAGCACGCCCTCTAAATCCACATCCACTCTTTACAGAATTTATTAAAATAGCAATAAAACAATCATAAAATAATTTTCAAATTTAACAATTTTCAATTTTCAAACCAACTAATAAATATAAAAAATCAATACTTTGTCATTGTCCAATTTTTATCCGCCTGGGGTGTTTACCTTCCAAAGGA
>WFTA01000066.1 GCA_015485715.1 Patescibacteria group bacterium
GAATTTTAAGGATTTATTAAACTTTCTAATCAAGAATTTAAATTTTTTAAACAAGGGCGAGGATGTATTAAATACTTCAAACACGGATTTATTAAATTTTCTGATAATTCCAGCACAAGATATAATGAAAACTGTTAAAAGGCGGATAATGAATTTTGGAATTGTATTTCAGGACGACGCTAAAATAAGAGTACCACGTGCAAGAAGAGGTGATAATAGAAGACAAAAACTCAGGAAACATCTGAAGATGCATATAGAAAAAGATAAGGAAAGATACAGGGAGGAAGTGCTAAGATATCTTGAGATTCTCAAGATAGCTCTTGAAAGAGACGTTCCGGGGATACACAGAATAGTAGAAAATAGTGAGTTTGTGCAGATTGTTTTACGCCTTATTGAGGAATTTAATTTACCAAAAAATCTCCTCCCAATAAAAAGGAAATTTCAAAAAACAGGAATTGATTAATCTTAGAATTGTCCTAGAGATTTTGAGAAGATACATAAAGCCATAGTGTTGTTGATGGTTAAAGATAATTATTTATTTTGGTCATCAGGACTTCTTTTGGATTTACACCAACAACACCTTCTTGGGGTTGTCCATCCTTGAAAATTATTAAAGTAGGAATACTCATTATTTGGAATTTTTGAGCTGTTTGAGGATTTTCATCTACATTAAGCTTAGCTATTTTTACATTTTCATTTTCTTCAAAATCTCGTGCCAACTCTTCTATAATAGGTCCTTGTATTCTGCAAGGCCCGCACCATTCAGCCCAAAAATCAACCAAAACTACTCCTTTAAAGTTGGTTACTTCTTCATCAAAGTTTTGATCTGTTAGTATTACTTCTGCCATAATATTATTTGTTTAATTATAATTTATTTTAATATTAAATTAGTATATAATAAATACAGGTGATTAGTAAATACTAATAAGTAATTTTCATCACATTTTTATGTATATTGGTGTGGATATAGGAGGTACAACTATAAAATCAGCACTTTTTTCTTCTTCTTACAAATTGGTTAAGTATTTTGAGTGCAAGACAGATGCAAAGAAGGGCAAAAAAGTGGTTTTGGACAATATATTATTCGCCATTGAGAGTATATATCCTGAAGGAGAAAATGTTAGTAGTATAGGTATTGCCATAAGGGGAGCTATTGATAGTGAAAAAGGGGTTGTGGTAAAAACAACTATGATGCCTAAGGGTATGAATAATTTTAATCTGGCAGATGTGATAAGAAAGCGGTTTAAAGTTGCTGTAGTTATGGAGAATGATGTAAACTGTTTTACTTTGGGAGAAGCTGTATTTGGTGCAGGAAAAAATTATAATATAGTTGCAGGAATTGCTATAGGAACTGGTTTTGGTGCAGGGTTGGTTATAGATGGAAAAATATATCACGGTTCAACATTCACAGCCGTGGAATTTGGACATTCTATAGCAAATCCGGACGGTGAGAGGTGGAATTGCGGGCAAAAAGGATGCTTTGAATCATATGTATCAGGAAGAGCTATGGAAATGATGTATAGAAGATACACAGGCAGACGAAAAAATACTTTTGAGATTGAGAAATTATATTATTCAAGAGATAAATATGCAAGACAGGTATTTGATACTATGGCAAAATATTTGGCAATAAGCATAGCAAATATGATAACTATACTCAATCCAGATGTGATAGTTATAGGAGGGGGTATAGGAAAGATTAAGGCGCTTACAGAAAAAGCAAAGAAAAACTACAGGAAGTATCTGCCTTATCCTAATATCCAGAAAGTAAAGATAAAATATTCCAGACTTGGATCAAAGGCAGGTGTGGTAGGAGCGGCATATATGTCTTATCAGAGAATTAAGAGTAAATGATAATTTTTAATATGAAGAAGATAAATGATAATTCTATAGTTGTTATATCTGACACACATGACAGTTGGGAGAATATTGGGAAATTGTGCAGGATTTTGAAAAAGATGAATACAAAAGTTTTAATTCATTGTGGAGATGTGTGTGCTCCTATAACATTAAAATATATTCTTGATAATTATAAAGGTAAGATTTATTTGATAAAAGGAAATGTAGATGGTGATATATATTTGATGGATAAGATAGTGCAGGAGTATAAAAGCAGGGTTTATTTTTTTCATGAAGACATTGGAGAGTTCACGCTACATGGAAGAAAGATAGCTATACAACATTATCCTAAATTAGCTTATGGACTTGCCTGCACTGGAGAATACAGTGCTGTATTTTATGGACATACACATATAAGGTCTATGCAGTATATAAAAGCAAAAAATAGGAAAGTTTTACTTGCAAATCCGGGAAATATGTGCAATATCAAAGATAATCCCAGTTTTGGTATATACAATCCGAGAACAAATAAGATAGAAATTATTGATTTATAAGTATGTTTGATGAAAAATATAATAAGTTTGATTTATTTGAATTCGCTCGTACTACTGCTACAGATGAGGCTAAAAAAGCTGTTAAGTGTTTTTATGGTCTTAAAAAAGAGGATGTAAAGTACAAAACCATTGATGGACACAGGTCTCCTGTAAGTATATGCGATGTTGATATAAATAATAGTATTGTTAAGAAAATATCTGATAAATTTCCTGCTCATTCTATATTAACAGAAGAAGCAGGATATACAGACAGGCACAGTGATTGGATGTGGGTTATAGATCCTATAGACGGAACAAGACATTATATAGAGCAGAGACAGGCTTGGTCTATATCTATAGGCCTTTTTTACAAAAACAAACCATTTTTAGGAGTGGTTTATGCTCCTCTTCTGGATAAGATGTACAGTGCTCTTAAAAATGAAGGAGTATACCTAAATAATAAAAGATTTTATCTTCAATCTCATAGAAAAGATAAATATAAAGTTTTGCTTATTTCATCTTCAAATCCTGTCTGGATAAAAAGGAGAAATAAATATATAGATATATTTAAATCAGTAGATAATGTTGAAGTAGTAAAAATGCAGTATCCTACAACAGTGAGTTTTATGGAGATTTTAGAAGGAGTATACGATGCTGTCATAGTTGTAGATGCTAATTTATGGGATGTGGGTGGGATGGCTGCTGTATTGGAGGAAGCAGGATGCAGAGTGGTAAACGGATTTAGTGATGAGTGGGACGCTACATCAAAGATTTTTTTTGCAGCCCGTGAGTATGCTTTTCAGGAATTGTACGAATATTTTAAACAGGGATATGATTATAAAAGTTAAGGTAGTTCCTAAAAGTGGACATCAGAAAATAGAAGAGACTGGTAGTAATAGTTTTAAAGTGTATTTGAAAAGTTTGCCAGAAGGTGGTAAAGCCAACAAGGAGCTTATTAAGTTTTTGTCCGAAAAGTTTGACATGCCTCAAAGTTTGATTGAGATAATTAAAGGAAAAACATCAAGGAATAAAATTATTAAAATAAATTTAAATGAAAGGATATAGGATAGATACAATTACAGATAAAGATTTGTGGAATGACTTTTTGTTTGCGCATCAGGATGTGTCCAATTTTTTATTAAGCTGGGAGTGGGGAGAATTTAATAAAAAAAAGGGAAGACAGGTTTACAGACTGGGAATATATGATAATGAACTTGTAGGAATATGTCAGGTGGTTAAAAAAAAGCTTTTTTTTAATTTTAATTATCTGGATATTGAAAGGGGATATCTATCATCTAAAGATAAGCAGGAGATTTTTAATTTTTTGTTATCACATATAGCAGAAAACATAAAAGATAAAAACACTGTTTTCCTACGGACAAGTCTGGTGGAAGATGTTTTAAGAGATGGGTTTATAAAACCTAAAATTTTAACTAAATTGCATCCACCACATCAAAGTGTAATTTTGGATATCAGTCAGGACGAGAGATATATACTTTCTCACATGCATCCAAAAATGAGATACAATATAAAAAAAGCAATCCAGAAAAAAGTTGAATTTAGAGAGATTAGCTTTGATGATTTTTACGATTTGCTCCTTAAAACAAGCAGGAGGCAGGGTATTAAGATTTTCCCACGTGATCACTATAAAAATATTTTATCTATAAAAAGCAGGGATTTGGATATAAGGTTGTGGGGAGCTTATGTAGGCAGTGTGGTGGCAGCCGGGATTATGAATATATATTTTGGTAATTGTATGTTTTATCTGCATGGAGGAATGGATTATGAGTATAGGAAATATTTTCCATCGCATTTTCTGCATTTTGAAGCAATTAAAGAGGCACGCAGCAGAGGATATAGGTTCTATGATTTGTGGGGTGTAGATATGTCTGGTGGAAACAAATCATGGAAAGGGATTACCAGATTTAAAATACAGTTTGGAGGCAATAAAACTTTAAAAATAGTAAATTATCCTCTCACCCTTGATTTGGTTTATAAAAAAACAATTTATCTTTTAGCATCCATGGCCAAATTTTTTAAAGTATAACTATGACAATTAAGGAAATAAAAGTTAAATCAGCACTGGTAAAATCAAGGCTCCCCAGTGTTGATTATGTAGTTAATTGCTATGTTGGTTGCGGTTTTGCCTGTAGCTATTGTTATGCAAGTTTTATGGGCAGGATGGTAGGCAGAAGTGTGGATGAGTGGGGCAGTTATGTATATGCTAAAGTAAACACCCCTGATTTGCTGAAAAAAGAATTAGAAAAATTTAAGAACAAAGGAAAGGGAAAGAAGATTCTGTTTAGTTCTGTGACAGATCCGTTTCAAGCTGCAGAGTCTAGATATAGACTTACTCAAAAGTGTTTGTCAGTTTTGGCAGATTTTGGTTTTGAGGGAAATGTGTCTATTTTAACCAAATCTCCCGGTGTTTTAAAAGTGGTTTCTCTTTTAAAAAGTATTCGCAATCTTCAAGTAGGTATTACAGTAACTGCAGCTGATGATAAAATATCAAGATATTTTGAAAAATTTGCACCCAGCGCGTCTTCTCGTATAAAAACATTAGAGTTATTAAACAGACAAGGTATAAACACTTATGCGTTTGTAGGACCTCTGCTTCCGCATTATGCAGATGAGGTTGGAAATCTGGAGAGTGTCTTCAAAAGTATTTATAAAGCAGGAACAAGGGATGTGTATGTAGAGCATATAAACCTGTCACTATATATTAAAAAGAGAATGATAAATGAGTTGAAAGATACTGATAAGAAATTTTGGGATAAATTTTATCTTTCTCAAAATAATGACTATCAAAAATATCTTAATAAAATAATTTTAAGATTGGTTAAAAAGTACAATCTTAATCTTCTTTATCCTGATGTTATAGTTCACAACAGGATTAAAAATAAAAATATTAAAAGATATTTTTTTTAGTTTTATAAACAAGTGTTTTTGGTGTACGTGTTTCAACACAAGTTTTGAAAGAATTAAATTTTATCCCAAATCATTTGCCAAACAATGCGAAATGATTTTGAAATTTCTTCATCCTTTATAAC
>WFTA01000067.1 GCA_015485715.1 Patescibacteria group bacterium
CAGTAGGATTTGTTTCTTAGTCCTACACAGCCAAAGCAGTTGGAGCAGTTGTAAGATATAACATTATATTCTGAGTCTATTAATCCCCAACTTAAGATATTAAATTTAGAATTATATGAATCCTTGCTAAGACCAATACTATCATAAATCAATTCACATTTCATTCCAGAATCATATAAATCATAAGAATTATTTAACTTCAAACCTGATAATGTTACAAATTTACAATTCTCTACATCAAAGACATCAAAACAATAGTGACAATTTTTAGAATTTTGAATATTGTCGCCGGAAACATCTTGAGAATTAATGACTCGAGCATAACGATGTATCTGGGTTTTTTCCCATCTTCTAATTTTGTCATAAAACAATTCCAAATTACCAAAATTTCCAAACGAATCTAATATTCGACTCACTTCTCTAAAATACTCATCTTTTTTATATCTTTTATTAAAAATATAATACTGTTTATTTCTTAAATTAATACATCCAAAACAGTCTGCACAATTCCTACAATTCAAAAGAAAATATGAGTTTATACACTCATAACAATAAGAACTAAAAAACAATTGATAACACTTTTCAATGTTAAAACACTCATAACAGATCTCTGAATTTAAAACAATAGAGGAATTCAAACATTGACTAGAAGTATATCCTCCATACAAATAATAACAATTAGTTAAATAATTACCGATACTCAAATAACAATTATAAGAATTAGAAATAACACAGCAAAAATTACAATTGACTGAGTCAATCTTGCGATTGTGTGGTTGTGGAACTCTGTATAAAAGGTTTTTAAATTGCTCAAAAAAAGGTTTTTCAAAGTCATAATCTTGAGCATATTGTTGTGGATCCCAATTGTCAGACCACCAATATTCTTTACTATAAATAGGAAAAGGACATGTAGTAGGGAAAATGGATATTAAATTTTTGCCGGTCGCATTACATTTTCTTTTATATAAATTGGTAAAAAAATTGGGATAGTGTGCCATTCTTCTTATCATTCTACACTCAGGACAGAAGGTAGGGAAAGGAACTTGGATTTTATGGTAAAAGTCTATATCTTCAGAAGTGATAATGAAATTGTTTTGGCAGGATTGGCAGGTTTTTTGAATTGTGGTTTGAGTACTTATATCAGACATATGGTTTGGTTTTAGTTGTTATGGTTTGAAAATTGAATAATTATTTTATGGTTTGTTTAGTATTTAAAATTTCGTATTTAGAATTTCTCAATGTAGAGCTGTTGTTGCAGGATTGGCAGGTTTTGGTTTGAGTATCTGGCATAAAGAAAGTGAGTTAAATGTTAAAATAGAGTGTTAAAATAAAAAAACACAGATGTTAGGGTCTGTGTTTTTTATATCCATAATACACATATAAATAATACGAATATAATAATACGAAAATATGTATCAATCTAGCTGACGGTTGCTTGAATAGTAGCCTTTGGTCCCACTATCTTTTCAAACTCCTCTTTCTCTATAGTTTCTTCTTTTAGAAGTTTATCCACTATATTTTCCAAATCTTTTCTTCTCTTCTTTATAATCTCTTTGGCAGTATTATAAGCATGAGAAATAATATTGGATACCTCCATATCTATGAGTTTAGCTGTCTCCTCTGAGTAATCTCTCTGTTCGTGAATCTCTTTACCTAAAAATATAAATTCTTCAGATTCGCCAAAAGTTCTGGGACCAAGTTTTTCACTCATACCAAACCGGGTAACCAAACTCTTGGCAAGAGACGTTGCTCTCTCCAAATCATTGCTTGCGCCTGTAGTAACATCACCAAAAACAATTTTTTCAGCCGCATGACCTGCAAGCATTACAGATATTCTTTCTATAAACTCCTGTCTTGAATGCAGTCTCTTGTCCTGTTCTGGAACATTTAATGTATATCCACCTGCTGATCCTCTGGATACAATAGATACTTTATGTACAGGATCAGTATGTGGAAGACTGTGTGCAACCAGAGCATGTCCTGCCTCATGGTAAGCAGTTATTTTCTTTTCTTGTTCACTCAAAACCCTGCTCTTTCTTTCAGGTCCAAGCATTACCTTTTCTATACTTTCCAAAACCTCACTTTGCTCAATCTTCTGTTTACCTCTTCTAACTGCTAATATGGCTGCCTCATTGAGAAGATTAGCCAAATCTGCTCCTGAAAATCCAGACGTTCTCTCTGCAACCCTTCTAAGATCTACATCATCAGATAAAGGTTTATTCGCTGCATGTATTTTCAGAATTTCTTCTCTTTCATTTATATCGGGTAAATCAATTACAACTCTTCTATCAAACCTACCGGGCCTCAAAAGCGCTGGATCAAGTACATCTGGTCTATTTGTAGCAGCCATAACTATTACATTAGTTTTAGTATCAAAACCATCCATCTCCACCAGTATCTGATTTAATGTTTGTTCTCTTTCATCGTGGGATCCACCAAGA
Source organism: Patescibacteria group bacterium (assembly GCA_015485715.1). GTDB lineage: Bacteria > Patescibacteriota > Patescibacteriia > WFTA01 > S139-112 > S139-112. The sequence continues at coordinate 2,442 of WFTA01000067.1, forward strand.
CCTGCACCTCTTCTTCTACCCACTGCATCTATTTCATCTATAAATATTATGGAAGGTGCCTGTTTTTTTGCTTTTTGAAACAAACTCCTAACTCTTGCAGCACCAACACCTACAAACATTTCGACAAACTCTGATCCTGAAATACTTATAAAAGGTACATCTGCTTCTCCAGCCACAGCTTTGGCAAGCAAAGTTTTACCTGTTCCGGGGGGGCCAACCAAGAGCACCCCCTTGGGAACCTTAGCACCAAAAGATATAAATTTATCAGGGCCCTTCAAAAAATCAACAATCTCCATAAGTTCTTCCTTGGCTTCTTTTGCACCTGCCACATCCTTAAAAGTTACTCTATCTCTCCCTCTCCTAACTTCTCTTCCTGCGCTTTGACTAAAAGTAAGTGCCTTTTGATTAAAACCCTGTACCTGTTTTGCCATAAAATAAATCAAAAAACCTATAATGATCAAGGGAAGGAGGGTTGGTATAATAGCTGTAAACCATATTGAAGTTTGTGAAGGTTTTTTAATCTCCAGAGATACTTTTCTAAGCTCATCAGACTCCACTCCTAAACTAGATAAAATAGTAACTATAGATTCTCCTTGCTCTTTATATGCTGTTTGTCTACTACCATCTTTAAGTGTAATATTCAAATTACTTCCATCAACTTCTATTTTATCTACTTTTCCTTCTTTGATCTGTTGAGAAAGTTGAGAGAGATTTATATTCTCTACTTTGTTTTTCGAGATATTGACATTATTAAACAAAAAAGCCAATACCAAAAAAACAAGTGTAATAACAAAAATATTTTTTATCAAATTATTCATATATATCTATATTAGATTTTAGCAAGGCCAAGCCTCCTCTCAGAAGGCTCTATATTTATAATTTTGAAGTCATATTCTTTACCTACCTCAAGTGATGCCTTTTCTTCTTCGCTTCCAAGCTTAGATACATGTACAAGCCCGTGAATATCATGATCGAGTTCTACAAATGCTCCATATGTACTTATCTGAATAACCTTTCCCTTTACTTGCTGACCAACTTTATAATACTTATCCACATTTTTCCAAGGATCTTCTTTTAATCTCTTAATAGACAGGGTCACCCTACCATCCTGAATAGTCATAATTTTGGCTTTCACTTTATCTCCTACCTTATACATCTTTTTTATATCATCAACCCTTTGCCAAGAAACTTCTGAAATATGTACCAGTCCTTCTATTTTCTTGGGTGCATCCTCTTTATCCTTGAATTCATCTTTTAAAGGAAGTTCCACAAAAAGTCCAAAATCAACCACCCCTGTTACTGTCACCTCTATCTCTTCACCTACCTTATAATAAGAAAGGTATTTATTATGCTTATCCAGATTGGCGGCTTTTTCAGAAACAATAAGTTTTTGTTCCTTCTCATCCACATCTATAACCACAACCCTAAATGTCTCTCCTACATACTGTTTTAATTTTTCTAAAATTTTATTTTTATTTCCTTCTGATACTCTGGGATAATGTTCGGGGTTAAGCTGAGATACTGGCAAAAATCCCAATATTCTTCCCATCTCAATTATCATGCCTCCTTTGTTCGCCTCTATGGCTTTTACTTCTACCACCTCCTGAGTCTCTTTTAGTTTTCTCAAATTATCCCAAGCTCTCTGGTGGCCCACCAATCTGAAAGAAAGCTCAATCATTCCCTTTTCATTCTCAACATCTATAACCACCGCCTGCACTTCGTCTCCTTCTTTTAATTTAGATATATCTATCTGACCTGACTCATCATAAATCTCCCAACCCCTGACAACACCGGTTGTAAGTCCCGGAATTTCCAAAATAACCTCATTTTTGCTTACTTTTACAACTTTGCATGTTACAAAATCATACAATTTTGGAATTTTCTTTGCTATATATGTTGATACTACACTATCCATTGGGTGTTTTGTCTGTTGTTTTGTATTTGGCATAAAAAATTAATTATAAAATTAATTATAAAATTTATAGATTAACTGCATTATAGTATATCTACTTTGCAAGTATATGTCAATGACGAAAATTATAGAAATTAATTAATTTAAAATTTAACAAAAATATTAAATCTAATACTCATATATAAAAATAAAATTGGTCTTGAAATTTTAAACTACAAAACAAAGTTTACAAAACATAAAAACTACTCTATAATAAAATAAAATTAAGACAAACATATCCAAAAAAAACAAAAAACTCTGACTACAAATAATTAAGTGATACTGGATCTCTAATGAAGAAAAACAAATGGAGGCGGAATGAACAAAAAACACATTAAAGAACATGGTTGAAAGTACGATATTTGGAAAGAATTAACCGTCCATCCAAAACATATTCTACAAAAACAGTCATACATTACAAGACGCACTAATTGATTTACTTTTACTGTAAATAATTGTCAAAAATAACCAATAAGATATGAAAATCACCAATTTAGGAATCTACTATCTAAACATAGAAACTCAAATAAACAGCAACACAGTAAATATTATCATCAACCCTTTTAATAAATTTAAAAATATTAAAAAAACTCCTATAACCAAGGGTGATGTTGTTATAATAACCAATCCCACCAACGAACACTGTAATAATATAGATGTTGTCAAACCAAAAGACAAAAAACTTATAGTGATAAACAAACCGGGAGAGTATGATGTATCCAATTCTTATATTCAAGTAACTGAAATAGATAATAATTCTGAATCATATCTGGTATCTATAGATGTAGAAAGGATAAAGATAGGCTTGATAGGGATGTCAAAAAATATCTCATCTACAGAAAAACGAATTGATTTCTTCAACGGTATTGATATCATGTTCGTTCCTGTTGGAGGTGGTGATGTATTTGCTCCTGAGGAAGCATTCAAAATAATCAATCAAATAGAACCACGAATTGTTATACCCGTAGCTTATAAAAGCAAGGGAATTATCTCTTATCCTCATGCCAAAAATTATGCTGAAGACTTTATTAAACACATTGGTGAAAAAAATACAGAGATTACAGACAAGCTAAAAATTAAAGAAGAAAATCTACCTCAAAGCGAAACCAAAGCTGTTATATTAAAAAGTAAAAACAAGGAATAAAAAGGTGGTAGTTCTAAACCCCGAAGGTGAGGTTTTTAAGTAGGACGGGGAGTTGAAAGGTAGGGAAAGGGATAGGGAGTGGGAATTTTGATTTTTTTTGTATAAGCTTGATATTAGATGACGAACGAGTTTTTTAGGTCGAGCTTATATATACCTCACCTTAGGGGTTTAAAACTACCAACCCCTACTTTAGCGGTCAGGCAAGAAAACTATTGTAAAGGAGAATACCAGATTGCTCCGGCATACCCTAACAATAGTCCCCATGCTCGTCGTGCCTGACCACTAAAATAGGCGTTTATACTTTAAATGAACGTTATCAGGTTGACGAGCCATATTATCATATATTTAAAATTATGTCAAGGGCTGGAGGGTCAAATATATAATTTTTAGCTAAATTTAAACAAAAATTATGAAGATAACAGATAGCACATTCAATCAGGACGATATCCAGCTTGACAAAACTCTTCGCCCCCAAAAATTAGGTGAATTTATAGGTCAGGAAAAAATTAAAAAAACACTAAACATATCCATTAAAGCAGCAAAACAAAGAGGCGAAGTTATAGATCATATATTAATCTACGGTCCACCGGGGCTTGGAAAAACAACACTTGCTCACATAATTTCCAGAGAAATGAATACAAATATAAAAGTCACATCAGGACCAGCTATAGAAAAGTCAGGAGATCTGGCTGCTATTTTAACCAATCTTGAAGAAGGAGATGTGCTTTTTATAGATGAAATACACAGGCTCAATAAAACAATAGAGGAAATACTCTATCCTAGTATGGAAGATTATGCCCTTGATATTATGGTAGGCAAAGGACCTTCTGCAAAAAGTATTAGAATAGATATACCCAGATTTACTTTAATTGGAGCTACCACCAAACTATCTCTTCTTTCTTCACCACTGAGAGATAGATTTGGAGATATTTGGAAACTGGAGTATTATACTTATGAGGAGTTAAAAAAAATAATACAAAGATCGGCCAAAATACTCAATATCTATATTGACGAGCAATCTGCATTGGAAATTGCCAAAAGAAGTAGAAGAACACCACGCATTGCCAACAGGTTGCTAAAAAAAATACGTGATTATGCTCAAGTTATAGGAAATGGAAATATAGATTACGATATATGTATGGAATCATTTGAACACATGGATATAGATCATCTGGGGCTAGATGTCACAGACAGACAAATACTTAAAACAATTATAGAGAAATTCAACGGGGGACCTGTCGGCATAGGAACTATAGCAGCTACAACAGGAGAAGAGATATCCACCATAGAAAATGTATATGAGCCATTTCTCATGCAAATAGGATTTTTGGAAAGGACCCCACGTGGCAGAATAGCGACATATCAAGCCTATAAACATTTAGGTTATGAATACAATAATGAAGACAATAAATTATTCTAAATATGGAGGTCAGTCTTAAAATATTTCTATTTGCCTATCTTATTTTTTTATTTTTTTGGGTTATCTTCTCTTTTTTCAATATATTCCATGCTGTAAAATTTGGACTAGCAAATAAAACAAATATAATAGTCATGATTATCTATATAGTTGTATCTCTAATAATAATAGGTGTGTCATTTATGTTTATTAGTACAATCGACTGGAATGAAAAAATAGACATTTTATCATTGTTTATATAACTATGCTGCAGCTGGATAAACTTCCAAATCAATTAAAAAATGAAGAAGTTATTCTTGTCCTAAGAAGGGATTTTGTAATTTTTTTCTTTATTATATTAAGATATCTCCTGCTTGCTATCCTGCCAATATTTGCAAAAATATTTATAATTGATTTCATTTTTCCACATATTGTAGACACTGATGAAGGTGTAGCTGTGCTTACACTGCTGGCTTTCGGATATTATCTATACATATGGCTATTTTTCTACAGGGCTTTTCTGGATTACTATCTTGACGTCTGGATTGTAACTAATCAAAGAATATTAAACATAGAACTTGAGGATCTTTTTAACAGAACCGTTGCTGAGCAAAAACTAAACAGAATTCAGGATATAACTACAGAACAGAAGGGCTTTCTTCCTCATTTCTTTAACTATGGTAATGTTTATATTCAGACAGCCGGCACTATTCAAAGATTTGTGTTTGAAGAAGTCTCCAACCCCAACAAAGTTGCACATCAAATACATAAACTTATAAAGTGGAACAAAAAAGCTTTTCCTGATGATGGGTAAAAAAATAGTAAAATTGATTTTATTTTTTGTTTTTTTCTATCCTTCTTTTTTGTTTGCCCAAGAAATATATATAAATGAAATTCTAATCCAAGGTGAATATGCTAATGATGAATACATCGAACTATTTAATTCATCGTTGGATACAATTGATCTATCAGAATGGTCTATTCAATACAGATCAAAATCTGGAAAAATATATAAGAAAAACTTTCCTAAAGGTGCCTCCATACTTCCGTCCAACTTCTATCTCATAACCCATAAAGACTATACTCAAAACCATCTATCAGATATGGTGCATTCATCGTTTTCTTTGTCAAATAAAGGAGGTACCATATATCTGGTGAAAAACCAAACTCTTATAGAAAGCAAATCTGATGTAGATATTGTGGACATGGTTGGATGGGGTAATGCTTATGAATATTTACAAACACCAGCTTCTACACCTCCATATGGATATACTCTAAATAGAAAATCGTCTACAGGAAATAACAAAAAAGATTTTTATATATCAACACCAACCCCCAAATCACAAAACACAGAACAACTGGGGGGAGATTTTGAATCTACCTACGACAAACAATTATCACCTATACCTGCAGAATCAGATTTCGCTCGATCCGGAAAAATAATCATATCAGAAATTTTTCCCAACCCTGCGGGGAAAGATATTCAAGAATGGATAGAAATAAAAAATGTAGATACAAAAACAATTGACCTCACAGGATGGATAATCAAAGATCTAAAAAAAGAATTCAAAATAACCTCAAAAAACTCTGTCAACACTCTGATAAACCCGGGAGGATTCTATGTTTTTTATAAGGATATAACTAACATATCACTTAATAATTCATCAGAAACAGTATACATCTATGATAAAAATAAAAATCTTATATCTAAAATCGAGTATTCTCAGGCGCCTGAGGGTGAAAGCCTGATTTTCTCTGAGGATGGCTACGTCTGGACATTGACACCCACACCCGGCAAAGAAAATATATATACACCAAATTTTGAAAAAAAAGAGGAAACAATAAGTTATAAAGAAGATAAAAATAATCCATACCCTTCTGACAACCAAAACAAAACCCCAAGCATTGATAAAGAGATAAATACAGATGAAGAAAAGGATTACACCTCTGTTCAAATCACTGAAATTATGCCTAATCCTGATGACGACAATGAATGGATAGAAATATACAACAACTCGAAACAGGCTGTCTCTGGAGAGTTTAAAATAAAAGATGCATCAGGCAAATTACAAAAAATCACACTATCATTCAAACCTTATGAATATATTATAATTACAGACAAACAACTTTCTATATCGTTAAATAATAATGGTGATATTATTAGCTTGTTTTCCCCATCGGATAATATGATACAAACCATATCATATCCCAAAGCACCAAAAGGGCAATCCTATGCTTTAATAAACAACATCTGGAACTGGGCACCACCATCACCAAAACAAGAAAATGCGTCAATCCTAATTAAAGACGAACAAAAAGATACTGAAGTCTCTATGTCTGCCAATTATAAAAATAACAAGAATACAAAATACATCCAATACACTATTGAAGATATCAAAACAAATCAGCCTGAATATGTACTATTGACAGCCAATATCCTAATACCGCCAAGAGAAATAGCCAAGTCCTACTTTTACGTAGGAGATCGTACAGGATCTATACAGATAAAAATTAAAAAACGATCACTTAAAATTCCAGATACTAAAAAATATGATAAAATATTCATCAAAGGAAAAGTTTTTATTGAAAACAGTGAAGTAAAAATTAGCCCACAAAATATAGAGGTTATATCCAAAGAGGATAAAAAATTTACTCCATTGCAGTATACCATAAAAATATCTGATATTGATCTATCTGATCTTGGAAATCTAGTATCTATAGCAGGAGAAGTAACAAAATCAACCAAATCATACCTTTACCTCGATGATGGAAGTGAAGAAATAAAAATTTATCTTGCCAAACATATTAAAAACAAAAACTTTAAAACAGGGGATAATCTAAAAATCACGGGTTTTCTTTCAAAAACAGTAAGCGGGCTAAGGCTTATACCATTATCTGATGACGCTATTAACTATGAAAAACCCAAAAAAGTGCTTGGAGCCAAAACACAGAAAATTATCAAAGAAAAGAAGCAAAATTATTATTTTATAATTATTTTTGTTATTATATTAATAAGCGGTATTATAATTAAACAATACTTACATGCTAGGATATATAAAAGGAAGAATTAAATCTATAAAAGAAAAAAAAGTACTCATAACGTCGGATAACATCGGATACTGGGTATATGTGCCTCAATACATCATCCAAAAATACAAAACAGGAGATGAACTCTCTCTATATACCTATCAACAAATATCTATAAAAAATGAGAGTATAGATATGTATGGATTTGAAAAAGAAGATGAGATAGAGCTTTTTGAAAGTTTTATAAGTATTTCAGGGGTTGGACCAAAATCTGCTCTTGCTGCTCTCTCTATAGCACCCATCGACCAAATTAAACAAACAATAAAACACGGTGATTCAAACCTGCTGCAAAAAGTTGCAGGAATAGGGAAAAAAACTGCTGAACGTATAATCATAGAACTAAAAGATAGAATCAACCTTGAACAAGACGCATATAATTACTCTGATCTGAATAATGTTATAGATGTACTTAAACAATTGGGATATAAAAAATATGAAATACAAAGAGTACTTGCTAAAGTACCAAAAAACCTGTCATCAGATGAAGAAATAATCAAATTTGCCCTTAATATGCTTTCAAACAAAAACCCTTGACCGTTTTATAAATATTTGATAATCTTATTGAGAAAGGATTGTAAAAATCCTTGATTTTTGCTGTTTTTAGCCGATATCTAAAAAAATTAAAAATTAATTTTTTATTTATGAGACAGTATGAATTAATGTATATTATTCCTGCCAAACTCGAAGAAGAAGAGAAAAAGTCTATTATGGAAAAAGTATCCAAAATGCTGACAGATCACAAAGCAGCTATTCAGGATCATGAAGTATGGCTTACCAGAAAACTATCCTATCCCATAAAACATATAAGACAGGGGGTGTTTGTTCTTGCTCATTTTACTATGGATCCTGAAAACGTACCCGCTTTAAATCTGGAACTCCAAAGGGATGGAGATATATTAAGACATATTATTATACACTACAAGAGTGAAATAATTAAAACCAAACCACAGATCTCTCAAGTCAAGCAGGCACCCAAAACACAACCAGCAGATAAAGAAAAAGATAAAGAAGAAGTGGTAACGTCAGACGTAAAATTAGAAGATTTGGATAAAAAAATAGAAGAAATTTTAGAAGAAAAAATAGATGTGTAAAACAAAGACAAAACTATTCCCAACAGGGAAATAGTTTACAATTCAAAATCTTTTTATGTATTTAAACAAAGTTATCCTTATAGGAAGATTGGCACAGGATCCTGAATCAAGAGTAACACCATCAGGTCAAAATGTCGCCAATTTTACTATAGTCACAAATAGATATTACCAAGATAAAGGAGGAGACAGGCAGGAGGCAACAGAATTTCATAAAGTAGTAGCGTGGGGCAGGATAGCTGAGATCGCAAGCCAATACCTGCAAAAAGGAAATCTAGTGATGATAGAAGGAAGACTACAAACCAGATCATGGGAGGGTCAAGATGGTATCAAAAGATATGTTACAGAAATTGTAGCTGAAAAAATCCAACTTGGTCCCAAAGGTCAGTCTTCCACTCCTGTGGATACAACAACACCCAAAAATGAAAATATAGAAGAACCAGTAGATATAGCTGATATACAAATAGATGAATCAAATGAGGAAGATGTTCCGTTTTAATATTTAGTAATTAATATTC
>WFTA01000068.1 GCA_015485715.1 Patescibacteria group bacterium
CTGTCATTCCCCTGCTTGACAGGGGAATCTATTTTTTGGATTCCCGATCGGGGTCGGGAATGACAAAGGAAAGAATGTCAGTGTCGGGAATGACAGAGAGGAAAAGAGTGTCATTCCCCTGCCTCTTTTTTGTCATTACCAGTTTGACTGGTAATACATTCCTCCCGGATCCCTGATCGCCCTGTTATACAACAGGGTAAAAAGTCGTGGGATGACAAAATAGGGGGTGTTGTCAGGGGATGACATCCTACTTTTTTGTTATTGTCTAACTCTCCTTTGTCATTATTCCCCCTGCATCTTTTTTGTCATTGCCCAACCATCTCTTCTGTCATTCCCCAGTTTAACTGGGGAATCTATTTTTTGGATTCCCGTTTTCACAGGAATAACAAAGAAAGAATATGGGAATGACAATGTAGTGAGGCGTTATTGTCTGACTTTTTTTGCGGTCGCAAGAAAAGTCAGACATTTGTTATAGTTTGTTTGAAAATTGATTATTAAAAATTTTATTTTAGAATTTAGAATTTCGTATTTAGTATTTACCAATAGTTGGGTATATTGTAAAGCTGTTGTTGCAGGATTGGCAGGTTTGGGGTTGATGGAGGTATTTTACATTATTATTTTTTCTCAAAAAATAAAAATAATTTCAATACAATAAATGCAAATATTGAGGCAAGTATAGCCAAAATATAAAGCCCAAACCCTACAGCCATACCTATAGCTGCAGCTATCCAGATAGAGGCGGCTGTTGTAAGTCCTCTTACATGCTCACCTGACCTGATTATAGATCCTGCACCCAAAAATCCAATACCAGTCACAATCCCTGCAGTAATTCTGCTGACTGCATCATAATTCCCTCCTGATAAATATAAAAAGGGCACCAGTGTGAATACTGTTGCTCCCAAACTTACTAATATATGTGTCCTAAACCCTGCGGGATTTTTGCCTTTTTCCCGCTCCCATCCCAGAAGGCCTGCCAACAGTGTTGACAATGCAAGTTTAAGCAGTATTTCCAAAAAAGTCATATCAATATTAATCTTTCTTAGGCTTAATCTTTCTCCTCAAAAAAGCAGGTATATCACTCTCATCTTCTATCTCATGTGTCTCCTGTTCTTCTTCCTTAAATGTATCCTGCTCTACAAAAGGAGATTTGGCAGCAGACGGTGTTTTAAACTGAGGCATCTGCGACGTCTGGCCAACAAATATATCCTCTTCTCTTTCCTGTGGTGATGTGTACTCACTAAATCCTGTAGCAATAACTGTAATTTTAACCTTTGCATCCTGATCTTCATTTAAAACAGCACCAAAAATAATCTTGGCATTGGGATCTGCTGCACTGGTTATTACTCTTGCTGCTTCATTTACCTCATCCATTGTCATATCATACGGGCCTGAAATTGTAAAAAGTATACCTCTTGCCCCCTCTATAGACATATCAAGAAGAGGACTTTCTATTGCCTGTCTGGCCGCCTCTACAGCTCTGTCCTCGCCACTGGCCTGACCTATTCCCATCAGAGCAGATCCTGCACTGTCCATAATTGCCTTTACGTCTGCAAAATCAACATTTATCAATCCCGGTACTGTAATAATCTCAGAAATACCCTGTACACCCTGTCTTAAAACATCATCTACAACCTTAAATGCATCTATCAGTGATGTGGACTTATCTATTACCTTTAAAAGATGGTCATTGGGAATATTAATAATAGTATCTACATTCTTCATCATATCCCCCAGACCTGTCTTTGCAATATTCATCCTTTGAGCTCCTTCAAAAGAAAACGGAAGCGTAACTACACCTACTGTCAAAGCGCCAACTTCTTTGGCTATTTGAGATACAATAGGAGCAGCACCAGTTCCTGTACCACCTCCCAGTCCACAGGTGACAAATACCATATCTGCATCTTTTAAAGCTTCATATATCTGATCTTGAGTCTCTTCTGCAGCCTTTCTGCCTATCTCAGGATTCATACCTGCTCCAAGTCCCTTGGTTATGTTTTGACCTATGTGTATCTTGCGTGGCGCAAGACTGTGATGTAAAGCCTGTGCATCAGTGTTTATAGCTATAAAATCCACTCCCTTAATACCTGCATCAATCATCCTGTTTATTGCAGAATTACCCGATCCTCCAACTCCCACTACCAAAATTTTTGCAAATGTTTCTAATTCTGGTTTTACTTCCATATGTTTTTATTAACTTTTAAATATTGAAAATATTTTATTTAAAACATTACTCACACTGCTTTTTATATTTTTACCTCTGTCTGATACTTCTTCAGTTGCCCACTTTGCCAAACCTATAGCAGTTGAAAAATTCAAACCCCTGTCTTTTTCTATTGGTATATCAAAACCTTGCGGATATCCAAATGTTGCAGGCAATTTAAAATGATTTCGTGCATACTCTACTATATCAGGCATATGCGCTCCACCACCTGTAATCACAACACCTCCCGGAAGTCTGCCTGCCCTGCCTATCTTGGACAAAACTTTATTAACATGATCAAATATCTCTTCAACCCTTGCTTCTATAATCTCACATATCTGATGTAAAGGAACTTTCTGTTCTTCTTCTGGATCAAAATCTGCCAAATTTACTGTTTCTTTTTTGTTATTCCCATAAATCCTGCCCACTGCCTTTTTTACCCTCTCTGCAACCTCCACCGAAGTTCTAAGTCCTATAGCCAAATCAGATGTAATATGAGCAGAACCTATAGGAATAACTGCCGCATCGAGTAAATCACCTTCCTCAAATACTATTACTGAAGTGGTGGCTGCTCCTATATTTATCAAACAACTTCCAAGCTCTTTCTGTCTGTTCGTTAAAACACTATCTGAACAAGCAAGTATACCCAATACAAGATCATCTATATCCAATCCGCTTCTATATACAGTATTGGTCAAATTCTTTACATCCCCGCTTAAGGCGTGGATAATCTGGGTTACTACCTCAAGTCTTATACCTATCATACCTACAGGATCTTTGATATGACCATGCCCGTCAACTATAAACTCCACGGGTATTACATGGAGTATTTCATAGTTTACAGGAGAAGATACAGCCTGTGATGCCTCTAAAGCTCTATCTACATCATCCTCTCTTATTTCACTATTTGATCTGGATACAGCTGCTATACCTTTTGATTTTTGTATTTTAATATTTGGTCCAGAAATCCCTATAGTAGCATTGGTAATAGGGAAACCCACCATTCTCTCTGCCGATTCTAATGCTTTTGATAAAGAACTCACAGCACTGTCTATATTTACTATAGCCCCTTTTGATACTCCTTCTGATAATTCTTCTGCAATACCTATAACCTGACTGGTTTCTTCATCTTTTTTTATAACAGCTATTTTTATAGAATATGTACCTATATCAATACCTGTATAATAACGCTCTTTCATATTATAGTCAATAAATTTTTTAAATTAAAGTATATATGTGGATAAGTTGAACACTATTTTTATTCAACCTTCGTCTGATATGCAACATTTGTGTTCAATAACAATTATAATAAAAAAAATAATATTTGGCAACAAAAATGACAGTAAATCATTTATTTATCAATGTATGTATATTTTTCTCAACCTCCTCCATCTCCTTTTGCTGTTTAACTGTCTTATGATCATAACCTGCAATGTGCACTATGCCATGTACTACAAATACATCTATCATATCAGATACTCTAACTCCAATCTGACGAGCATCAGACCTTGCTATCTCATAACATATAATTATCTCTCCTGTTATTTGATCATTTTCTTTATATGAAAAACTTAATACATCTGTAACTGAATCTTTTTTCCTGTATATTTTATTCAATTTTTTAATCTCTTGTTTGGTGACAAAAACAATACTGATTTCCTGAATATATTTAAAAAAACCAGCGGCTTTTAACGCTTTTTCTTGTATATCTTTTTTTCTGATTGGAAACTTTGTTCGGTTTATAACATCTACTCTCATATTTACATAAACGGATCTTCAAAAATTGTAAATGATTTTATCAGCATTCTATATACAGAGTAATACATATTATCCATTGCTCTGAAATCAGGACTATATGTTATGGTATATACATATTTATCAGTTAAAAAGTAAGTTGTAAATCCGTCAGGACTCTCTATACCCTCAACATTTTGAGATTTTACATATTTTATACTATCTTCTTCTGCTTCAGGAAAAATGATTTTATACCACGATGTGATATCAGGAAAATTTTGAGTATTTTCTTCCACCAATACTTCTATAAAATCGTTGCCTTTGGTTGGCTTAAAAATAATTTGAGACAGCCTATTTTTCTCTTCCACACTCCACGGATTTGGTATAAGTAGTTTAAAATTAAAATCATTGGAAATATAGTATTTTACTCTGTTGGAATCAAAAAGACGAGCACCATCTCCAAAACGCGGATCAAATAAATTTGCAACCTCAAGCCCATCAGGAAAACCGTCATTATCTGTATCTGAGTTATTTGGATCAGTACCAAATAAAATCTCTTCCTCTACAGTAAGGAGATCGTTATCGACATCTATGTCGTCATCTATGACCGAAGATGGAAGAGAAGGAGAAGAATCAACTGTAGAAGTCGGGGTAGAAGTTGCGGACTGAAAAAGATTTTTGTCATCTTCTACAACATTCTGATCTTGTACAGATACAACATCTTCTGTGTCTCTACCTTTATCTGGTTCTGTATTTGGATTATCAGATTTTCCTCTATCATCTTCAAATACAGGTGGTGACTGAGATTGTTCTCTGTCTTCTATCTGAGATGCCTGCCTGTCCTCTGTTTCTACAGCTGGTTTGGGTGACTGAATCCCAAATTTGACAAATAAAAATCCTGATCCCCCTATAACTGCCATAGCCACAACTGCAATAATTGCATTTCTTATAATTTTCCTTTTTATATCTATTGTATCTGATGATTGTCTGTTTCTTGTGACTTCTTTTTTATGCGGCTTTACCTGATATGTAAATTCTCCCTTCTTTTTATTAGGATCCACATTACGGACAAATAAAAATTTTTCAGGCATTACTTTGATGTTTAGCCCTTCTAAAAAAGACTGGTATTTTGACTCATCAATATCTATATTTTCCTCATCTTTTTTACCAAATAAAAATGCCATTATTATATCTATACTTAATTACCAATAATCACTTATTATTAAGATTAAAAAGTTTGCCAGGTCCTTTTGGATTATACCCTGCCCTGACTTCTACCCCGTCAATGTATCCATCCATATCTGTATCTTTAATCAAAGGATTAGTCTTATAAATATTTACCTCTTCGTTATCAAATAAGCCGTCATTATCTGTATCAGCTCTAAAAGGATCAGTACCTATCTTCTTCTCTTCTTCATCAGATAATCCATCGAGATCTGAATCAATAGGGGGGCTTACAACTGTCTCCTCCTGAATCATCTCTCCTGCAGATTCTGCTCCTGTATCCTGAGGAACGACTTCTCCTGTCTCACCTTCTGCCTGATCCTGAATAACCTGCTCTTCTGGTTCTACCTCACTGACTGGCTGTGTTTCTATATTCTTCTTTTTAAAGAATACAGAATATATACCAAACACAACAGCAGCAACAAAAAGTACTACAATAAAAATCAAAATAATTTTTCTAGCTCCTCCTCCTTCCTCTACTTCTATATCAGGAATAGAATGACCTGAATCAAATTCGCTACCCTTCAAAGAATCAACAGCAGACTGATACGAATCAGGTTCTTCGCTAGAAAACATATCACCTCCCGAACTTTGAGTATTAAACGGAGACGAAGACAGGGAAGCTGGTGTTTCTATTCTGTCACTTTCCGAGGCATCAGATCCTGCAAACATATCTTGTGGAGGCTGCTGAGAAGAGGGTAAGTCAAATTCATTGCTTTTATCTTTCTGGCTACTATCTGAAAACATTGCAGAGCCTTCTGCAGATACATCATCTTTTTGTGAAGTAAATCCAGCACTACCTGCTTCAGGTTCAGGAGAAGATTCATCAGCAAAAGGCTGGGTATTATCATCCTTTTTTGAGCTATTATTATCTGAGGTGATATCATCAAACATATTTTTTATATTAATTTATGCTCTGCTTTTACATTTTATAACAAAAAATAAAAAAATAAAAGTTTTATCTATTCACCATTCTGTATATTAATTGTAACACTATTACAGGCATCTGAATTGCCGCTTGATCCAAATCCTGCCCAGTTAATTCCATTTAATTCAAAATTAGCATATAATGATGAAGTTTTTTTAGATACATCATTGCTGTCTATATAGCTATATTGATATATATAAGATCCATCAGGGCATACAAACTGGCTGGCAGAACCATTCCAGCAAGTATCAGGATTGTATCCATCAGGGCATCCATTAAACACATTCAAAGGATCAACCGGCAGAGAAGTGCCCAACACGGTCCCCAAGGCAGACTGCCACGATCCCCATTTAGAAGTAGTGAACCCTGCTTTAAATGTCCCACTCTGCAATGTTGGATAATCATTATTCTTATTATAGTAATCATTTAATACATTACGAATTCTGGTAAGATCCTGCACTCTGATCAGATCTCTTCTAATTTTTTGTGCATCCATCATACAAACTCCGGCATTCAACTCTGCACAATCACTATCCTGTGTACAGGATATAGTCTGATCCTCTGAGCAAACATATTTATCATTCAAGTCTATAGTAAATTTCCAATTATTTAAAAATTCATTATATATATCCTTTATACTATCATCAGCATTTTTATTATATGACATCACAAATATATAATTTTGATACTCGTCTCCTTTATTTACAGCAGCGCTTACGTACACAGTTCTTCCGTCCTGAAGAGCTTCATACCCATCTATAATAATCTTTCTTGGGTTTCCGGGATTGGGCACATTTGCATCATACCACTCTCTCAGGCTTAAATACTTATCATTTGCGTATACCCTGATAGCTATTGCATCATCACTTGATGGCACATCAGGAAGGAAAAGATATTCCTTCAAAATAATCGGAGTTATATCAGGAGCAGGATTCTCTCTGGTAACAACAGTTAATGCCGGAAGATCATCTTGAGCATTTAACTGACAAACCTGTCCCTTGGAACAATCTGAATTTTCTATACATGATTTTCCAGTAGATACACCATTCTCAAAGCATACATATTTTTCTCCTCTGTCTCTACAGAATGCTAATGAAAATCCCATATCCTCGTCCTTGTATGGAAAATTATTATAATCAGGCCACGGATTTTCGCAAATAAACACATCAGTACTTATTACTTCCACAGCAGATCCTGCATCAAGTCCTGTAGAGTCTTCAGCCTGAACTCTGCTTAATACTCTTCCATTTATACCTTGAGGTGTTGCTTTTGTTTGATTTGCGTCCAAAGGATTTAGATTCAATATTCTCGATGATCCAAGCAGTTTCCACTCATAGCTGGCCTGTAGAACATTGTCGTCTTCATCTTTGGCCACAGCAGTCCAAACATGCTGATTGCCGGTCAAACTGCTATCCTGATCATCAGGACAATCATCCCTTAAGCTACAGGTGAAAATATCTTCATCACCTATTGTGCCGGGAGGATTGATAGTGACATCTACCTTTGAGATCTGACACACTATATCACCTGTTGTGAATGAGGACTGATAATCATTTCTCATAAATCCTCCTTCCACACTCCTTACACCCTGCTCTGTGCCTTTAATATTAAGAGTATATGTCTTCTGAGTATCCAGTGCGGACAGCGGCGACAGTAAAACAGTGGTATCCACAGCTTCACCGAGACAACTCTTTTTCCCTTCTTTAACCACACATACTTTATCCTTATTTACTGGATAATCGGAGTAACACGCACATCCTTTATCGTCTGTACACACACTTCCTATACTGCATTCAGGTCTGTTATCTATTAGAGTATAATCTACCGGAACCCTGCATACATATTCCTCTACGGCAGGAGTTTGAGCAAAAACACCTCTGACAGCATTCACAATATTATCTATACCTTTTCTCAACCATCCTGTCTGCTGATCATCCTCCTCATTGTCATCATTATTTACCTTTTTGCACTGTGCAGGAACCGGTTCATCCTTACCATATGTCATCTCATACTCTATATATGCTGTATCTGGATTTACTGTTCCCCTCCTGATTACTTTGTCAAAATTTATCTCTACAGCAACATTCCTACAGACATTATCAGCATCTGCTTTTGGATTAATAGATTTAATACCCAGTATGTAAGATGGACCAAGGCCGGGCTTAATATAATAAGGAAGAGAGTTGCTGGGTATATATTCTAAAACATCTTCCCACTGTCCTCCTACACATTCTCCTCTTATTACAACTCCTGTACATTTTTGTCCCACAACTTCCTGTTTAAGTACAGTAACATATGCTGTAGTAGTGCTTGTAAATATATCAAACAAAGGTACAGTTACTTTTACCCTATCATCACTCCAAGTATCTGTCTGTGCTGTTTCTGATTTATCTAGCGCTGTATGATAAAAATCTACTTTACTTGTACCCTGTTCTGTTCCCATTCTCTCACCAAAGATATCAATTTTATCGCCTTGTTTTCCTGAGTTAGGATCAAGCCTGCAAAGATTAGCTCCATATGGATATGTATTGTCTACTACAAAGACCCCACTATCCCTGTCTCTTGTAATCAAAGCACCTGAAGGAGTATAATCAGCACTGGTTTCTACTTTTACAAGCCCTGTTCTGGCTCCTTGGGGAACTTTGGCGATAATCATACTATCAGACCAAACATCACCGCATATATCTGTAGGAAGCGGAGCTTCAATATCATCAGACGGATCGTTAATACAAACTCCACTGGCATTTTCTCCAATACAATCACTATTAGTCTGGCAAACTTGTCCGTCCTTGTCACCTCCCTGACAGATATTCCTGTCACCAGTAAAAATTACTCTACCGGGTTTGTATCCAAAATTACCTCCAACTATTGTAATAAATTTACCTTCTGGCCCGTATGAAGGAGTAATTCTTTCAATAAATGGATTCATATCAAAATATACAGGATTAGATACTTCATCCAATAATTGAACATATACATCTCCTGACCCCGCTCTTTCAATCAAATTTCCTTCATCATCATATCTTGCGGGAACCTGTAATACTATATTATTATTACTCCATTTTACAATATCTTTTGCAACAATCTCACCACTGGCAAGCGCCGGACTGTAGACCACAGAAGAGAATATCACATCATTTGAGTCTGTTTTAACGTCTCCAAAATTATTTCCTACAAGACTTACTTGTTGATTGACAGTTCCCTGAGATGGATTTATTTCGCATAATCCGGGGTATATATTATTGTTAACATCAAAACTTTGAATAGTCGAATCCCTTAATCCGTAAAATGTTACAACCTCTATAGGTCCATCAACAGCATCATCAGATGTATCCTTGGTTGAAGCGTCAGGTACCTCCACTATAATCTGAGTGTTGGTCCATGGTCTGCTGCAGATACCGCTGGGTATAATACCTTCCCTGTCATCATCACGGTTTTGAATGTCACCAATAAAATTGACACTGCCTCCTCCATTCCCAAACATACATCCTGATATAGTAATCCAGTTACCGGGTGCACCATCCATAGGTGATACATCTTTTATCACAGGAGTACATCTTCCTTTATCAAGGTCACATCTTGATCCCGGACAGGCATTGTCTCCTGTGGTACAATCCGCATCTGTGACACATAAAGTTGGGTCTGTTGATGTGGCAACATCTATTATGGATCTGCCGACAATATTCAATGTCTCAGCTGTAATAGTTGCTCTTCCGCCTGAAACAGATGTAACAGTAGAAGTTGATTTATCAACATTGGCTACTATAGCTACCAGATCATTTTCAGAATTCCATTCCCATGAAAACTTGTCCGGGTTTATTATCTGACAATTTTCCGCCTGCGGTAGTGCAGATAAAACCCTTTTTCTACCTATACCAAAAATAGTTGCTCTGTGAGGTGCTACCCTTACTTCTTTAAGACTGCACTCCTGAGCATTTGCTTTGGTTCTAAATTTCCATATATAATCTCTGGTGGTACTGACACCCTTAAAAGATTTTATTCCTTTGCCTACAAAAACTTTGTACCATGTTGATGGTTTAAGATTGGCGCTGGGTGTAAAGACAAAACCTTCATTGTCTGTATCTCTATTAATAACATCAAAAGCACCATCCAAAGCAGAATCACTGCAGTTTTCATCTGAAAATACTCTACTGTTGCCGCACTCAAACACCTTAATATTTTTACTGTTAAATGTACTTTCATCCATATTCATATTAAACTGAGCTGATATCAATGCATTTACGCATATACCGTCCATATTAGGATATGGTGTCGGGGTTTGTATTTCATCTTCAGCGCAGGAAGGGTTATAAATCATACGAGGAGCTCCGGGCGGCGTCTCATATTGACAAGTGCAGGCAGCTTCGGGGTCACATATAAGCCCCTCTCCGCATATCCCTCCATCTACACAAGCATCCTCTGAAGGAGATATATTACAATTCTGACCAACCCTACAGGATATATCATAAGGAATACTGTTTGATACAAGTCCTCCTGCTGTCACATATACACCTCCGTCGTATGCCCCCTGAGGTACTTTTACCTTTATTTCCTCCTGTTTCCATGAGGTTACATCTTGATCAGGCACCCTTGCATTTCCATCAGCAAATGTAACATTATCGTCATCTGTGGATCTGCTGCCTTCTCCCGGATCGTCGCCAAATCTCATACCCTCAAGCCTTATCTCTGTTCCAAAACAGGATCTGGAAGGAGTAATAGACAAAAGACAGGGACCTTCTGCTTCTTTATCAGAAGAAACAAAATAGTCTACATTTTTATTTTTACTTCTCAAGGTGCCTATGTTTGAATCGTTATAAGATATGGATATCTGGGGAAGCAGATACTCTCCTTTCTCAAAAACCATTGGTATAGATGTTGTAATATACCTGTTACTGTAACTTCCTATAACAGCAGGAACATCGTTAAACTCCAAAGATGTTACCTGAGCATTTCTGGGATCTTCAGAATCGTCAGGAACAGCTCCCTGAAAACAATATCCCTCTATAGTGACACACTGTCCCAAAAGGCCCTCTGAGGGATTTATGGATGATATATAAGGAGAGCATATACACTTATCCTGAGTAGATACTGTAAACTGCCAGCTATACTGAAGTGTATTACCATCCACATCTATAACCCTGTCTGTATTTATGTTTACATAATAGACAGTGTTGGGAGTAAGAGGTGTAGATGGTTCAAAAGTAAATACCTTGAAATTACTTGTACTGTCTGTATAAAATATTCCTCCTTGTCCTGTTGTTCTATAAGGTCCCGGATCCATCTGATAAGGCTTGATACCTGCAGAAAAAACAGGCGGGCTGGACGGTGATCCTTCTGATACTGTGATTGATACAAAATCGTTATACATGGATGTATTAAAAGTAAAGGTTATGATCTCTGTGTCGGGGCAGATATTATCACCTTCAGGATAAAAATTTCCAACTCCGGGGACTCTGTCATTTGTCTGGAATTCAAAAACATATGGCTCTTCCATTGGATTGCCGCACAGGTCTTCCACATTCTGAATAGTCACTCTATACCATGTAAAAGGTTTGTATAAATTAGGAGGTATCATTCTCAATGTAAATCCCTGACTTGAAGTAATCACTTCAAAATCTGCAGCAGGCAAAGTAGAGACAACATTTCCTCCTTCGCCATCTATTTCTTGAACTATAATATTAGAAGCTATAGGCCTTCCTGTACCATCCTCAATACTAAGACTCCTTACTGCCTCTGAAAATTCTGCCTTTATTATAGAATCTCTGGATATATTTCTTGCCGGATACTTAGGATCAGTGACATCAGATAGAGGATAAGTGGAGACAACCAAAGGAGATACAGAATCTGTCTGAGTACCTGTTTGAAAACTCCAGATAAATTCAGACCCATTATCACTGCAACCAAAAGGATAGCAGGCACTAAGAGATAAACCACTTCTATCCAAAATACTTTTTGAATACTGCATTGTGTAAGTGGTGTTTGGTTTTAAATTATCCTGAGGTTTAAGTTCTACAACCCTTCTGCCTGTATAAAGGTCAGTACCCACAGCCTGTTCTTCTTCTACAAGATAAATATTGCCCCCTACTGTATCTTTATCCAGACTGTTATTAAATTGAGTTTGAATGGACGAACACAAATACACATTCTGTGACGGATCTCCACCCTCATTTGCTGTTCCAATTTCTTTCACAGCAAATTCTGAACCGGGAAGAGGACAGATGGAAGGATCAAAAAGCCATCTCCCCCCTAAACACACAGAACACCCTGATACACTTCCCTCCTGACATTTGTCACCAACCTGAACATTGGAAGCACCTGTCAGAAGATTGAATATAAATCTGGTAATGGCAAAAGAAAAGAATATTATCACCAGACCTGTAACAGCATTGATAATAATCTTCTTTGCTCTACTTACCTGATCTGTATTACCTCCTGCAGTCATCCACAAAAATCCTCCATATATAACAAGTCCTAAAAATAAAACACCAAGCGCAGACAAAATATAATTTATAATCCTCACAATTACTACTCTTACATCATCAGATGGTAAATCTGCTCCTGCCAAATATCCTGTGCCAAAATCCTGAGCATTAGCAACGTCCATCCCTAAAACAAAAACTACAACCAGAATTCCCAAATAAACAAATATTCTGTATCTTTTTATTCTATCAATCGACACACAGATTAAGATTACTTGTATTTATTTTATTATACCATAAAATCTATAAATAAACAAAACATCCGTCAAAGGGGATGTTTTATCAAATATAACTTAAAAGACAACCACAATACAGCTGGATCAAACTGTTATATATACAAAAAAATATATGAGAATGTCTTATTCCTGATTTAATGATGTATGAAAATCTGTTGATTGCGCAGACGAAGAAAGTTCATCATCTGTCTTAACATTTTTATTAACCAAAACATACGAACCCGGGCCTGTCAACATTAAAGCTATATTTATAGCAAACAAAGCTATATTCACACTTCCTGCAGGCAAACTGACTTCTTTGGCTATAATAAATGCAACCAGCATAACAACTGCCAGTAAAAACGCAGCAATCTCTGTCCAAAATCCTACAAGCACAGCTATACCTCCCAGCAGTTCAATCAAACCCACAACATAGACAAAAAAATCAGAAAAAGGAATACCCAATCCCTGAAATGCAGCAGCAGTTGCCTCAGGCCCCGGATTTCCAAACAATTTACCATACCCTGATATTATAAATATAATACCAACAGCAAGTCTTAATACTATTAATGCAGTATCTATTTTATTCTTATCCATATATTTTCTAATTAACTCTAAAAACATATTAATATAAATCGACCTTTGGGTTATTTATATTATCATCCCGCAGTTTCAATACACATCTTCCCGTTGTCTGTACTGCAAAGCTTCTGATATATGATCAAGGTTAACTTTCAAAGCATCAGACAAATCAGCAATACTGCGGGCCACTTTTAAAACTCTATAAAAAACTCTGGCCGATAAGTTCAACTGTTTTACGGCCTGAGTCAGAACGTCGAGCGCCTTATCTTCTATCTGACAATGCTTTTTTATATCTTTGGAAGGCATTTCAGAATTTGTCTTGTAATTTTCATTCTGAAATCTTCTCATCTGTATTTCCCTTGCTCTTATCACCCTTTCTCTTATTTTATCAGAACTTTCCTCAAAAGAATCAGCTGTCAGCTTGTGGAGTTCTACAGGCTGTACCTCTGTCTGAATATCTATCCTATCCAAAAGTGGACCTGATATTTTCCTCTTATATCTTGAAATTTGGGAAGGAGTACATATACACTGACGTGCTGGATGAGTATAATATCCGCATGGGCAAGGATTTTGAGACGCAACAAGTGTGAACCTTGCAGGAAAAGTAATACTTCCCTGCGCACGAGATACTGTCACCTTGCCATCTTCAAGAGGCTGACGCAGGCTCTCCAGTGAAATCCTTGGGAATTCTGGCAGCTCATCTAAAAATAAAACCCCTCTATGTGAGAGAGATATTTCTCCCGGTCTGGGATAGGTTCCACCCCCTACCAGAGAAATATGAGAAGAGCTGTGATGAGGTGATCTGAATGGCCTTACAGACACAAGAGGATTTTCTTTGGAAAGCAGTCCTGCTATAGAATATATTTTAGTTACTTCCAAAATCTCCTCATCTGACATAGGAGGGAGAATAGATGGAAGGGCTTTGGCCAAGAGTGTTTTACCCACCCCGGGCGGACCTGACAAAAGAACATTATGCCCTCCTGCAGCAGCCAGCTCCATTGCCCTTTTTGCTGTACTTTGTCCTTTAATATCTGCAAAATCCACTTCAAAATCAACACTACCCAAATCAGATAGAGAATATTTGCGCTCGTATTTTCTTATAACAGTATTATTATTTAAATGAAATACCAGAGCAGGCAGGCTGCTTACAGGATATATATCAATACCCTCTACAAGCCCTGCTTCCTCCGCATTATCCTCTGGCACAAAAACTCTGGAAAATCCCTGATCTCTGGCAAACAACACTGCAGGAAGAACTCCATTTATTTTCCTTAAGTTTCCGTCAAGCGAAAGCTCACCTAAAAATATACTATCTGATAAATCATGTTCTATAATATTTTGAGATTTTAAAATACCAAGTGCCATAGGGAGGTCAAAGCAGGAGCCCGCTTTTCTGATATCAGCAGGCGCTAGGTTGATAGTAACTTTTGTGCGAGGAAAAGGAAAAGCAGAATTTTTTATAGCTGACTTTACTCTCTCTTTTGCTTCATCAACTGCCTTATCAGGAAGTCCTACTACTACAAAAGAAGGAAGTGTAGAGGATATATCTGTCTCAACCTCAACAAGCTGACCGTCAAGTCCGATTACACTTACTGAGTATAATTTGCTTATCATAAAAAGCTAATAACTTGCAGATAGATATTATCTCCTTATTTATTCAGCTTTATTCCTTCTTTCCTTGTATTTCAAAACCTCATATTTTAAGACATCCTTTAATCTATCTATTACTTCTCTGAGAGTCTCGCCATCACTCTCAGCTCTGAGAGTTTTGCCGGGCAGGAATAAGTTCACAGAAGCATGAAATACATTTCCATGAGCATGATGGTGGGTTATTTTGCATACTTCTATATCGCATTTTAAATCTCCATCCTGATCAAACTTCTGCAGATATTTACTAATAGATATAATTTTCTTTTCTATATAATCTCGATTTCCTTCTGTTAATTCTATATCTTTTGCCAATATTTTGATTTTCATAAACAGATACTTAATTATAAACTATGGATGTTTTGGTGAAACTCCCTTTGGAACCTTGAGATATCTTAAAGGATCAACAGGTATGCCGTTTAATCTGAATTCCAAATGCAGATGAGGTCCTGTAGAAAACCTTCCTGATCCGGGAGCTCCGGGCATCCCTCCTGACAATGCTATAACATCCCCCTGTCTTACAAACTGATCTTCTTTAACCATGATCTTGCTCACATGTCCATAGACTGTTGATATTCCATTCCCATGCACTATCATCACGTATGCGTATTTTCCGGGTCTGGGTTGGCGCACTCTGGCAACATAACCATCTGCAACAGCTCTTACAGGTGTTCTAAAAGACGCCCTCAAATCAAGAGCTGAGTGCTCAAATAAATATCTAAACGGATAATCTGGATCTTTGAAATAGGTTGTTATAGCTTTAAAAGGAACAGGCCATATCCATTTGCCTGAATACTGGATTTTGCCGGTTAATTTCTTTTCTTCCAGCTTTTTCCTGATGACTTTTTCCAGACTCTGTATCTCTGCATTAACCTTGACCTGCTCTGCCTGAGCCTGTTTCATCAAGGATTGGAATCTGGCTTCTGAGTTTTTAGTCTCAGCCAGTATTCTTGCTCGGGCCGCTTTCTGTTCCTCCAACCTCACTTTATCTTTTTCAAGTTTTTCAGTGTATCTCACCAAATTGACTTTTTGGTTTTCCAGCATTTTGGTTTTTTTGGACAATTTATCTTTGTTTACCCTGAGTGTATCAACATAATCCTTTATCTGACTCTGCATCTTTAAATTAACTGCCATTTGGCTAAAAAATTCAGATAAAGAATCACTGGTAAGCAAAATTTCAAGATCATCTTTGTTATCCAGCCGATACAAACTTCTGATATATGAAGCAAGTTTTTCCCTGCTTTTACCTATCTCTTCTTCTGTTTTCTTAATATCTTCTTCTGTTTTCTTCATTTCTGCCTCAAGTGACAATATTTTTTCTTCTGTAAGTTTTATCTCAGTCTCAATTCTTTCCACCTGATCATCAAGCAGAGATATCTGATTTGTCAGTGTATAGGCCTGCCTGCGCTTTTCAGATATGGATTTTTTAAGCTTTTCTATTTTACTTTGCAATTGTTCAATTCTCTCTTTATTGGCAGATACTTTCTTCTGAAGTGACGCTACATCTTCATCCTTGGCAAAAATAAAAGACGCTGATATCAATATGATCAGGGACGACACAAAAATAGAGATAATAATCTTTTTTATTTTAGACATAAATATACATTCTGCTAATTTTACCCCGTCCAATTTTAATTTCTCTGCTATGTATTAAAGCAAATTTGGATAAAAATTTCCAGCAATAACATGTTTCAAACAAATTATCTAAGTTAACCTAATTATATAACTGTCAATTAAATACAATAATCTCTAAAAAAGAATATGTAAAATTTATTATCTGCTTCCTGCTTCCATCTTCTCCACTATTTTAACATACTCATTGTAATCTGTAGAAGCTCTGCCGGCTAAAATACCTGAAATATTTTTTAAAGCAATAAAACTATCTATATTACTGCTGTTTATTGACCCTCCATAAAGAATATCATAGTCAATATTTCTTGCTGACATATATTCCTCTATACTTTTAAGAACAGGTTCTATATCCTCCTGAGTCACTGTAAAAGAAGATGGAAAAATTGCCCATACCGGCTCATAAGCTATAAGCACTCTGGCGTTTTCTACATTCTTCAAATCATTTTCAAGCTGATTGATGACAAATTCTTGTGTTCTGCCTTTATCTCTGGTCTCTATATCTTCACCCACACAAAGAACCGGCACAAGGCCCTCTGCTATAGATAACTTAACTTTTAAATTAACCATATTATCATCCTCTTGGGCATATCTTCTCCTCTCAGAATGGCCTACCAGCACATAATTACATCTTAAATATTTTAAATCACGTGCTGTTACCTGTCCTGTATATGCTCCCTCTTTTTTATAAAAAACGTCCTGTCCTCCCAAACTAATATCTGTATCTTTCAAAATTTCAGATACTCTATACAGAGACAGGTGGGACGGACATATAATCTGTTCAACAGATGATGAATAAAATTTAGTAGCAAGGTCTTTTGCCAAATTTACACTCTCTTCAACAGACAAATAATTCTTCCAGTTGGATATAAAAAACATACAATTATAAATTAATTCAAAAACTGAAATTGAGAAAACTATATATTTATTTCCAATTTACTAATTTTCAATGATTTAATATATTTGTTTGAAAATTGAAAATTGGTAAATTGAAAATTACTACTATATTCCTCCTTTTAACATACTCTCTACTATATCTTCCAGTTCCTGATATGGAATATACTGATCCACTCTCTTACTGCCTATAAACAGGTAAGGTGTAGCATCTATCTCATATTTTTCTGCATCTTCAATACCTCTGGTTACTTCTTGGATGTATTTCTTACTATCCATACATATCTGAAACTGTTCTGTATTTAGTTCTAGCTGTTCTGCCAATTTAATATAGAAATCTTCTTCTACATCCATAGCATTTAGATCAGCCTGATTTTCAAATAATAGATCATGATATTCCCAGAATTTATCCTGCTCCTGCGCACATCGTGCAGCAAGTGCTGCTCTTCTTGCCTGCAAATGTGCCGGATTTGGCAAATCTTTCCATACAACCCTAACTTCCGGATATTTTATAATTATCCTGTCAAGATCTTTCGCCATATCAGCACAAAAAGGGCATTGAAAATCTCCATATTCTATAATAGTAAGTTTAAAGTTTTCTTTTTCTCCTTTAACCGGGTCAAATGGATTTACTCTTGGTACAATACTGCCGCGTGATACAAGAGAGTTTGCATCCTCTTGAAGTCTGTTTTGAAGATCCTCTATTTTGGTTTCATAATCCTGTTCTATATTATCAGCAATATTCATTACCACCATTTTGGCATACACAATCAAAAACAATAATAAAAACAAAATCACAATCCCCAAACTAAATATTAATTTCAAATTGTTAGTTTTTTTAGTAGGCATACATTAAAAATTCAAAATTCAAAAAGCAAAATTCAAAATTCAAAACTTATTTCTTACCTTTTAACTTTAAAACTCCGCTTGCTAACATGTTTGCAATTTCTGTAACTTCTGTTAACAAATAATCTACTTTATTCTTATGCACCATATTTGTATCCTTAAATAGATTTAACCAATATTTTACTTCATTAGCGCTCTTTAATAATATCTCATAAAACTTATTATATTCCAATCTAGAACTGGCAGATTTTGCCTCTGATAAATTCGCACCAATTGATGTTGCGGACCGTACTAATTGATCTGATATAATATATGCACTTCTCGTACGAGGTAATCTATTTACGAGTGATATAATACTTAAACTAAAATTATAACATCTTGTATTTATGTCATTTGAAAACTTTTTTGTATTATTACTCATAATAGAAAAAGAGTAAATTATTCCTTTTGCATTTTGAATTTTTTAAATATTGTTTCCTTAATTTTGCATTTTGAATTTTGACTTTTGAATTTGATATAGTGTCTTACCTTAATCTGATCTTAAACACCTTTCCAGTGTAGGCATCCCAAAAGTATAGACCTTCTTCGTCCTTATCCAGCCATATATCTACCACTGATACTGCCATCCTGCCGTTTTCATCTGCAGGTATGGCTATCAGTTTTGAAATTCCTGTCGATAAATCAACTCTGTAAAACACATCTTTGGTTTGAGAATACCCTGCAGGAAGCAACCCTATATTTTCAGGCAGCTCTTCTGGAACACCGCAATATATAAATCTGGGATTATTCTCGGAAAATGTACATTTATGTACCCAAGTATCTATGTTCAGCCTCTTTTTGTTCTGCCCTATGGTTGCCTCACTGGCACTCACAACCCACAGACTTGGCCTATATCCTTCCTGTTCTCTCAAAACACTGTACAGGAGTCTGGTTCCGTCAGGAGAAAATCTACCTCTAAAAGAAAATCCATCCACTACAAATGATTTAAAATTCTCTTTATTCTTGCCCAAGAAAAAAACCTCTGCTTTATCTATACCTAAAGGTTTATAATGAAGAGCTATAAAAAGCTCGTTGGGTGACACTTCTGTCTGAACCCTGCTTCCGTATCTGCCTAAATCCTCTACAAATTTTACAGTCCCGTCCTTTTCCATATAAATAAGCCAGTTTTTATCAGGGTCATCTGACTCAGTTTTGGCAACTATTGCTTCTGACGGGGTAAACTCAGGCTGAACTATCTCTTTAGGTAGAGTCACAGCTTTTCTCTTGGTAAAATCATATAAAATATTTGATCCGTCAGGATATTCTATAATAGCTCTATCACCTCCCTTAGACCATGTAACTGCCCGCACTTTGTAGAATCTGTCGTCTGTCATAAGGATTTTCTCACCGTCTTCTGTAATTTTATAAAAATATCCTTCATCAGGATCATAGGCAACAACTGCTTCAGCTCCGGGAACAGGGACAGGATCAAGTACTTTGTCTTGTGTTACAGGCAGTGTCTTTACTTCGCCACCTTGAGCTGTATCCTGTAGTCTTCTCTGTCTTATTTCTTCCTCAGTAAGCTCAGGAATTTGAGGGAAAGTGCGGCTTATCTGCCTCTGACCTGCTTCAGGAAACTTAGAGATATTTTCTTCTATAATTCTCTGCCTTATTTCTTCAGGTGTAGATCCTCTGTAAAAGAAAAGTCTCCATACAAGCCACACTAGCCCTATGGTTATCACCACAAATCCAATTACCATCAATATTTTTTTATAATTCAA
>WFTA01000069.1 GCA_015485715.1 Patescibacteria group bacterium
ATTTATATCTATTATTGATGATTTGAATTATAGCTTTAAAATTCTTAAGATGAGAAAAGAAGATTTACGATATAAGATGTTTTCGTATATAGATATATTCCTTCAAATGTCTAAGAAATACTCACATAGCCTTGGTTTTATGAATATAATTGATGATATAGTTTTAGTTTTAATGGAAATAAAAAGAGGAGAAAGAGATCTAGATGAGAATACAATTAGTGTATTGCTTGATAAATTGAGTAATCTTAAAAAGGTTTTAGATGTTGAGGATGTAAATTTTGGTACATCAGAGATAGCAGCTATTGTTGTTTTTAAACATAAGCTAGAAGAGTATAGTGTATTATATAAAACTAATTATAACTGAATTTAGTTTACTTTTGCTTGTTTTGGTATAAAATAAAAGGTGATAAGTTAGGATATAAGCTATGAAAAAAATTGATCTTATATTTGGAGCTTTGAAGGTTCCTGTAGACTATATAATGCTTGTTGCAGCAGGGGTTTTTGCTTATTTATTCAGATTTTCACATTTTTACACAACATATATCAGAGAAGCTACAGTGACTATAGCTTTTTCTGATTATTTTAAGGCTGTTTTGGGACTGGGTGTGGTATATATTATTATATTTGCCTTTGCAGGGCTTTATAGCCTGAAATTTCACAGAAAGTTTTTTGATGAATTTGTCAAGGTAATACTTGCCGCATCAACAGGTATTTTGTTTGTTGTTGTCTATATATTTTTCAACAGAGAGTTTTTTGCTTCAAGATTTATAGTGCTTTTTGCTTGGTTTTTATCTATTGTATTTGTATCCTTTGGCAGATTTCTGATAAGAAAACTGCACAGGTTTGCCTATAGAAAAGGAAGTTTCAAGCACTTTATGGCCATTATAGGATCCAATAAAACAGCTGATGTTTTGTATGAATATTATCAAAGTCCTGGTCTGGGATATGAGATAGTGGCGAGATTTGACAGTTTTTCAGAAGAAACCAGAGAGGCCCTTGATGAGCTCAGGGAAAACTCCCGGTTAGATGAGATACTGCTTGCAGATTTATCTATATCTTCACAGGATAGAAACAGACTGGCAGAGTATGTGAATGAGAATAATCTTGATTTTAGATATGCAGGAGATATGTTTGGGTTCTTTGGTCCTAAAGCTGAGATAGACACCATCAGGGGAGTTCCTCTGGTTGAGATTAAAAAAACCTCACTTGATGGCTGGGGCAGAATTATCAAGCGCGTTTTTGACATTATAGCTTCGTTTTTGGGAATTGTTTCTCTATCTCCTGTATTTGTACTGGTGGCTGTGGGAGTAAAATTATCTTCCCCCGGTCCTGTGATTTTTAAATCAAAAAGATGCGGCCTGAAGGGGAAAGTATTTAATCTCTATAAATTCCGATCAATGTATCATAATACTCATCATTTAAAATACACAGTCCTTCAGGATAAAAACCTGAGGA
Organism: Patescibacteria group bacterium; assembly: GCA_015485715.1. Classification (GTDB taxonomy): domain Bacteria; phylum Patescibacteriota; class Patescibacteriia; order WFTA01; family S139-112; genus S139-112. Next base: position 1,456 of record WFTA01000069.1, read on the forward strand.
AAGACGGCCCGCTATTCAAGATGAAGGATGATCCCAGAATCACACCTTTTGGCAGGTTTATTCGCAGATGGAGTTTGGATGAGCTTCCCCAGCTTTTCAATGTCTTAAAAGGTGATATGAGTTTAGTGGGTCCGCGCCCTCACGAGGTTGAGGAAGTGTCCAAGTATCAGGTGCATCACAGGCATCTTTTGGATATCAAACCCGGCATCACAGGGCTTGCACAGGTTTCAGGGAGATCTGATCTTAGCTTTGAAGAGGAGGCGCGGCTTGATATATATTATCTGGAAAACTGGTCTATCTGGCTTGATTTGAAGATAATTTTCCAGACACCCAAAGCTGTGTTTGGAAGAAGAGCAGCCCAATAGTATGAAGATAGCGCTTGTTCACGACCATCTTATATCTTTTGGCGGCGGAGAGAGGGTTTTGAAGGTGTTGTCAGATATGTATCCTACAGCTCCCATCTACACTTTTGTCTATAGGAAAAACAAAACATATTCTTTTTTTGCAGACAAAAACATAAAAAAGAGTTTTATAAATTATATTCCTTTTTCTGCATCCAAATACCAGTGGACTCTGCCGCTCAGGCCTCTGGCAATAGAGAGCGTGGACTTATCAGACTATGACCTTATTATTTCCTGTTCTTCTTCTATAGCCAAAGGAATAGTGAAAAAAGGCAGTGCTGTGCATATCAATTACTGCCATACTCCTACCAGATTTTTGTGGGTAGATGATAAGGAGTATGTTGATTCTCTGGAGAGAGTATGGCCTGTCAATATATTATCACAGTTGTACAGGGAAAGGCTGAAAATATGGGACATAAAAGCTTCAGAAAGAGTAGATTATTTTATAGCTAATTCTGAAAATGTTAAAAAAAGGATTAAAAGGATTTACAACAGAGAATCAGAGGTTATATACCCTCCTGTAGATGTGGATATGTTTCACATATCATCTGATTTGGGTGATTATTTTTTAACAGGAGGAAGAATGGTGCCATATAAGAAATTTGACATAGTGATAAAGGCCTTCAACAAGCTTAAAATGCCTCTGAAAATCTTTGGCACAGGTCCGATGTATAGATATTTAAAGAGTATAGCTGAGAGGAATATAGAGTTTTTGGGCAATATTACAGAAAGGGAAAAAATAAATCTTTTTTCCAGAGCTAAAGCTTATATAGCAGCCCAAGAAGAAGATTTTGGCATCACTACAGTTGAATCCATAGCTTCAGGACGGCCTGTGATATCATACAAAAAAGGCGGAGCTCTGGAAATAGTGCAGGAAGGTGTAAACGGCGTATTTTTTGATTATCAGGATTGGGAATGCTTGGCTGAAGCAGTTATTTATTTTAATGCAAATGATTTTGATCCTTATAGAGTCAGGCAGACAGTGCAAAAATTTTCTACCCAAAATTTTAAGAAAAATATGCTTGATTATTTAAAGAAAATGCACTTGGGGTAGTTATATCGTAATTTCTAAACCCTAAATAATAAAAACCAATTATCCAATTTTCAAACAAACTAACAGATGTCTGACTTTTTTTGCGGTCGCAAAAAAAGTCAGACAATGGAAAATTTTGACTTTTGAATTTTATTGATTGTTTAGAATTTCGAATTTCGAATTTAGTATTTTTATCCTTGAGTGTGTGGATTGTCTATCACTCCTTCCTTTGGAAGGTAAACACCACAGGTGGGGAAAAGCCGGACAATGACAAAAAAGGAAAGCCGGACAATAAAATAAAACAGGGAGATAGACTCCCTGTTTTTGTTTTGAAGATATTTGTCTGTATTACATTGCGCCTTCTTCTGCTGTTGGTTCATTATTTTCTTTATCTTCTGCTGCAGATTGATAATCTGATTGATCTGCATCTTTTTCTTCTTCTTCTTCTTCTTCTTCTTCTGATGTTGATTCATCTCCATCTAATAAAGCTAATGTTAAAAAGTCTTTTGTCAACATACTTTTTCACCTCCTTTCTTATAAGTGCGGTTTTTGGCAGATAAAAAAAGAGCATAAATAATACAGAATTCCTAAGAATTCTGCAAAAACCGCTTAATTATATTTTATCCCGCATGTTAGAAAAAGAGCGGGCACTGGATCTTGTCTGATCCTTCTCCCTCCTCATAAGTATACTATCATATATACTACTCCAAGTCAATCAAATGTGTATATTTTAGAAAAAACTACTTATACATCTCCAAATTTTGCAAGTTATTTATCCACAGTAGGTAATATAATGATTATTTTTACTATTGATTTTTCAAATAATTAGGGTAAAGTGTTTATATATAAATTACTTATTTAAGTAAACTTATATTTTATGAGTGAAAGATCAATCGCCTTTATTCATAAAGATATTAGTAATGTTGGATACGGAGGTGTTAGCTATATATATCAGCATTTGGCTGAATATTTTAGCAAATTGGGCTGGAAAGTATTTGTAGTTACTCGTCGTTCTTTTCGACCCATAAATAAAAACATTGTTGTAGTTAATTATAAATCACATTCAGATCCTTTTCAACATACAAAAATTATTACAAAAATTGTTAAACAAATTAACCCAATGATTGCAGAATGTTCTAATTGGAAGTTTGAGTTACTTGATTATGTTTTACAAAAGACAAAGACAACTAAAGTAGTTGTACGTTGTGATCCGTCAGCTTTAACGTTGTTTGGAGACAAAAAGTTGACTTTTTATGAAAGTATACTTGCAAGGGCTGCAGATTTAGTAACTGCAGTTAGTTCATTTACTAAAGAAGATATTTTAAGCGCTTATAATTTATCAAAGGAA
>WFTA01000070.1 GCA_015485715.1 Patescibacteria group bacterium
CTGCCTGCAAAGGAGGACAAAGTGGTCAGGGAGGACCACAAACTCCGGATATAGACTCCAATGGTTGTGTAGATGAAGGAGATCTCTCAAATATGCTTTCTTGCTGGAATAAGACAGCAACCAATGCACCTTCAAAATGTTTTGTGGGAGGAAATTAGTGGATTAAAAAGAAACATTTACATTTTCCCTCTCTTTTTCATTTTCGATTTCAAAGTATTCTTCAGGAGTAAATTTGAACATCTTCACTATTATGTTGTTAGGAAAAATTTGAAGTTTGATGTTATAATCTCTTACTTGAGTGTTGTAAAATCTTCTGGCTGCCTGAATCTTGTTTTCTGTATCTGACAGCTCATCCTGAAGCTGCAGAAAGTTTTGACTAGCTTTTAAATCAGGATAGTTTTCTGCAACAGCAAAGAGCGATTTAAGGGTATTTGTCAACATGTTTTCTGCTTCTTGTCTGTCCTGAATATTTTGTGCATTCATGGCTTGAGATCTTGCTTTGGTCACATTTTCCAGAATTTCTCTTTCATGTTTCATATATCCCTTTACAGTGTTAACAAGATTGGGTATTAGGTCGTATCTTCTTTTAAGTTGTGTTTCTATATCAGAGAAAGCTTCTTTAATGCGTTGCCTCCTTCTTGTCAGGGAGTTATATATACTTATTATCCAAATGATAATCAGTATAATTACTATTAAGACAATTGCTATTATACTCATATTAGACAATATAGTTAATTTTATGTTATAATATATAAGTGTTCTAACACAGACATTATAACTGATTATTTATTTTTTAGCAAGTAAATTGAGTAGGATGGGTATATTTTCATCTAAAAAATATTATTTAGGTATTGATATTGGCAATAGTGCTATCAAAGTTGTAGAAATGATGCCAAGAGGAAGGAGAGCCAAACTTTCTACTTATGGGTATGTTGAAATCAATACAGATATGGGAAGACCTGCAAAAGATGCAGAGGAAGATATTAAAATTTCCCTGGCAATACGCAAAGTTTTGGAAAAATCAGGGGCAGTTAGCAGGAAAGTTGTATCGTCACTGCATAATTTTTCAGTTTTTTCTTCTATAATTGCTCTCCCTAAAATGTCGAAAAAAGATCTCGGAAGGGCAGTTATGTGGGAAGCTAAAAAATTTATTCCTTTTAATATAGAGGAAATGAAGCTCTATTGGAAAATATTGCCTGAAGAAGACAGTCCTGCTTCTATTCAAATAGAAAAAGGCGACGCACAAAAAGATAAACATACAAATATATTGGGCAAAGTAAAGGGAGATGATGGTGTTTCATTTCAAAAGGTGCTTATAACAGCTGCTCCTTTAAATATTGTGAACAGATATGTAAATATATTTAAACTTGCCAAACTGGAGCTTATAGCTTTAGAGACGGAAAGCTTTGCTTTGGAGAGAGCTTTGATTGGCAAGGATAAATCAGTTATAATGATTATAGATTTTGGAGCCTTTACCACTGATGTTGGAATAGTGGAAAATGGTATTCCAATTCTAAACAGGAGTATAGATGTGGGAGGTGATACTGTTACCAAAGCTATAGCTAAAAGTTTGAACATAGATATCAAAAGAGCAGAGCAATTTAAGAGGGATATTGGGTTTACCAGTGACGGCATCCCCAGTGTTCCCAAGGTTATTGAGACTACAATCAGTCCTATTATAAATGAGATAAAATATAGCTTTGATCTATTTCAAAGCAGAAGCAAAGATGGGGTTATAGAGAAGATTATTTTAACAGGAGGATCCAGTACTTTACCGGGCCTCACTGATTATTTAAGTAGAGTTTTGCAAATAAATGTCTATCTTGGTGATCCATGGGCTCGTGTGATATATCCCAATGAACTCCATCCTGTATTAGAGGAGATTGGGCCCAGATTTTCAGTAGCTGTAGGTTTGGGCATGAGAGAAATAGTATAGTATTTATATAATATATATGTCAGAGGATATTGATTTTTTACATCCACCAAAAGATTCAGATGATAAAAATAAGGACAGGAAAAAGTCTCCAGATTTTATATCTTTTCACATACCTGAAGACGAAGATGACAAGAGTGAGGGGGTAATAAACAAAATAAAATCATATTTTAAAGTTTTGTTTGATAGAAAAAGTAAAAAGAGGAAAAAAGAAGGGAGGGTCAGCACAGAGAAGAAAGATCATGTAATATCCAAATCTATACCTGAGAAGAAAGATATCGCAAAGCAGGAAACAGATTTAGGTAAACAAAAAAATGTCCCAAAATCCAAAACTTTTAGTGTTGATGGTAAGGATAATAGCCAAAATGTAGATGTTGCCAAGGTTGAAAAAACATCTTATATATCCAGTTCGGAAGACTCAGATAGAAAACATGATATAGAAATTGATGTTAATTTGGCACCCAGTGATAACGGTGGAGTAAATCTAGGATTGTATATAAGGATTCTGTTTGTAGTTTTAGTTATAGTAATTATAAGTATTTTCAGTTATAAAAGCATATCTAGTTATCAGTCAGAAAAAGAGAATATAAATGCTGTTAAATCAAGAATTTCAGAGATTGAGAGGAAGGTAAATGATTTAACCAACTCACAGGATGTTAAAAATAAGCTGGATTTCTATATTAGAAAGGATTTGTTTGTTACAACATATAAAGATATTACACGTACATCGAGGTTATTTGATGTATTAGAAGGTATAGTGACTGAGGGGGTTGTGTTTCAGGGTTTTAGTTTTAATGCAGATGAAGGATCTTTGGTTGTAAAAGCGGTGGCAGATAGTTATGAAAAGGCTGTCTGGCAATGGTATTTATTTAAAGAGTCTGATTATGTTAAAAGTGTTAAAGTCTCAGATATAAGTAAGGGCAATAATCAAAGAGCTGGTGAGGAGGGAGAGGTACCTACTGTGAGCATATTGTTTGATATACTTTTAGATATGAATAAGTTTAAGATTAATTCAGACTAATATATGGAGAAAAAGACAAGAACTAAAAAAATTCACTGGAATTGGATAGTTGTGTTTCTGTGTATTGCAATAGTTGCCGGAGGATATTTTTTAATCATAAGGCCGTATAGTAGTAAATCTAAGTTATTGGAGGAGGAAAGATTAAAATTAGTAAAGGAATTAAGAGTAAAGGAAGAGGAAATGGAATTTTGGAAGACAGTTGCTTCTTATCAAGAAGTTGATGAGAGATATGTTGAATTAATGCGAAATTCACTACCTCTGTTTCCCAATACCATCGATTTGGTTGTAAATATGGAAAGTCTGGCTCAATCTGCTGGTATGGATATGGAGGAAATAAGTTTTGGAAACGAAATGGAGGAATATGAAAAGAGTGTTTACAGTACTGATGCCTATAGAAATGTTGAAGTGCGGGATATTGGTATTAAAGTATCACTTTCAGGTATGACTTATACCAGATTAAAAGACTTTGTTAGAAAGGTAGAGAGCAACTTAAGGTTGATGGAAATCAGGCAGTTTCAGTTTATTCCGTCGTCTCAAAGTCTATCTGTAGATATGAAAGCTTACTATATTTCTTTTGGAAATAAGAAAGATAAGTGATATGACTGTACAGAAGAAGAACAAAACAAAAATATATTTGGAAATTGCTGTAGTGATTATTCTTGTAGTAGCAAGTGTATTTATGGTTATTTTTTTAATAAAAAATAAACAGGTAGATAATATTAATCTTGGTGTTTTGAATGAAAAGCAGATGGATTTAAATAGAAAAGGTAAGAACAATGACAAGATAGATGTTTTTAAAGTTCTGGATAGTCTGGAAAAATTTGGTGAATGGCCTGTAGAGGATACAAATCCCCGTCCTGTTCCCAGAAGCAATCCTTTTGCCTTATAATTTAAATAAAATATGCCCAGAAAAAAGTCTACAAGTGAAGTATTCAGTATACTGGAAGAGCTTGTCAGAAAAAAATATATTACCCAAGCTCAGGCTAGTATATTGTCAAATATACGATCTTTTAGTGTTTTAGAGGAAAAACTTATAAAATCAGGATGGGTTGATGAGGAAGAGTTTGCAAAAATGAAAGCCAGATTTTTTGGTCTTCCTTATATTAATCTGATAGGTAGAAAAGTTGATCCAGAGGTAGTTAAGATACTTCCTAAAGATTTTTCAGATAATTACAAAGTGGCTGTATTTGATAAAAAAGGAAAGACTTTATCTATAGCTATATACGATCCCACCAACCTTAAGGCAAGAGAGGCTCTTGAGTTTTTTGCTAGAGAGGGGAATTATAAGATAAAGCTTTATACTTGTTCTAAAAAATCATTTGAGGAGATATATAACCAATATTCTGCTCTGAAATCTGAGGTGGAGGAATTTCTTGGTGAAGCAAAGGAGAAATTAACAGTAAGTACAGATGAACTGGTTCAGGCTGGTGAACACATAGACGAACGAAGTGCACCCATTGCTAAAATGGTGGATGTGATTTTGAGGCATGCGGTAGAGGAGAATGCCTCTGATATACACATAGAGCCTATGATGAATAAAACCCGTGTAAGATACAGAATAGACGGGGTTTTAAAGACATCATTGATTCTTCCTAAATACGTTCATTCAGCCATAGTATCGCGTATTAAAGTTATGGCAAGATTAAAAATAGATGAAACAAGAATTCCGCAGGATGGTCGTATAAGAGTGACGTTAGACGGCAAGGAAATAGATTTTAGAATATCAACCCTGCCTTTGTACAGGAATGAGAAAGTAGTGATGAGAATATTGGATTCGAATAAAGGAGATATAAAGCTTGAGGACTTAGGATTTGAGGGTAAGAATTTGTCAGTTATAAAGGAAAATATTAAAAAGCCGCATGGAATGTTTTTGGTCACCGGACCCACGGGGTCTGGTAAAACAACTACTCTTTATTCTGTTTTGAATATATTAAACAATGACGATATAAATATTGTAACTCTTGAAGATCCGGTTGAATATTATTTGCCGGGTGTAAATCAATCCCAAATTAACCCAGAGGTTGGGCTCACTTTTGCTTCAGGACTGAGGTCAATCCTAAGGCAAGATCCTGATGTAATTATGGTGGGTGAGATTAGAGACAGAGAGACAGCAGATTTGGCTATACACGCATCTTTGACAGGACACATTGTTCTTTCCACTCTTCATACCAATGATGCTTTTGGTGCTATACCCAGACTTGTTGATCTAAAGGTAGAACCTTTTTTACTTGCATCTACACTGAATGTTATCTTGGCTCAGAGGCTGGTACGTAAGCTGTGTACAAAGTGTAGAGTTGTGGCTGATGTTCCTGACAGGATTAAAAGTGAGGTCAAAGAAGAATTGGCAAGGATAAATCCTCTATCACTTCCATCTGATATTGATATGGATAATTTCAAGTTCTGGAAGGGTGAAGGATGTCCAGAGTGTGGTGAGACTGGTTATAGGGGAAGAACAGCTATTGCAGAGGTGTTAAATATTGAAGACGAAATCAGAGAGATAATTTCAAAACAAAAGGACTGGCATTTGATAAAGGAACATTTTTTTAAAGAAGGTATGCTTACCTTAAAGCAAGATGGTATAGTTAAAGCTTTAAGGGGTCTTACAACTATTGAAGAAGTATTAAGAGTAACTCAGGATTAATATGAATAAAACAGGAGTTGAGTTGATGATGCAAAAAATTTTAGGTCAGTTAGTTGCCCAAAATGGTCAGGAAATATATATTATTTCCGGACAAAAGCCTATGATGAGGAAGTTTGGGTATTTATTGGAAACAGAAATAAGTGATATAATCACAGAAGATAGTATAAAAAATATAGTAGACATAGTTTTGTCTGATGATGAAGTTCAGTTTTTAAATAAACACAAGAATATTACTGTGGTAAGAGAGATAGGAAGCATTGGAAGATTCAGAGTAAGATGCTATTTTCAGAGAAAGAGTTTGTCTGTCGTCTTTCGCAATATTTCCAATACAATACCAAAATTTGATAATTTGATTTTACCTGAAAGTGTAAGAAAAATTCCTCATCTTAATGAAGGACTGGTGGTTATCTCAGGCCCATACGATTCTGGCAAGTCAACTTTAATTGCCTCTATACTTCAGTATATTTTGGATAATAAGAAAGTTCGGGTTATGACCATAGAAAAGCCATTGGAATATATTCTTATAGGAGGTAAGGGATTAGCTGAACAGCGAGAAGTGGGGGTTGATGTATCAAGTTTTGAGGAAGGGTTGGATATGCTTTTTGAGGATGATGTAGATGTGATATATGTTAGTGATATCTCAAGTGCAGATACATTATCTCGTATAATTTCTCTGTCATCTATGAAACTGGTATTTTTACATATTACCAGTGATTCTACTGTGGAGGCTCTTGAGAGCATGATTTCTCTTGCTGAGGAATTTGGAAAATATAAAAGTTTTTCTCATAAATTGTCAAAACATTTAAGCGTGTGTTTGAATCTGAGACTTCCTCCCACAGTAGGTAGAACAGGAAGAATATATGCATTTGAAATTTTAATAAATACCTCACCAGTTAAGATTGCATTAAAGGACAGAGAGTTTGATAGAATCGAGAATATACTTCAGCTTTCCAGTAAAGAGGGTATGAAAACGCTGGACCAGCATCTTTTTGAGCTGGTACAGGATGGAAAAGTCGATAAAAAAGATGCGGCAATTTATTTTAACAATCCTGATAAATTTAAAAGTTTAATAGCATAGTATGGCAGTGTATGAATTTATAGCAAAAAGGGAGAATGGGGAAAACGTAAGGGGACATATAGACGCAAAAAATGAAAAAGAAGTTGTTGATATATTATTGGATAAAAAGTTATATCCCATATCTGTACGTCCACAAAAGGGTAGAGGGCTGTCAAGGGAGATAGATTTGCCGTTTTTGAATAAGATAAAAGTAAAAGATTTGGTGATTTTCTCGAGACAACTGGCTGTGATGGTAGAGGCTACACTTCCTTTGGTTCAGTCTCTTAAAATAATTGCAGAACAAATTGAAAACCCAAAACTTAAGTCTGTGGTGGAGGATCTGGCTGCAAGTGTAGAGGGGGGAGAAAAGTTTTCTCAGGCTCTTGCAAAGCATAAAGATGTTTTTTCACATTTTTTTATATCTATGGTTAAGTCAGGAGAAACATCAGGAAGACTGGACGAGGTTCTTAATTATCTGGCTGATCAGCAGGAAAGAGATTATGATCTTATGACTAAGATAAGAGGGGAGATGATATATCCTATATTTATTATATCAGTACTTGTGATTATGGGATTTGTTATGATGGCTTTTGTGGTACCCAGAATCACCTCTATGCTTGTTGAGACTGGAGCAGAACTACCCCTTCCTACAAGAATTTTAATATTTTTAAGTGATTTTATCTCAGGATATTGGTGGGTAATTGTGTTAATTACAATTGCGATTTTTGCTGGTATAAAATATTCACTCAGAGATAACAATGTGCGTGCAGCATGGGACAGGATGAAGCTTAGAATACCGATTTTTGGCAAATTATTTAGAAATATTTATCTGGTTAGAATATCACGTTCTTTGGTTACTATGATAAATGGCGGCATTCCATTATCTCAAGCTTTGGAGGTAACATCTACTATTGTGGATAATGGGGTATATAAACAGGTTATTCTTGATACTAAAAAGGAAGTAGATGATGGAAATCCGCTTGCAGCTGCATTGGTAAAGTCAGAGCATATTCCGTCTTTATTTTCTCAGATGATAAGCGTTGGAGAGCAAACAGGGAGACTTGATAAAGTGCTGGATAAACTCACTAATTTTTATTCGCGGGAAGTTGAAAGTATGGTAATGGGTCTGGTAAGTCTGATAGAACCTCTGATTATAGTTTTGATTGGTCTTGGAGTAGGGGTGATGGTAGCTGCCATAATACTGCCAATGTATAATCTTGCAAGTTCTTTTTAGGCTGATTTAAGCCAAATATTGTACAATATTTGTTTTTATGCTATAATGTGTATAAATGCAGCTCTCCACAGGACGGGGACGCTGCTTTTAAAAGGTCATTTGTATTAAAGGTCGAGCTAATTTGTGAACCAAGCTTGGTTAATAAATTAAAAATAGAAATATGTCAAAGTTAATAAGGAAAATCCGCAACTCCAAAGGTTTTACTTTAATTGAGCTTTTGGTAGTAATAGCAATTATAGGATTACTTGCTACTTTA
>WFTA01000071.1 GCA_015485715.1 Patescibacteria group bacterium
CTCCATTATTTTTTCTATAAAGTTTGTGATTATTACTTCTTTTAAATTCATAATTCTTGTAATATCAGAAGATAGATTTGTTTTTAATATATGGTTCATCTCATTTAGTTGAGAAATATAATATCTTGCATATATCAATAATCTATCTATTATTTTGATATATACTACAGCAGGTGTTTGAGAATAAAATGTAAACATTTTTACTATTAGGGTTAGACAATTAATTGTTTTATCTATGTAAAAACTAATTTTTTCAATTTCTTGATTTTCTGTATGATAATTCCTACTATATATATTTATTTTTCTTTTTATTGAATTCATTATTTTCAAAAGTGTATTTATGGATTTAAGCACTTTTACTACTTCTTGAATTTGCAGAAGTTCATAGTGCATATTGCCAAACATTATCTCTCCATCTAAATCGGGGTACATTTTTTGCTTAGGTGTATTCATAATAATGTTTACAAACTTTACTAAAGATGTTATTTTAAAATAAGATTTGTTAAAAGTAAAATTTTGCCTATGAGTGGATTTAATCTACCCAAAATAGAAGAAGAAATACTGGAGATGTGGAAAAAAGATAGAGTGTTTCAAAAATCCCTTAAGGACAAACCAAAGGGAGATTTTGTGTTTTATGAAGGTCCGCCTACTGCCAATGGCAGGCCGGGCATTCACCATGTTTTATCCAGAGCTTATAAGGATATTATCTTAAGATTTAGAACAATGCAGGGGTATAGAGTTATCAGAAAGGCAGGCTGGGATACCCATGGATTGCCTGTGGAGCTTGAGGTGGAGAAAAAACTTGGCCTTAAAAACAAAAAAGAGATAGAGGAATATGGTATAGATAAATTTAATGAAAAGTGCAAAGAGTCAGTATGGGAGTATAAAAAGGAATGGGAAAGACTGACTGAGAGAATTGCTTTCTGGCTTGATCTGGAAGATCCTTATATTACCTATAATAGAGATTATATAGAGACTTTGTGGTGGATTATCAAGCAGTGGGCAGAGAAAGGGCTTTTGTATGAAGGGCATAAGGTGGTTCCTCATTGTCCCAGATGCGGGACTGCTCTTTCTTCACACGAAGTAGCTCAAGGGTATAAGAAAGTTGAGGATAATTCTATCTATGTAAAGTTTAAAGTAGAGGGCAAGGACAATGTTTATATTTTGGCATGGACCACAACTCCGTGGACATTGCCGGGAAATGTAGCTCTGGCTGTAGGGGGTGATATAGATTATGTAAAAGCAAAAGTAAAGACTGAGGCAGGGTACGAGGTATATATACTGGCAAAAGATTTAGCAGCAAAAGTACTGGATAATATAGAGTATAATATTGTAGAGACAGTGAAAGGATCTGAATTGGCAGGACTCAGGTACGAGCCTTTGTATGATGTGTTGAAAGATGAGGAAGGTGAAAAATATGTAGTGCTTGAGGCTGATTTTGTGTCCATAGAAGATGGAACAGGTATAGTGCATACAGCTGTTATGTATGGAGACGATGACTACAGACTTGGTATGGAAAAGGGGTTGGTAAAGGCACACACAGTAAATGAGGATGGGACATTTAAGGATTTGAAAGGCGCAGAACAGGAACTTTTTGATAGAATAAAAGGAAAGTTTGTCAAAGATGTAGAAGAAGATATTATAGAAAATCTAAAAGTCAGAAATCTGCTTTTTAAAGATGAGAAATATGAGCACGATTATCCTTTTTGCTGGAGATGCTCTACCCCGCTTCTTTATTACGCCAAGCACAGCTGGTTTGTGAAGGTTACAGAGGTACAGGATAAACTACTTGAAAACAATGAACAGATAAACTGGTATCCTCAGCATATAAAATACGGCAGATTTGGTGAATGGCTTAAAGATATCAAAGACTGGGCTTTTTCTAGAGAGAGATACTGGGGAACTCCGCTTCCTGTATGGAAATGCTCATCTGCTGAGTGCGGCAATGTATATGTAGCAGGATCTATAAAAGAGGTAGAAGAAAAATCAGGACAAAAAATAGAAGACCCACACAGACCTTATATAGATGAAGTAGTGTTTGATTGTGAAAAATGTGGTGCTGATATGAAAAGAGTTAAAGATGTAGTAGATGTATGGTTTGACTCAGGCGCCATGCCCTATGCTCAATATCATTATCCTTTTGAAAACAAGGAGCTTATAGACTATGAAGGCGGCGCTTTAAGACAGTTCCCGGCTGATTATATCTGTGAGGCAATTGATCAGACCAGAGGATGGTTTTACACTTTACTGGCTGTATCTACCCTTTTGGGAAGGCAGGCACCATATAAAAATGTGATATGCCTTGGCCACATACTTGATAAGAATGGACAAAAAATGTCAAAATCCAAGGGCAATGTAGTAAATCCATGGGAGATGATTGAAAAATACGGATCAGATGCTGTGAGGTGGTACTTCTATACTTTATCTTCACCGGGCGATCCTAAAAAATTTGATGAAGAAGGATTGAGAGAGTCTTCCAGAATATTTATCACTCTTTTAAATGTTGTTAATTTTTACCTTATGTTTGCAGATGAAGTAGAAGTGGGAGATCTTACATCTTACGATGAAGTAGAAAATGTTCTCGACAAGTGGGTTTTATCAAAAGTATCACATCTGGCTGAAGATACTTGCAGGCGGCTTGAAAACTATGATATTACAGGTGCTGCCAGAAGAATAGGTGATTTTATAATGGACTTGTCAACATGGTATGTGAGAAGATCAAGGGACAGATTTAAGTCAGATGATGATAGTGTAAAAATCCCGGCTTTAAAGACTTTAAAGTATGTACTTGTTAATCTGGCCAAAATTATAGCACCATTTACGCCTTTTACAGCTGATTATATATATACTCAAAAGTTGGGTCAAAAAAGCTCGGTACATCTGTCAGATTATCCTGTTGGGCTGAGGTTTGATAAAGATGTGATTGAGAAGACAGATACAGTCAGGAGGATAGTTGAAGCAGGACTGGCAGCAAGGATGGATGTTAAAATAGCTGTCAGACAGCCTTTAAACAAAGCTGTGGTATATGGTGTGAAAGTGGAATTATCAGAGGAGTATCTGGATGTGGCAGCAGATGAGCTTAATGTTAAATCTATAGAGATAAAACCCGAGGGAGAATTCAAAGTTGAGCTTGACACAGAAATAACACCTGATCTTAAAAAAGAGGGCATCAAGAGGGAATTTGTCAGAGGTGTCAACAGCCTTAGAAAGAAGATGAATCTTACTATTAAAGATAAAATCAATATAGTTGTGGATGCAGATGAGACTCTTAAGGAAGTTATAGCAGATTTTAAAGACCAAATTAAAAAAGAGACTATATCTGAAGATATAATTTTTGAAGAGACAGTTGAGGAAGGTGAAGTAAAAGCAGGCGGCCGGGTATATAGAGTAAAGATTATAAAACTTTAATTCTATCTTGAAGGAAGGGATAAATATTGAATTATTATGTATTTGAGTTTAAAGGGCTACATCATATCGAGCAGAAAAATGCATGAAGCAGACAGAGAGTATGTAGTCTATACAGATAAAATGGGTAAAATTCTGGTATATGCTCAGGGGATTAGAAAGGCAACTTCAAAACTTGCGTCAAGCATGCAGCACTTTGCTCTTTTGGATTTTCATTTATATGCAGGAAGGAGAATCAGACTTTTAGGGTGTGAGATAGAGAATTTGTATGACATAAGGACTGAAGAGAGGATAAGCTATGGATTTTATATATTGGAGTTGGTGGATAAGATAAGCGCTTTTCAAAGTCCTAACTCCAGCATCTACAGCCTTTTGAAAGATGTATTTGAGAAGATTGAGGTTGCTGGTGTTGACGATTTGAAATATATAAGACTTGTGTCAGTTTTGAAAGTACTTGCATATTCTGGATATAGTATAGTAAACAAATATAAAGATGAGCGAAACAGACAAAAGATTTCTTATCTGATAAATACAGATATTGATTTTTTATGGAAACAGAGAGATGTTTTAAGGAAAAAGATAAATTTTAAGGATGTGTTTAATGTATCGCAAAAAGTTTTGGATGATGTTTTGGATACAAAAATTATGTCAGGTAAATATCTTATGTCTATTTAAGATAGCTTATGGATAAGGAAAAAGATAAGATTATAGAAAAAATATATCAGGAAAATTTTGAGGAAGGAATCATAGATACTGATGAAGCAGATATAGATGCAGGCGCAGAAAAGACTGCTAGAAATATGATGGAAAAAAGTTCTTCAGCCAGCTCTGCCGTTTTTTTTATCACAGTTGTGATTATAATTGCTTTTATTGTAGCTATAAGTAGTATTATGCTGGGATTTCTTTCTTTTGCTTAATTTAGATTTGGCCTGATAAATATGTCAATAATTGTGTTATTTCATTTGATAAAGATTGAGGAATTTTCCTAGACCTTATATATCCAAACATTTGACTGAGTGTTGTATATTCAGTGTATTTAACTTCACCGTTTATAATTTTATTTATTATTTCTTTTAGAGATATCCCACACCATAAGTACCGCATCAAATATGCTATCTCTATTTGTTCTTTTGAAATCTTTCCATTAGTAAATTTTAATCTATATTGTTCATATAAATCTTCATAAGTTACAATTTTACTATTACCATTATTTTGTTCACACTCTCCTTTAATTTTATTGTAAATAGTTTTCTTAATTTGTAGAATTGTTTGTGTTAATGTTTGTCTGAGGTTTATTAGATATTCAGGAGATGTATATCTTAAAGGTTTTTCGTATATCCATCCCTCATAAACTTGATTCATTATAATAAACACCATCTTAGTTATGTATCTATTTATATGCGCTTGCAGCTTTGATTCCAATTCTTCCTCTTCTAGTTCATAGTGTGCATTCGGAAGCACATATCTATTACCTATGTTTGATGATCGAGTAGGTCTTACATTTACCATATATTTTTATATTTATTAATTATGAAACATATTAAAGCATATTTTGAAGTTTTGTCAAGGGTACACAAAAATCACTTAGAGCAAGCTTTTGTATCTGATATTTACTAGTTTTGATTTACCTGTGGGTGTGTGGTATAATTAGGGGGTAGAATTAATATTAAATATATGAAAGGGGGAAGGAGCGGGGAGATTGCAAGTATTAAAGCCCGGGAGATACTTGATTCCCGGGGTAATCCTACCGTAGAAGCAGAGGTATTTACTAAAGATGGTATATCAGCTGTAGCCTCTGTTCCATCTGGTGCTTCCACAGGAAGTTATGAGGCTTGGGAGCTGAGAGATGGTGATATAGACAGATACAGTGGTTTAGGAGTTTTGAAGGCCTGTCAGAACATAGAAGAAAAAATATCCAAAGCACTGAAAGGAATAGATGTAAGAAATCAGAGAAGAGTAGATGAGATCATGCAGGAGCTTGATGGTACGGATAATCTGAGAAAGCTGGGCGCTAATGCTGTACTGGCAGTATCTCTATCTTGTGCCAGAGCAGCTGCTTATACTCAGGATGAGCCTCTGTATAAATATTTAAATACACTTTATACATCCACATATACTAAAAATGATGTAAAGATGTCACTTCCTGTGCCTTTATTTAATATTTTCAACGGCGGTAAACATGCAGATACTAATCTGGATTTTCAGGAGTTTCTCATAATCCCCGGTGGAATAAATCGTAAAGAAAAAGTTTTTGCTGAAATGGTAAGGGCAGGTTCTGAAATTTTTCATACTCTCAAAGAAGTTTTACTTGATGCAGGGTTTGATACTGATGTGGGTGCAGAGGGTGGATATGCGCCTGACATTGATGATACTGTTCAGGCTATTGATATGATAATGGAGGCTATAGATAAGGCGGGATATAAGGCAGGAGATGAGATACAGCTGGGTACAGATGTGGGAGCTTCGGTTTTATATAACAAAGACAGAGATGCTTACTATTTTAGACTTCTTGATCATACTATGACTGATAATGAGTTGATTGCCTTGTATGAAGAATGGATAAGAAAATATCCTTTTATATATATAGAGGATGGTTTGCACGAGAATGACTGGAGCGGATGGAGAAGAATGCACAAATTGTTTCAGGATTTAAATACTGATTTTGTCAGAAGAAAGACGGGAAGAGATCTGATGACTGTAGGCGACGATCTTTTTGTGACTAATCCTCTTAGACTTCAAGCAGGCATTAATGAGCTTGCTGCAAATGCAGTAATAGCTAAAGTTAATCAGGTAGGAACTCTCTCCAAAGCACTGGAATTTATATCTCTGGCGCAGAAAAATAATTTCTATGTGATAGTATCCCACAGGTCAGGGGAGACAACTGATGATTTTATAGCTGATCTGGCAGTTGCAGTGGGAGCTGATTATCTAAAAGCAGGGTCTTTATCCAGAGGTGAGAGATTGGTAAAATACAACAGGGTTATGAAGATAGAGGAAGAGATGGAAGAGTGATCTAAAAATCCGAAATCCGAAATACTAAATCCTAGACAACAACCAATAATCCAATTTAATAAATGACAAATTCCACCCAGCCCCACTTTTCAAGATTATCTGCAGATATGTTGCTTTAAATCAAATTACATACCCATTTGCTTTATAATAAGATTTACCCCAAAAAGTGGAGCTGGATTGTCATTTGGAATTCTGTAGCTTTGATCTGGAAAATTTAAAAATTAAGGTATTAAAAATTGTTTAAAAATTATAAAATTACAAAATTAAAAATTTCTATTTATGTTTCCCCTAGTATTGGTAATCATAGATGGTTTTGGAATAGCACCAAAATCAAACAGCAATCCTATAAGTTTGGCCAATATGCCTTATTTTGATTTGTTTTGGAAAGATTATCCTCATACTCTACTGCAGGCATCAGGAAGTGCAGTAGGTCTTTTGCCTTATCAGGTAGGTAATTCTGAGGCAGGGCATATGAATATAGGAGCAGGGAGGATAGTCAAGCAGGATATCCTGCGCATTCATGAGTCCATAGATGATGGATCTTTTTATCACAATCCAGCTTTGCTTCAGTGTTTTTATCATACTCAAAAAAACAAATCAAAGGTACATATTATGGGACTTTTGAGTGGTCCTCACTCAGGACACAGTCATCCTAAGCACTTAAATGCTTTGCTTCATTTTTTCAGATTAAGAGGAGCTAAAAATGTATATCTTCACCTTTTTACAGATGGACGCGACACTGATCCTCATGATGGCGCTAAGCTATTAGAAAATCTTCAGAAGAGACTGCTTCCACATGAGAAAATAGTCTTTATTGGAGGGAGGCTTTATCTGGACAGAAAGAAAGACTGGACTAAAACTCAGAGAGCTTACAATGCTCTTGTTTTGGGTGAAGGAGAGAAGTTTGCAGATCCTGTAGAATATATAAAACAGTCTTATGCTGAGGGAATATCAGATGAATTTATCAGGCCTGCAGTACTTACAGGGTCTAGAGAGAAGCCTGTGGGACTTATACGTGACGGGGACGGAATTGTGTTTTTTAATTTAAGATCAGACAGAGCTCGTCAGCTTACCAAGCCCTTTGTCCAAAAAAATTTCAATAAGATGAACCCGGGATCTTTTAAGAGAAAAAAGGTTTTGAAAAATATTTCTTTTGTTGCCATGACTGATTTTGGGCCTGATTTGGATAGTGTCCTGACAGCTTTTCCTTCTCCTGATGTGAGAGATACATTTCCGGTTGCTATGAAAAAGTATAGACAGCTTTATTTAGCTGAGAGTGAAAAATTTGCCCAAGTAACTTACTTCTTTAACGGTGGCTTCACAGATCCTGTGGCAGGAGAAGAGAGAATAAAGGTTGATTCTCCAAAAGTATCAAATTATGCACGAGCACCTGAAATGTCTATAGATAAACTTGTGAAGATTATTATTGAAAGGTTAGATAAAAATATCAATGATGTGATAGTGGTTAATTTTGCCAATGCGGATATGGTGGGACACACTGGTGATTTGAGAGCAGGGATAAGGGCTTGTGAGGCTATAGATAAAGCTCTTGGTGAGGTGTATAAAAAGGTGAAAGGAGTGGGAGGTTTGCTGGCAATTACCTCTGATCACGGAAATGTCGAGGTTATGATTGATAGCAAGACACATGGTCCCAATACAGCACATGACCCTAATCCTGTGCCTTTTGTTATTATAGGAGAAGAAAAGAACGTTAGAAATTTGAAGCTTAAAAAGGAAGGAGTGCTGGGGAATGTAGCACCTACTTTACTTGATTTAATGAGGGTTGAAAAACCAGACAGTATGTCGTGTGAAAGCCTGATTTTATAATTTCATATCAGAATATATGACAGCAAATAATAAAATAAAATATAGGCCAGCGGTTCTTATAGTTTTAGATGGTTTTGGTGTTGCTCACCCTTCGGCAGGTAACGCTATTTCTTTAGCTAAAAAGCCAAATTTCGATTTTTTTCTGAAGAATTACACTTTTTTTACAGTTCATGCAGCTGGTGAGATGGTAGGTCTTAAATGGGGTGAGATTGGTAATTCAGAGGTAGGTCATCTAAGCATAGGAAGCGGGAGGATTATGTATCAGCCACAGGTTAGAATAGACAAATATATCATAGACGGGAGTTTTTATAAAAATGAAATACTCAATTCAGCCATGGATGAGGTTAAATCTCAGGATAAGAAGCTTCATATTATAGGTCTTTTGTCTGATACAGGAGTACATGCCACTATAGAACATCTTTTTGCCTTGCTTGAGCTTGCAAGTCAGAAAAATCTCGATAAAGTATATATTCACGCTATTTTGGATGGAAGAGATTCACCGTATAATGGGGGTATCAAGTATATGTCGAGACTTTTAGATAAAATATCAGATTTAAAGACAGGGATCATAGCTACAATTTCAGGAAGGTTTTGGGCAATGGACAGGAATAATAAATGGGACAGAATAGAGAGAGCTTACAATGCCATAGTTAATGGAAAATCTGTCAAAACTTGTACCAACCCTTTGGAGTGCATCAGGCAGTCGTATCAACATGGTATTTACGACGAGGAGTTTGAGCCGACTGTGATGGTAGATGATGTGGGCGAACCTGAAACTAGGATAGAAGATGGTGATGTTGTTATATTTTACAATTTCAGGCCTGACAGAGCCAGACAACTGTCCAGAGCTCTTTCTAAACCAGATTTTAAAGAATTTAATAGAGAAAGATATCCTAAGATTCGATTTATCACATTTACTGAGTATTCTAAAGATATACCGGCTGAGGTTGTTTTTCCTTCTGAGGTGATAGAGGATCCGTTATGTTGGGCGATTTCCAAGCAGGGACTTAAACAACTTCATATAGCAGAGACAGAGAAATATGCTCATGTTACTTATTTTATCAATGGAGGAAGAGAAGAGCCTTTTGAGGGAGAGGAAAGAGTTCTGGTCCCGTCACCTCCTGTAGCTTCGTATGAGGAAAAACCTGAAATGTCAGCGTTTGAGATAAGAGACAGGGTGATCGATGAGATAGATAAGGATAAATTTGATTTTTATGTTGTTAATTTTGCCAATGCAGACATGGTAGGTCATACAGGAAATGTTCAGGCTACCATTCAGGCAGTTGAGACTATAGATCAGTGCTTAGGGGATATGTTTCAGGCTGTCAGGGCTAAAAAGGGGGTTATGTTTATAACAGCAGATCATGGCAATGCAGAGCAGATGATAAATATGGTTAGCGGTGCTATTAACAAAAAACACTCTTCTTTTCCTGTTCCATTTTTGATTATAGGTGAAGACTTTAAAAAGAATCCACCTTTGGAAGAAGTTCCGGACCTCTCGTCAGTTACCCCATCAGGTCTTTTGTCAGATATAGCTCCTACAATATTAAATATTTTGGAGATTACTGTTCCGCCCGGCATGACAGGTACGAGTCTGATTTAGAGTATGTATTGATTTTTTTTGAGCCATGATATATATATATTATACTTAATGAAAATTTATTAATTTAAATTAGTATGTATGTCATCTTATACTGCTGTCAATAAAACCTGCCAATCTTGCAATAATAACTTTACAATATACCCGGAAGACTTTGAATTTTACGAGAAGATGCAGGTCCCGCCTCCTGATCAGTGTCCTGACTGTCGATCACAGAGCAGAACTTGTTTCAGGAATGAAAGCACACTATATGTCAGGGAGTGTGATTTTAGTAAGAAAAAAATAATATCCATATATTCGCAAGATAAAGATTTGACAGTATATGATCAAAAAGTATGGTGGTCTGATGATTGGGATCCTATGGAGTATGGTATGGAATATGATTTCTCGAAATCTTTTTTTGAGCAATATGCAGAGCTCATGAAAAGGGTGCCAAGGCTATCTATTATCAACAAGCAAAGTGTTAACAGTGATTATTGTAATTATTCAAATTCTAATAAGGATTGTTACCTGTGTTTTGCGAGCCACTTTAATGAAGCATGCATGTTTAACTGGTATGCATGGAAAAACATGGATTGTGTAGATTGCAGATCAGTGATTAAAAGTGAATTGGCATATCAGTGTAATTTCTGCAACAATGTTTATGGATCTGCATTTTTGGAATATAGCTTCGACTGTTCTGAATGTTTTTTTGGATATAACTTGGTTGGTTGTCAGAATTGTTTCCTATCTTCAAATCTGAAGCATAAACAATATTATTTTATGAATAAACAGCTTTCAAAAGAGGAATATTATCAAAAAGTAAACTCTTTGTTTAATGGGAGCTATAGCAATCTTTTGAAGATATTAGATATTTTTCAACAGATAAAGAAAGAAACAATCAGGATTCCTGTGTATCAGAAAAGCTGTGTTGATTGTAAAGGTGCTGATTTAATGTATTGTAAGGGTTTGTTTGATGTTTTTGATGCAGCATATTGTGAAGATTGTAGATATTTGTATCCAAAATCAACCAATGTCTATAATTCAATGGATACAAATAAAATGGGTTATAACAGATCCGAGTGGTGTTATATGACTATAGGTTGTGGTGGTTTGAGTAATAGCAGATTTTGTGATTCTTGTTGGGATAATAATGATTTGACTTATTGCAATTTATGTTTTTCATCAAGTAATTTGTTCGGCTGTATAGGCTTAAAGAGTAAAGAATATTGTATTTTAAATAAACAATACACAAAAGAGGAGTATCTTGATATGACCGCGAGAATAATAAAACAAATGAAGGAAAATAATGAATGGGGTAAATTTTTTCCCAAGTATATATCTAATTTTGCATATAACGAAACAACAGCCCAAGAATACTTTCCTCTAAACAAAGAACAAGCTTTAATACAGGGATTTAGATGGAAGGATCCAGAACCAAGAAAATACCCCATAGATATAACCACAGACAAAATTCCAGACAACATCAAAGATACAGATTCATCTATTGTAGGCAAAATCATAGAATGCGCCCATAACAATAAAAACTGCAATGAACAATGCACAACTGCCTTTAAAATAATCCCCAAAGAA
>WFTA01000072.1 GCA_015485715.1 Patescibacteria group bacterium
AGTAATAGCAATTATAGGATTACTTGC
The DNA here is from genome assembly GCA_015485715.1 of Patescibacteria group bacterium. Lineage (GTDB taxonomy): Bacteria > Patescibacteriota > Patescibacteriia > WFTA01 > S139-112 > S139-112. The sequence goes on from WFTA01000072.1 coordinate 28, forward strand.
TACTTTAGCTGTAGTATCACTGAATAATGCCAGACAGAAATCACGAGATGCAAAGAGAGTGTCTGATATAAGGCAGATTCAGACAGCTCTTGATTTGTATTTCTTGGATCAGAATAGTTATCCTACAGGTACAAATACAGCTTTGGGGATTTCTGCAACATGTTTAAGCAGTGGTGACGGATTTGATACGGCCTGCAATAACGGGAAGTTATATATGGGGTTAATACCGCGAGATCCTTCTGCATCAGGGGCTGCGTCAGTATGTAGTGGTTCAACTTCAGATTCTGAGGGATGTGACTATAGTTATAGCAGATTATCTGCTACTGTATATAGAATTTTCTTTTACCTTAAAGGATCGGTTGGAAATTTAAGTGGAGGTCCACACTGTGCCAATCAGAATGGTATAGGAAACATATTGTCTGGAAACAATGCTGTATGTCCGTAGAGTATGAGAGGGGATTGTATATATTATTGAATTGATTGCTGTAATTATGAGAAGAAAGGGGTTTACAAGGCTGGAGATGATGTCTGTATTTACTTTGGCTATTTTTTTATCTTTATTGATTGCATTGGGATTTGAACAGGCAAGGATAAAATCATATGACAGCAGAAGACTTAGCGATGTCTTTGCCATTAAGAAGGCTCTGGAGTTGTATTTTTTGGATAATAATACATACCCCAAAGGATTTAATGTAATTTTGGGAGAGACTGGTGCGAGGTGTTTATCAAAGAGCGGATTTCAGGATGAATGCAGGAAAAGAGAACCTATTTATATGAGTCGTATACCCAAAAGCCCCGGAAGTGATAGTTTTTCCTATATTTACACAAGCTCTGCAAGCACCAATACATATATGTTGATATTTTATTTACAGACAGATATGGGCCAATACAGATCAGGACAGCGGATTTTGACCCCTGATGGGATTAAGTAATTTATTTAATATGCTGTATGTTTTTTCATTTATTTTTGGAAGTATAGCTGGAAGTTTTCTAAATAGTGTAATATATAGAACTTACACAGGACAATCTTTTTTGATTGGCAGGTCTTTTTGTCCTGCATGTAAAAAAACATTAAAATGGTACGAACTTATTCCTGTTATTAGTTTTTTGATTCAAAGAGGGAAATGCAGGGGTTGTTCCCAGAAAATATCTCCAATATATCCTTTGGTTGAGATAATAAGCGGACTGCTGACTGTAGGTGTGGTTTATTTTAGTATAAGCAACTGTACAGGAATGTGTGATAAAGTTTATTTTTTAATATTAAGAGATTTGTTTGCAATTTATCTCCTGGTTGTATTATTTGTATATGATTTAAAATGGAAGCTGGTACCTGATAAAATAATCCTTCCTGCTATAGGATTTTTTTTAATATATAATATTTTGCTTTATTTGTTTAATATATCTGATATATCTATAATTGATATGATTGTTGGAGTATTGGTTGGTGGTGGTTTTTTTGCAGCTCAATTCTGGATATCAAAAGGCAGATGGGTAGGTGGAGGTGATGTGAGAATGGGTGCACTTATGGGTGTTATTTTAGGCTGGTCTGATATTGTTGTAGCATTGGTGATAGCATATGTTTTGGGAAGCTTTATATCAATGTTTTTACTTTTATGGAAAAAAATTGGCCTTCAGCATAGAATTCCATTTGTACCTTTTCTTGCTGTATCAACCTTGATTACTATGTATTGGGGAGAATTTATTGTACAATATTATTTTGATTTGGTTAATATATTGGTTGGTATTTAATATGCAAGCTAAAAAATATAAAATATCTGGCAATGGTTTCACTTTGGTAGAGGTTTTGGTATCACTGTCTATTATTGTTTTATTGGGTGCAACATTGGCAGTGAGATTTAATAGTTTAAATATAAATGTTGATCTTGATTTAGCCACTGAAGAATTGATATTCAATATGCGTCAGGCCCATTTATTTTCTTTAACAGGTCAGACCAGTGGAGGCATAAGGCCCGATGGAGGATGGGGTATAAGGATAAGACAGTGCAATGCTGGTGACTGCTCCTATTTCGTGTTTGCTGATCTTGTGCCAGCAGGAGGAAACAGGGTATATGATAATGTAGGAGATGAAAAGATGGTTACTGTTGGTATTACAGATAAAGTATACATATCACAGGTTGAGCCCGCAACATCCGGTGTTCTTGATATTGTATTTGCAATACCTCAAGGAGAGGTATATTTTAATGGATCAACTACATTTGCTTCAGCAACCATTACTATTTCCAGTGTGATAGATTCAAGCAAAAGACAAATAGTTATCAAAAGAGATGGTTCCAGAATTAAAGTATTAAAATGATATGAACAGAGGATTTAGTCTGATAGAAACAATTATAGCACTTTCTATACTTATAGTGGGTATTTTAGCAGGACTAACTTTAACTCAAAGATCTGTTCAAACCAGTAAAATCAATGAGGATGTTGTCATTGCTGTTAATCTGGCAAGAGAAGGTATAGAACTCGTAAGGGCAATAAGAGATTCCAGAAATTTAGGATTTTCTACTTTGGTAGATGGTGATTATATTGTAGATACAGATGCTAATTTTAATATTTCAACTCAGGCTGATAGTTCTGACGTAAAGTTGTGTAACAATTGCAGGTTGTATTTTATGAACGGAAAGTATGTACACAACCAAGCAGGTTCTCCAACCATTTTCAGAAGAATGGTGAATATCTCAAGCGGGTCAAATTTATCTTGTGGTGGGGTTTGTGAGAAGATTGTTACAGTATATGTATTTCGCGAGGGAAGCCCTAATCCTTATAAACTAGTTGTTCATCTAACTAATTGGAGATGATATGATATTAAAAGCTGACAATAAAGGATTTAGTCTTATGGAGGTTATTGTTGCAATGGGTGTTTTTGCTGTGATAGTTGGATCTAGTCTGGGTATTTTTTCATTGGTTGTCAGAAGTCAGAGACAGGCATTATTAAAGGCTAAGATACAAAGAGAGGCTCAGTTGATTATGGAGGTTATGGTGAAAAAAGTTAGAACATCGAGGATAGATTATCAGTATTATACCAGCGGTATAGTCAATCCTCTTAATGAGCTTGCGTTGTTAGACGTAAATGATGACAGAACAGTGTTTGCATTGGATAGTGTAAATAAAAATATAATTTTGACTTTGAATAATAACGCTCCTGTGGTAATGAATTCTTCTGATGTTCAGGTAGATGATTTAAGGTTTTATATAGAGCCGACAACCAATCCTTTGCAGGGAGGAAATTTTCCCAGCAATCAACCAAGAGTTACTATTATAATTAAAATAAGCGCCCAAGATATTGGTAAATATACCTCTATAACAGTTCAACAAACAATACCTCAAAGGGCTGGAAGTTATTAACATGATTAAAGATTTACTAAAAAACAATTCAGGACTTACATCTTTGTTGTCAGTGACTATATTAGTTGCTGTTACAGGACTTGCTCTTATAATTGCAAACTCTAATCTGGTAATCCTAAGAGTGAATAAATCAATAGGAGGATCAGAAAAAGCCATATATGCGGCTGAAACAGCGGCAGAAATAACTATTTTTCAGATAGAAAAGGAGGGTAAGGGATTAAATTTACCCAAAATAACAGACAAAGTTATGGATGGTGATACAGGTGTTACGTGGAGTAGAGAGGTCATTGTGTCTTATAAAACACCGGGAGTATGCAATGCTTTTGTTCCCAAACCCATATGCAGCAATAATGATGACAATATAAGAAGTTCAAATATATTATATGTTACTTTAAATGGGGGACAGAGTTTTCAGTTTGACCTGAATATAGCAGGGGCTGATTATCCTGATAGACTTCAGATTTCTTGGACAGGGTCAGGAACAAGTGTCTTGGTGTATAGTTCTGCCGGACAGACAGAATACACATCATCACCAGTAACCATACCTGCATCAGGTACGCTGGATCCTGTACTTGGTTATAGGATAAAAATTACAAACAATTCAGGCAACACTGTTACATATGCATTGAGGCCACAGGGTGGTGCAACAACAGATTTGCCCATGGGCCTTTTGATAAGGACAGAAGGAAAATATCAAAGCTATATTAGAAAACTTGAAATAGTACGACCGGCATGGATTATATATTAAGCTGTATGCTAGTTATAGCAACAACGTCAGACTACTTTAGAATCACCAAAGCATAATTTTTCTTTCCTCTTCTTATAAGTAGATATTTGTTGTAGATAGCTGTAGATTTATCTATAGTTTTGTCAGATGATGTTTTGCCGTTTATGTTTACTGCTCTATTGGCTATAAATTCTCTTGCTTGTTTTTTAGATGAGGCAAGATTTGATTTTACTAAGATGTCTTCCAGAGAGTCATCATCTTGGATATTCACGGTTGGTATTATTTTAGTCATCTCAACAAAATCTTTCTCTTTGAGATTTTCAACACCTTCTCCAAAAAGGGCAGTGGATATTCTTTCTACCTGCCGGGCAATATCTTTTCCATGGACATATTCGGTAACAAGTTTGGCCAGAGTTTTTTGCGCAGTTCTTTTTTCAGGATTTGTTTTTAATTCGTTTTTCAGCTTTTCTATTTCTTCTAAAGGCAGAAAAGTATAGTATTTAAGAAGCTTGATTACATCTTTGTCATCAGTATTAATCCAAAATTGGTAAAAATGATAAGGAATTGTTTTTTCTTTATCAAGCCATATAGCTCCTCCTTCTGATTTGCCAAATTTAGTACCGTCTGATTTGGTAATAAGAGGAAGTGTCAGGCCATAGGCCTGTTTGCCCAGTTTTTTTCTTATGAGGTCAGTTCCTGCTGTGATGTTACCCCATTGATCGCTACCTCCTATTTGCAGAATACAGTTGTGTTTTTGATAAAGGTTTAGATAGTCATATGCCTGAAGCAGCATGTAGCTGAATTCAGTATAAGAGATTCCGGTTTGAAGTCTGGATTTGACTGATTCCTTGTCAAGCATTTCATTTATAGAGAAGTGTTTCCCAATATCTCTTAGGAAAGATATAAGCTTTTCTTTTTGCAGCCAATTATAATTGTTTTCCAGAATAGCTTTATTTTCGCTATCAAAATCCAAAAATCTTTGGAGCTGGGTTTTTATTTTTTCAGACCACATCTGAACAACTTCCTCTGTGTTTAACTGTCTTTCCTCAGATTTGCCGCTTGGATCTCCTATCAACCCTGTACCACCTCCTACAAGCGCTATGACTTTATGCCCTGCAAGCTGAAATCTGCGCAGAGTTACTATAATAAATAAATTACCAAGATGAAGGCTTTCAGCTGTGGGATCAAAACCAGCATAGAGACATATTTTATCTTGTATTTTCTTTTTTAATTCATCGATGTTTGTGCACTGATATATAATCCCTCTTTGATTTAGATCATCTATAATGTTCATAAAAGGTTAAGCCGGTTTAAGTATTTAATTATTATTTAGAGTTTTTGTATTTTTAGAAATTTCTTGTCCAGGGAGAGGGATTCGCCCTGATATACATCAGGGCGCCCTGTCGAATTTACCCCGTCGTATGACTCGGGTGACAGGGCGAACTCCCTTGAGATAAATATCAATTATTTGTGAATAATCATATCAATGTTTTGTCCAGGGAGAGGGATTCGAACCCCCGAAGGCATACGCCAGCAGGTTTACAGCCTGCCCCCGTTGACCACTTGGGTATCCCTGGTTATTACAGAACTATATTATAATTTTTTAGTATATCTCTGATTTGTTTTTTAAGCAACTGTTTGCCTTCTGATGTTTTCAGGAATTTTTCCCTTCTTTTTGCATCGGATTTTAAAATATACGCTTCATAATGTATTATTTGCAAGGGTCTTCTGTATTTGGTGGATTGAACTTTTCCGTATAGATGCTCTTTGTATCTGTTTTTTAAATTTTTAGTATATCCAGTATATAATTGATTATTGTTCAATTTTAAAATATATACATAGTACATATTTGTTATTGATTATATATTTATCATACTCATATTACTAAGAGGGATTCGCCCTGATATACATCAGGGCGCCCTGTCGAATGACAGGGCGAACCCCCGAAGGCATACGCCAGCAGGTTTACAGCCTGCCCCCGTTGACCACTTGGGTATCCCTGGTTATTACAGAAC
>WFTA01000073.1 GCA_015485715.1 Patescibacteria group bacterium
ATTATACACCCTATGGTTTTATAACACAGATTTACCTCAAAAAGTGGAGCTGGGTGGGGCTGGATTAGGTATTAAAAATTGTTTATAAAATTTGAAATTATAAAATTAAAAATTTTTATGTTATTTCCTTATTGGATGAAAAGAAAAATATTTTATATACCTACCCTGATTGTTATAGCAGTTTTGGGTGTGTTTTTGATTTCACAGGGAGACAGCAAGCAAGTTGCAGGTGAGAAAAAAGTTTTATCCAAGACCAGTACATTATTTGAGGTTGTAGAAGTTAAAAAGGGGAATATAGAAGCTGTCCAAAAAGTATCTGGCAGGATAAAAGCAGACAGAAAGTCTGTTTTAAGGTCTGAAGTGTCAGGCAGAGTGGTATATGTTGAAAAAGATAAAAGCAGAGAAATTAAAAAGGGTGAAATACTTATTCAGATTGCCAATGAGTCAATAGATCTGGAATTAAGATCTGCCCAAGATGCCCTTACTCTTGCAAGGCAGGATTTAGAAAATACTAAAATATCAAACCAGAATAGGATAAAGAATGCAGAATTTCAAAAAAAGCAGGCAGAAGATGCGTATTATGATGCTGTAAAAAACAAAGAGAATATAGAGCTTCAGAGAGATGCAGCTCTGAAGAGTATAAGGGATTTGGCAGAGATAGAGTATAATCTTTCCTACAAAGCTGTGGAAGAGGTACTCAGGTTCTGGGGATCTGATACTTTTGACAGATTTATACTTGATGATATTCCCAACAGCAACCGTATGCTTTTAGATGAGATAAAAAATATTTTTGCAGATTTAAAGTATAGATTTTTAGAATTGCCCTTATCTAGAGATATAAAATATGCTGACGATTTGAATGAGATAGAAGACATTGCCTTTGATGTTAAGTATCTAAATGACAAAATAGGCACATTTTTAAATTATACTATTACAGATCCTTACAGTTACACTCAACAAGTGCAGGGAGAGTATGTACTTAAAAACAGTCAGTTTGCACAGAGCCTATCTGCCCGTTTGTCTTCCCTGCAAAATATCCAGAGCAAGATGCGTGATATTGAATTGCAGTATAAGTCTTTGCTTGACAGTGCTTCCAGCAGGTTATCACAAGCTGAGACATCTCTCAAGCTTGCAGAAAACAATCTGCAGATTGCAAAAAAACAGGCTGAGGTAAATTTGCTTGCTGCCCAGAGCAGATTTAATCAGGCAGAGAGTAGATTTTCTCAGGCAAGTATCCAGAAGAGCAAGCTTTTTGTTCAAATGCCCTATACAGGATACATTACCAATGTATATGTGGATGTAGGGGATAATATAGGACTTGGTGCACCTCTTTTAGAGGTTGCAGACAGAAATACTTTGAAGATGACAGCCTCGCTTAGCCTCACATACAGAGACAGTTTGTATGAAGGAAAAAAAGTAAGCATTGAGGAAGATGAGAGAGAGTATACCATATCCCAAATATCTGCTCTTAGCAGGGGTGATAGAGAAATAGGATTTGAGGTGTATATTGGATCAGACGACAGATATAGTATAGGGCAGGTCATAGTAGCAGATGTGCCTGTTGTTATTAAAGATGCATATATTCTCCCCTTATCCAGCGTGATAATAGACAGGGACGAAGTATATGTATGGGTAGTAAAGGACGGCATAGTAAAAAGGCAAAATGTTGTAATACAGGAAATATTGCAGGATAAAGTAATAATCTCATCAGGACTTGAGGAAGGCGACTATGTCATAAAGTTCCCTACAGATGATTTGAGAGAAGGAAAGAAAGTGGAGATAAAGGAACAATAAATTTAATTTTCCAATTTTCAAACATTTAAGGCTAAGCTGTGATTTTGGTCTTATAAATATAAGGTTTAAAACTATTGGTAATTGAGAAATTGGGATTTGATTGAAAATTTTACCCCGTCGTATGACTGGGGTTGGATAATTGAAAATTTGAAAATTATTGTTGGTTATTGGGAAATTGATTAGAGTAATTAGTGCAATTAGAAATTAGGAATTTGTTTAATGGGTTATTGTTTAGGGTTTTGGATTTAGATTTTCGTATTTAGGGTTTGTACATCAATAGTGTAGAGATTAATTAATATTAGTAGGTGTGTTTGATCAGTATCTAAAAAATAAGATAGAAAAAGAGAGGAAAAGCATGTTTGGATTTTTTCTCAGAAATTGGAGGATAGTGTATATACTCACTATTGGTATTTTTTTGTTGGGTATGTTTTCTGGGTTAAATTTACCCAGAGAGGCAAATCCAGAGGTAAAAGTGCCTATTGCCATTGTATCAACTGTCTGGCCGGGGGCAGATCCTGAGAGTATAGAGTCGCAGGTTACAGATGTTTTGGAAGATAAAATATTAAATCTTTCTGATTTAAAAAGAGTCTCTTCTACTTCATATCCAAATATTTCTTTGATTGTAGTTGAATTTTTGGCTGAAGCAGATATAGATTCTTCTATTAGAAAATTAAGAGATAAAGTAAGTCAAGCCGAAGCATTACTTCCTGATACAGCAGATAATCCTGAGGTGATAGAGATAGATCTTAATAATATTCCTGTAATTACTTTTTCTCTAGTATCAAATACAGATGATGAAAATAAACTTAAAGTAGTATCAGATGAAATTGCCAGCAGATTAGAGTCTATAAATGGCGTCTCCAGAATAGAGGTAATAGGAAGCAGAGATGACGAGATAAGAGTAAATCTTGATGCCCATAAAATGAGTATATACAGCATTCCTCTTAATAGTGTGATTGCTTCTTTAAAGCAGCTTGATATAGATGTGCCAGTGGGCAGTTTTAAAATAGACGGGTATAAGTATAATGCTAAGTTAGTATCAGATATAGACGGTTTGTCAGATATAGAGAATTTGGAAATAAGGTCAAGTGATGGAAAAAGATATTATCTGTATGAGATAGGTAGTGTAGAAAAAGCCAAGGAGGATATAGAAACTATATCCAAGGCAGGGTTTAAAGATAAAAAAGCCAGACTTGCTGTATCTGTGCAGGTCTATAAAGAGTCGGAGGGAAATATACTTTATATTGCCGATGAGGCAAAGAAGATTATAGAAGATATGAAAAAAACAGAGGAGATACCTCAAGATATAGATGTTATAGTCGCCAATGATAACTCTGTATTTGTCAGAGAAGATTTTGATACTTTAACTAAAAGTGGTATACAAACTTTGATTTTGATAGCCATAGTGGTAGCTCTGGTTTTAAATTTGAGAATGACCTTAATAGCTGTTTTATCTATACCTTTGGTGTACCTGTCTGCGTTTATCTGGCTTGATATATTTGACGAGACTCTAAATTCTCTCACATTGTTTTCTCTTATTTTATCTCTTGGTCTTTTAATAGACACAGCTATTGTGGTTATGGAGGGTATAACTGACGGTTTAAAGAGAGGACTTTCTTCCTATGATGCTGCTCTTGCGGCTATTGCTTTGTATAAATCACCTGTAACTTCCGGAGTTTTGACAACCATAGCTGCTTTTGTACCTATGTTTTTGGTAAAAGGTGTAGTGGGCGAGTTTATGAAAGTTCTACCCACTACTATATCTATAGTTCTTTTATCATCACTGGTGATAGGTCTTGTTTTTATCCCAGTATATGCATACAGAACTTTTAGAAAAACATCTAATCTAAGAAAAAAGGGATTGTTTCAAACGGTCTTTATGGTAAAGTTTGCCAAAGGGTATTATAGGTTTTTACAAAATGTTTTGAATAAAACAGGGTTTAGAAGAACAGTGATGGTATCTGTAATGATACTTTTTTCAATATCTATATTTTTAGTATTTGGAGGAGTGATAAAAACCAGTTTGTTTCCTGACTTTGACGCTGATTATTTTTTAGTAAATCTTGAGATGCCTCCGGGGACAGAGCTTGAAAAAACTATTGAGAAAACAGAAGAAGTAGAGAGATATATTCAGGAGATACCAGAGTTGAAAAACTATATAGTAAATATAGGTACCAATGTCGGATTGGCTCAGACTGATTCCAGAAATGTGGGTAGAAAAAGCGAAAATTTTGCTGTATTTACTGTCAATTTAAAGGAAAAATCCTTAAGAGACAGAAAAAGTTATATAATAGCTGATGAATTAAGATCCAAGCTTTCACAGATTGGAGTTGCAAGAGTAGAGGTGGTAGAGCTTGAGGGTGGTCCGCCTACAGGCGCCCCTATAGATGTCAGAGTAGAAGGAAAAGATTTGGATATTTTGGAGAATATTGCTTTGACTATAAAGGAAAAAATATCAGATATAGAAGGTGTTGAAGATATCAATATATCTGCGAGAAGGGTTCCGCCGCAGATATCTTTCCAGATTAACAAAGTGAAAACATCTTTTTACGGAGTTTCACCGGCAGATATTGTGCAGTATATGCAAAGTGCGCTTCTGGGTCTTAAGGTTGTAAATATCAAAAAAAGTGTATTAGGCAGTGACACAGACTTGGTCGTTTATTTTGAAAACAATTTTAAACAAAATATAGATGATTTACTTAATATTAAAGTGCCAACAAGTAAAGGATATATATCTTTGTCTGAACTGGTAGAGATTTCTTTGGTAGAAGACGCCTCTGCTATATTTCATATAGACGGCGAGAGGGTTGTATCTGTTACTGCCAGAAATGAAGGAAGGAGTGTGCCTGAGATAAAAAAGGATATAGACAAAGCCATTGAGGACATAAAAGTTCCATCCGGATACAAGATATATCAAAGCGGAGAGTTTGAGGAACAGAATAAGGCATTTTTTGATCTTTATAAGTCTATGGTAGTGGCAGTGATTCTTATCTTTTTGATTATGGTTTTGCAGTTTAATTCTTTCAAACAGCCTTTTATAATTCTGATATCCATACCACTTGGATTTATAGGTGTTGTGATAGGACTCTTGATACTTGGTATTGATCTTAACTTTCCTGCATTTTTGGGGATTGTGTCTCTCTCAGGTATAGTGGTAAATGATGCTATTATTTTAATTGACAGGATAAATGAAAATATTAGAGAACGCGGACTTAGAATAAAAGAGGCGATATTTGATGCTGGAAGGTCCAGACTGGAGCCTGTTATAATGACAACAATAACTACTGTTTTGGGTGTAATTCCGTTGGCGTTTGCCAATGAATTTTGGCTTGGACTTTCTATAGCAATTGCTTTTGGTCTGTCTTTTGCAAGTTTCCTTACTCTCGTCTTCATCCCTATGCTTTATATGATGTGGAACAAAGAGAGCTGATAATCCTAAATCCCAAAAACAACCAACAATAATTTTGTAATTTTTAATTTTTAATTTTATAAACAATTTTTAATATCTAATTTTTAAATTTTTTCCAGCTCCACTTTTTGAGGTAAATCTGTGTTATAAAGCCAATGGGTATGTAATTTGATTTAAAGCAACATATCTGCAAATGATATTGAAAAGTGGGGCTGGATTGAAAATTTTACCCCGCCCGCCATGTCGCATGACGTGGTCGAATTTATCCCGTCGAATGACTGGGATGACTGGGGTTGTAAATTGAAAATTAAATATGTATTTTTCTCTTTTTAAAACTTGAAAAATGTATTATGATTATATTGTAAAGAATTTTATCTATAAATATATGCGAATAATTGGCCATAAGAGGATTATTGAATATTTTAGCAGAGTTTTATCAAGACAAAAGTTGTCAAATGTTTACTTGTTTACAGGTCCTGATATGGTTGGGAAAACAACCGTGGTAAACTGGATTATCAATCAAACAAACGACGAAGAAATCAATATAGAATCAGCACATTCTGATATATATACTATTAAGCTGACAGATGATAGAAAAGAAATAGGTATAGATTTGATAAGAGATATGAGATTAAATATTTATCAAAGGCCTACCAGTTTCCCTTATAGATTTTTTGTTATATATAATGCAGATAAAGTATCAACAGCAGGATACAATGCTCTTTTAAAGACTTTAGAAGAGGCACCTCCTTATGCTGTAGTTTTTCTTCTTGCTAAAAATATTTCAGGTATTTTAGATACTATTATTTCCAGATCACAAATAGTGCGTTTTTTCAAGGTAGATAAAGATGAGATACGTAAGTTTTTATCTGATTTTTATTCTGAAGTAGATCTTGATTTGATTTCATCTTTATCGTTTGGTTTGCCGGGCAAGGCAGTGAGACTGGCTGGTGATAAGGAATATCTTTATCAGGAAGTAGAAAAAGTTAAAAAAGGTTTAGAGTTTTTTCAAATGTCAAGTTCTGAGAAGATTTTATTTATTGACAGATTTATTGCTCAAAATAAGAAAGATTTTAATACACTATATAAACAGACAAGTGATATGATAAATATATGGCATTTGATATTAAAGGATGTTTTATTGATTAAGATGGAAATGTCTGATAGAATAAATTATATAAAATTTAAAGATGATCTGTATAAAATAGCAGGTTTTATTGATAAGAATCGGCTGATTCGGGATATAAGGGGTCTGTACACTTTAAAGCAAAATATATCACAAAATTTAAATATTGGTTTGAATTTTCATAATTTTGTACTGCAGAATATATGAGAAAAAATAGATTAATTTTCCTTTTATCATTGTTTTTACCTGTATTTTTGGGTGCTGCCTGTGTGTTTCCGGGTATTAACAGAAAGCCGGGAGATGGAGGAGTGTGGATGTCTGATGATAGGGGGGCAACTTGGAGGCAAAAGGTTTTTGTGAGACAGGAAAAAAGGAAGGTTGTGGATATAAGTAAAGTAAATGTTAATTTTCTAAGATTTCATACCATGGATTCCCGTATGATTTATGCAGGTACAGATAAGGGTATATATTTCACTGAAAACGGCGGCGAACAGTGGAATAAGATATTTGACGGTATAGCAAATGATTTATCAGTGGTACATTCAAAACGAGGAAGTCTATATGTAGCAGTGGGCAATAGTATATATTTCACAGATGACAACGGAGAGAACTGGAAGCAGGTTTATTTGGATTCAAGGGCTGTATCTGTAACCCAAGTACTTGTTGATTATAAAAATGAAAATATTATTTACGCAGGTACCAGCAAGGGAGATTTAATCAGGAGTGAAGATAGCGGACTTAGCTGGAACGTGCTCAGGCAGTTTCAGAGGTCAGCTGTCTCTAAGATACTCCTTAATGTTAAGGATACCAGTCAAATATATGTTGGAACATCCCGGGATGGTATTTGGGTATCATATGACGGTGGTGAGAATTGGAACAGCTTGAAAGAGAGTTATTCAAAATATAGAGGATCAGAGCAGTTTAAAGATATGGCAATGGACGAATATGAGGGTGTGCTTTATTTTGCTTCAGGTTATGGATTGCTTAAATCTACAGATGGGGGAAGCAGTTGGATTCCTCTTGATCTTTTAGCGCAGCCGGGATCTGCTAATATTACAGCACTGGCAGTAAACCCAAATAATGGTGATGAGGTTTTTTATACAAGTTCTGCTGTTGTTTACAGATCATATGACGGAGGTATAAACTGGATAACATCCAGAGTACCCACCAAAAGAGTAATATCTGATATTATAGTTGATTTTTACAATCCAAACAGGGTATTTTTGGGTGTGAAAGCAGTCAAGAAAAGAAGAGGTCCGTTTTTATAATAAATTTATAATTTAGACATCTGCCTTTTGGCGGGTGAGGATGATAGTATGGATTTAGATATATATAAAGATAAATTAAACAAGGTTCTGGATCATTTAAAGACAGAACTCGCCTCTATCAGGACAGGCAGAGCAACCCCTTCATTAGTTGAAAATATACAGGTAGAGGCTTATGATCAAGCAGAGCCTATGCCTCTGAAACAGCTTGCTGCCATTACCGTACCTCAACCAAGACAGATTTTGGTGGAGCCTTGGGACAAATCTACACTTAAACAGATAGAAAAGGCTATAGCTCAGTCAAATATGGGTTTTAACATTGCCAACGATGGTAATGTTTTAAGGCTGAATATTCCGGTTATGACTGAAGAGATGAAAAAGGGAGTTCTGAAAAATCTCCATGATAAGCTTGAACACGCAAGAATAAGCATCAGGAGAATCAGGGACGATATAAAAGAGGATATTATTAAAGAATTCAAAGAATCTCAGATTAGTGAAGATGATAAGTTTAGATTATTGGATCAACTGGACGAAATGATAAGAGAGTACACTGATAAAATAAATGAAATGGGTAAAAAGAAAGAAGAAGAGATAGAAGGGATTTAATAATTTTAATTTTTAATTTATTAATTCTTAATGAATTGTTTAGAAATTTAAAATTAAAGCAGGGATATCCCTGCTAATGTTTTCAAAATGATTGTAACTATTATAGTGTTTTTGATTGTTTTAACAGGCCTTGTATTTGTACACGAGTTAGGGCATTTTTTGGCTGCCAGAAAATTTGGCGCAAAAGTGGAAGAATTTGGTATAGGGATACCTCCTCGTTTAGCAGGTATATATAAAAGGGGTGGAAAGTGGAAATTTGTCTGGGGACCAAAAGTGAAAAGTGAGGAGGTAGAAGAAACCATTTATTCTTTAAACCTGCTTCCCATAGGGGGATTTGTGAAGATTAAAGGAGAAGATGGCGAGAATAAGGATTCAGATAGTTTTGCATCCAAAAAGCCGTATCAGAAATTTATCATGCTTTTTGCAGGTGTTTTTATGAATTTTGTTGCAGCTGTTGTGCTTTTTAGTGTTGTTTTTGCTATGGGAATCAATATTCCTTATGAGTTTGCAGGAGGGGGGCTCGGGAGAATACAATATTCTTTTGTCCAAATCGATAATGTGTTGAGCAATTCTCCTGCAGATGAAGTGGGTATTATGTCTGGAGATGTGATAAAAAAGGTCAATGGAAGAGATATAAGGTCAGCCAGAGAGTTTAGCGCAATAGTATCATCTGTTGAACAGGTACAGATTGTATTACAGAGAGGAGAAGAGCTTAAGGAATTCTCTATTGAGCCAAAATACATGGAAGAGGTTCAAGGAAGAAAAGTAATAGGAGTTGAGATATCTGATATGGCTTTTGTTAAATACGATCCTTTTTCTGCGTTTGTACAAGGTAGTATCACCACTGTAAATATAACTGGCAAAATTGCTGAAGCGCTTGGAGAGATTATATATGAGCTTTTTACTCAGGGCAAACCCTCGCAGGAGGTATCAGGCCCTGTGGGTATTGCAGTTTATACCAAGAAGGCCATGGATACTGGCATCACTACTTTGTTACAACTGGCAGCTCTTCTCTCCCTTAATCTTGCCCTTATCAATATAATACCTTTTCCGGCATTGGATGGAGGAAGGATTCTGTTTGTTTTGATAGAAAAAGTAAGAGGGAAACCCGTATCTCAAAAGATAGAAGGAATTGTCCACACTTTAGGGTTTTCTATATTGATTATTTTAATTGTTATAATAACTATAAAAGATGTAAAGGTAGTAAGCAAATTAAAGTCAGCAGTAGATACAGGTACTGTAAGTACACAACAGGAAAATTAAATAAACCTGTAAAAAGTTCAAAATTCAAAATTCAAAATTAATAATAATTACTCTAATTCCTAATTAAAAACCTATAGAATTCCAAATACCATATATAAATTAACCTAATTAACCTAATTCCTAATTAACCTAATCAAATCCCAATACCCAAAC
>WFTA01000074.1 GCA_015485715.1 Patescibacteria group bacterium
AACATATTCCATAAACCTGCCTAATCTTATCTTGAGGTAGGTGGGAAAAATCATCGCTGTCAGTATAAATAAGCTTGTGGATTTGATTATTCCACTTTAAAGTAGTAGTAATTGTTTTTAGATTATCTAAACTATTACTCATACCTTTATACAAGTCTAAAAGATATAAATTTGTCATAAAAAATAATACAACAAAATTAAAAAATCACAAAACTTTCTGGAAAATTAAATCATAAAGAACAAAATCTCTTAAATAATAATCATATTCTGTTTTCAAAAAAGAAGAAATTGACGGTGGCAAATATGGTGTAATTGAAACAGGAATTTGATTTTCATATAAAACTTTCCATTTAGAATCTTTATATACATCTTTTAAAAACTTGTTTAAATACACTATGTCAAAATCCGGCTGATTTGCAAATTTAAACTCCCTCCCATCAGGCAAAAACATTTTTATGTTGGATTCAAAAGAAATTAGATTCACTCCTTTTTCAAGAGTATGTTCTTTCATTAAATCCAATATTTTCTTTAATTGACTAGAATTAAAATAATGCAATACATTACAAGCTATTATAACATCATAATTATCAGGTGGAGAAAAATCTAAAACACTATCTTTAATAAGTTTAATTTTACTTTCTACACCTGCTATTTTTGCTCTCTGACTAATCCTCTCTAAAGCAAATTCGCTGAAATCAACGGCGGTAACTTCTAGATTATTTTTAGCTAACAAAACTGAAAATCTCCCATCACCTGCTCCAAGATCCAATGCTTTGAATTCTGAACTAGATTTATGTAACTTTTTCTGAAGGAAATCCATCAAAAACTGAATACCAGGATTTGTATATTTATATACTGATTCTTCTTTCTCATCTACTGACTGTTTCCACTTTTCATCAAAAAATATTTTCACCAAACTATGAGGAATTATTGTTGTATCTTCTATTTTCTTCATAACCTTACCAACTCATTAAATCAATTAATTTATATTTTTAAAACCAAATAGATATTTAAATCAGGGTATTTCTCTGCAACTTTTTTAATAATATCCCTTACTTCATCTTCTGGCAAGCCAACTACCCCAGCTCCAAGCAAAGGAGTCGCAACACTTCTGTACCCTTTTTTCTGTACATAAGATAAAACTTTTTCCAAAGACTTGGCAATGATATCTAAATCTGCTTTTTGTCCAGTTTTGTAGCAGATCGTTGGGATATGACAAACCTCTTTGGCTTGCAGATTTCCAGCCAATGTCACAGCAAAATCTCCCAAAGGCACATAGCCAATTTCCTCACTTGCCGCAGTCAACTCATTACCCGCGGCCTGAGCAATAGCTCGAGCCACTCCTCCGTCGTGCTTAAGCTCAGTATTGGCCGCATTGATGATAACATCAGCTTCTACTTTAGTAATATCTCCTTTAATTTCTTGGAACATATCATTCTGTCAAATAAATTTACCAAAATGTATATTATTTTAGACGAAAAATTTACCAAAATGTATGTTTTTATATAACTCACATATTTTGTTTGGTTTTCTTATCATTCCTACAAAAATAGATATATACAAGACTTACTTAATTACTGGATTCTCCGCTTTCGCAGAACTCTAAATGTCAGCGAATAGTTGACATTTACAATAATGACAAAAAGCAATTTTACGGCTTGGGATTACACAATCTCTATAAGATTTTTACCTGCTTTAGATAAAATATCACATACATCTTCTCTGACCACTACAAAATCTTCTATTCTGATGCCAAATTCTCCTTCAAAATAAAGTCCGGGTTCTATGGTAATTGTCATACCAGATATAAGTTTTCCTTTTCTGTTTTGACGCAAGTAAGGCTCTTCATGAATATCAAGACCTATACCGTGCCCGAGCCCATGGATAAAATA
This sequence comes from Patescibacteria group bacterium, assembly GCA_015485715.1. GTDB lineage: Bacteria > Patescibacteriota > Patescibacteriia > WFTA01 > S139-112 > S139-112. The sequence continues at coordinate 1,893 of WFTA01000074.1, forward strand.
CTTATCCAATTCTTTATCTTTAAAAACATCATTTGCTGCATTATACAGCTTCTCTTCGCTCACTCCAGCCCTGCAAACAGACAAAGCTTTTTCGTTTGCCTGTAGAACCAAATCATACATCTGTTTAAATCTCTCAGGAGCTTTACCCAGATATATAGTTCTGGTTAAATCTCCTGAATACTCTCCATACTTAATACCCAAATCCACCAAAAGAACTTCTCCTCTCTTTAACTTCTTATCTGATATTTTATAGTGCGGGAGTGCAGATCCGGGACCACTTGCAACTATAGGATCAAATCCAAAACCCTCACCAGAAAAACTGCGTGAAATCTTTCTTAGCTTGTCCACAACATCAAGTTCAGATAACCTAGTATAATCTGTATTTTGGAGATATTCAACTAAACCCTCAAATGTTTTATCTGTTATCTCAACAGCTTTTTTAATAATTTTAATCTCATTACTTTCTTTAATCATCCTCATTTTCTCTATCTCTTGATGTGTTTCAAGTAATTCACCTTGAAATATATTTTCAAGCTCTCTGTATTCAGCAACTTTAAGATCACCTGATTCCACTAAAACTTTTTTTATATCTCTGTCTAAATGGATAAACTTAGACAAAATACCATCTCTCTCCCTATCAACCACAAGCTCTATATCACCTGTTTTAATGCTTTCCAAACCTTTGGCTTCCCAAGCATACATCTCAGGAACCACCAGATATCCTCTACCTTTGTCTACATATAAACTTGCTTCTCTATCCTCAGGAGCAAGACCTATAAATCCTGATAAATAATATATATTTTTTGGATTGGATATAAGAAAACCGTCTGCATCTTGCTCTTTTATCAAAGATATAACTTTGTTCAATCTTTCTTTCCACATATTTTTTCAATATTTAAATTATAGACTTCATACAGGCTCTGCAATTTGTGAAATGCTTTATCTGTTATTTGTTTGCTTATTCTGTGGTTTTCTTTAATATACAATATTTTGTCAGATAATTCCTGCGGCCTGCCTCTTTACACATACACAATTTCGTCACTTTTGAAAATATCTACCACAGCTTTTGATCTGGCGGTAATCGCAGGCCTCTTGCATACTACACACTCATACCTGAGAAGTATGGCACTCTATCACACAGTACCCCAGACTTTTCAAAGATTTAATAATATTGCGGTTTCTGGGATACTGCCTGTTGTATATTCCAAAAAAACAGACAGTTTTCATATTAATCAGCAAACTCTTGGTAATATTCTAAATATTTAGCTGAGATGATATCAACTGCTTCTTTTTCATTTATCCTGCCCGAGCTTAAATCAGCAACAGCCTGAGCAAATATAGTCCTGCCTACTGCAAACCCTATTACACCTGTCACGCCCTTTCCCTTCCTTATCCACTCTTTTACCACTTCATCTCCTTCTCCTCTGCCCAGCACAACCAAAGATACATCTTTTCTCTCTTCAGAGGATCTTATAATTTGTAAAACTTTTTTATAATCATCTTCGCTGAAGTAACCTTCCAGTTTCCACACATCTGCTTCAACACCTGCTTCCTGCAACTCTTTAATAGACTGAATAGTTAGATCAGGTCTTAGATTCCTGTCAAAATCCATTTTATCTAAATCTTTCTGATCTCCTACAGGCTCTATCAGCATCTCTATCAAAAGCCTTCTTCTATTTTCCAGACACCAATCACTTAAAACCCTAAGTCTGTCTCTCTGAACTTTATTATCTTCAATATTAGCCGGATTATACCGTACCAGAACTTTTACAAAATCAAGGTCAAATTCCTCAATATGTCCGGCAAAATCGCTCCCAAATTCAAAATCAAATACTTCTTGTCCGCTTTTTTCAACCGGCATCATCAAAGAAAATCCCTTTCGCTTAGCCTCTCTGGCAATATCAGCGCCATATTGTTCATCAACCAAAACAGCAGAACTGCCCATAGGTAAACCACTTGTCACTGCTTTTTCAAAACCAGAAAATATCACTTTTTTAAGATATTTTATCTTGGATATACTCTCCTCTGTCAGCTCATCTATGCCTGCTATTTTTCTAAAACTCCCTCTATGATCAAAAGCCAAAACATAAAGTGAATCTGTGTAACCTAATTTCTTTGTCATATAATTTTATCTGTGAATTGTAAATTATAAACTAAATACTCTTTATATTTTCCCAAATGTGATATATTTGTTCATAAAAAAATTCCAATTCATCACCACAGCTGTTGCTATAACCTTACCCAATATATAATGAATACGCAAATTTTCAACTGAAAAATAAAGAATATAATTGTTTATCACAAGCCCTGCACCACCCACTAAAACAAACATCATATACTGTCTTATATATCTGGAACTTGTATTTTGAAATGTCCACTTTTTACTAAAATAAAAATTAAAAATATTGGCACATATAAAAGATATGGTAGCAGACAAAAGATAATGCAAAGATATAACTTCAGTTAGAAATATAAGCAGAGAAAAATCTATCACAGTGGCACTTCCTCCTACTATCACAAATCTAAGGAACTGAAATCTCAGAAATCTCAGCTCTACCCATGAATATATATCTTTAATATTCAATCTCATAAATATCAACTTTGGGGCCAAGCCTCTTTAGCCCGAAAACTGCACTTATAAACTTGTCAAAATTACCATTGAGATCAATACTTTCACCTGCCTCCGACTGACTAAATTCCCTGACCAGTCTTGATTTTTGGATAATACTTCTATCTATATCTGTAATTTCATCTTTATCCCAATAGTCTATTATATAATACCTGATATTTTCTTTTTTTAAAAACTCATTTATATCTATATTATTGTCTTTGTTCCAAAAATGAAGATTAAAATAATTATATCTTTTGTTATAAAAGTCGTATTTTGCCTGAGATAGGTAGTATCTCTCAGCAGCTCTTATTCTGCCATAGCCTTTTTCCTTCTCCAAATACTCTCTGGATCGGGGTAGGATAAGGGACTCTGAGTTCATCAAAAACACATCTTGCTTAATATTCTGCTTAATCCAATCCAGTGCTTGTTGTCTGGTATCTGGAACAGATAAAAGATAAACATATTTCAAACCCACTAAAACAGGGAACAAAAATACTATAAATATAACAGCAAAAGACAAGACCCTTATCCTTTTACCCAAACTTTCTGTTATTTTCTCCAGTACAGCTCCGGATATTACAGCCATCAAAGGCACCAAGGGAAATACATATCTTATCTCAAAATGAAACAAAAAATAGAGCAAAAATCCATATCCCAGTATAGCTGCCAAAAAATATCCAAACCACCTGCGTAAATTTCTGAATACCAGACTAAAGACTGTCAATATCAGCAGAACTATTTCTACATTAAAAAGAGTTTTTAAAATATCCTTGTACATCACAACAAGTCCTGTAATGCTCTTGGTTTTATCCAAAGAAGAATCAGGGCCTAATATCTTTATTATTTCTGGTATATTAAAAGATAAAAGAAATCCTCCCAAAAACACAAACACAACAGTATTTACAAAAAACGCTTTTTTAACAAACTCTTTATCAAGTTTTTTAAAATTAACTGCTACTATAAATAGAGCTGTCATGATACCCACAATAGTAATATATGATACATTGACAGCCAAAGCAGAGATAAGTCCCAGTAAATAAAAATACTTTTTCCTCTGATATTTAACAGCAAGAAGAGTAAGATAAATAATGAGATAAATAAAAAATACAGCATATATCCAGTGACGGACAAAGTGTGATAAGACAAGATGAAGAAAGCTGAATGTTAAAAAAACAGATGCAAAATAAGCTGCTCTTTTGCTTGAAAATAAAAATAAAGATAGTCTATATGTAATATATACAAGCAGAGCACCAAATACAGCAGACAAAATCCTTGCTGATATCCAGATACCCTGCTGATTCATTGCAAAAAAATCCTGTAGCATTTGAATATTAAAACCAAAAAATATGAATTTAAAAAATATATACGGCAGAGAAAATATAATCACCATATAAGGCAAAAGAACAGGATAATACAGGAAATCAAAATCAGATGGAGAAAGAGTAGGAATAGGATTTCTGGTTTCAATCATCTTCATAGCCCCGCCTATGATAGACTCTTCATCTCCCACCAAATGCATAGGCAGTCCATACCATACGCCAATTACAGAAAACAAAAAAGAAAGGAAGATAATAAAAAAAATTGTTTTATTTGTTTTATTACTTATCCTTTTCATCTTTTATTTCAAAATTTCCAAATATTAAAATATATGATAAATCTTCGGGTAATGCATTGGTAACCACTATATTCCTCTTCTCATCCATCCTTGTTCCATGAACACCATTTACAACTCTATCTTTATCAGGGGAACCGGAAATAACTATATAGACATCATTATACATATCACCTCCTTCATCAACTAAAGAAAAAGATAAATTATCTGTTATAACTAATTTTTTATTCTTAATATATCTTCTAACAAGATCAATTTCCTTTTCTCTACTTTGAATAATTTGAGACAAATTAAACTTAATTATTATTGATATTGATGGTGATTCTGGTATCAAACTCTCTAGTTGACCTCCCATTAAACTATCAAACAAATAACTAAATAATACTGGATCTGATGTAACAGTAGATATAGTTTTAATCTTTTTTTCTTCTATTATTTCATTTCTTAAATTTCTTAATAGTTGATTCAATATAAATAACAGTCTTCTTTGTATTCCACTTTCCTTCCTATCTATATCTAACTGCAGCTCCCTATCCTCTAAAGAAAAAACCACTCCTCCATATCCAAGGAATGAGTAGTTTGCTGGGTAAATCATCTTAAATCAAAAAATTTTATATACAAAAGAAGGATAAACAATGTCCAGATTTGCCTTTCTCTATAATTATCTCCCTGCAAAAATCTTGAC
>WFTA01000075.1 GCA_015485715.1 Patescibacteria group bacterium
ACTTTTATAACTATGTCTTGGATCTGTTTAAATCTTTCTTTTTCTTCAGGGAAAATAAGACTTTCATCTGCCTCAGGCCAACTGGCAACTATTAGCATATCTTCATCTATCAGATTTTTTTCTTTCAGGATTTGCCAGATGTGTTCAGTAATGTAAGGAAGGTATGGATGAGCGAGTTTTAAGATGTGGTAGAGGATATAAAGTAAAATATTTTCTTTATTTTCTTCAAATTTGCTTATCTCAAGATACCAGTCAGCAAACTGATGCCATGTAAATTCATAGACGCCTTCTATAGGATAAGATAAGTTGTATTTCTCAAGGTTTTGGGTTGATTTTTGGATAAGGTGATGGAGATTTGTTAAAATCCACTTATCAGAAAGTATTAGCTTTTCTTTATCTATATTAATGCTTGGCTTTGTGTCCTTTTCATCTATTTTCATCAGGATAAATCTGGCAATGTTCCAAAGTTTGTTAACAAAATTTCTGTTTCCTTTTATTTTTTCTTCATATATTTTTATATCCCCTCCGGGTGCAATATTGCTAATCAGTGAAAGTCTTAGAGCATCTGCTCCATATTTGTCTATCATTTCTATAGGATCTATACCATTTCCTTTTGACTTGGACATTTTTTGCCCCTTTCTGTCTCTTATCATACCGTGCAGGTAAACTGTTTTAAAAGGTATTTCTCCCAAGTGATATGTGGTCATAATAATCATACGGGCCACCCAAAAGAAAAGAATATCATAACCAGTTTCTAAAACAGAAGTAGGATGATAAACAGCTAAATCTCCTTTTTTTACAATTTCTTCGCCTTTTTCCTCTACATTCTCAGGCCAGCCTAGGGTGGAAAAAGTCCATAGAGCAGATGAAAACCAAGTATCAAGCGTATCTTCATCTTGCATCCATCCTTCTCCTTCAGGCTTTTCAAGCCCTACATATACATCTTCTCCTTTATACCAAACAGGCATTCTATGGCCGTACCAAATTTGGCGGGAAATATTCCAATCCCTTAAGTTTTCAATCCATTGAAAATAAATCTTTTTAAATCTTTCGGGCAGAATCTGTATTTTCCCGGATCTTACCACATAGTCAGCCAGTTCTTTAAGTGAGGCAGTATTTCCCAAATCTTTTTGCCATTCTTTATTTTTCACCCTGACTTTTTTATTCATATCTATAAACCATTGTTTGGAAGGAATAGGCTCTATAGTTCTGCCGCATCTATAGCACACTGACAGATTGTTGTCTATTTCTTCCACTTTTTCCAAAAGGTTTGCTTTTTCCAGATCTTCTACAAATTTTTCTCTTGCATCTTGTACAGTTAATCCTTGGTAAGGGCCTGCTTTTTCAGTCATTCTTCCTCTTTCATCTATAATTTGGATTAGGGGCAGATCATACTCCTTAGCCCAGAGCCAGTCCTGATAGGAGTGAGCAGGAGTAACACCTATTGCTCCTGATCCAAATTCAGGATCCACTCCTCTGTCTGCAAAGACTTTGACTTTGATGTTTACTTTGCCGAGATTTATCTCAAGATCTTTTCCTATATAGTTTTTGTATCTTTCATCATTTGGATTAACAGCTACGCCAGTGTCTCCCAGCTTGGTCTCAGGCCGTGTGGTGGCAACAGTCAAAGGTCCGTATTTGATGTAATAGAGTTTGGCTTTGTTTTCCTTATACTCTACTTCATCATCTGATAGAGTGGAGGCGCATTTAGGGCACCAGTTGACAACTCTAAGTCCTCTGTAGATAAGCCCGTCTTCATACATTTTTACAAAAGCGTATTGGACAGCACGAGTTAAGCCTTCATCCAGAGTAAATCTTTCTCTGGACCAGTCACAGGATGATCCCATTTTTTTCATCTGCTTTTTTATTGTTCCCTGACTGGAAGATACAAATTCTTCCACTTTTTTTAGAAATTCTTCTCTGCCCAGATCCCATCTGCGTTTTCCTTCTTCTTTAATAAGTTTTTTCTCTACCACATTTTGAGTGGCAATAGCTGCGTGGTCTGTGCCGGGCAGCCAGAGAGTTTTGTCACCTTTCATCCTGTGGTATCTTGTGAGCGTATCTTGGATTACAAGCATCAGGGAGTGTCCCAGATGCAGAATACCTGTTGCATTGGGTGGTGGAAGAGGTATAGAGTAGGAATTCTGCCTTTCACCCGGCAGATTGTCAGGATTGAAATATCCGCTCTTTTCCCATATCTTATAGAGATTGTCTTCTACATCTTTTGAATTGTAAGCTTTTGGTAAATCCATAAGAATTATTTAATTGTATTAACTAGATTTTATACTTTTAATACTTATTCATTCTTATTCATTTATTTATTACTACTGAACAAAATTTTATCTTTTATTAGTTTGAAAATTAGAAAATTGATAATTGAAAATTAAATAAAACCCGTCCTCAGTATACCTCTTTTGAGATATCTCCAAGGACGGGCTTTTACCCGCGGTACCACCTTGGTTCCCCGACAGATGTCGGAGCACTCATTACAGCTGTAACGGGCTTACCCGGCAGGTTCTACTCTCTTTTGCCTTTGCAAAAGATTTCTTCCTGCGGCTCGTCTGGTGACTAGCCAGACTCAAACGCCTTTGTATATATGGTATATTTTTTTATAGAATATGTCAATAAAATGCAAAATTTAAAAGGCAAAATTAAGAAAAATATATTTAATTTTCAAATTTTCACCCCAGTTATCCAACAGGGCAAAATAACCAATTTTCAATCAAACACCAATTTCCCTTTTCAATAAATTTCCTAATGAATTAATTTTCAACCCTGAACAAATTAATTTGTTAAAAAAAAGTTAATATCAAAATATATACTACTATAACTCTTCTTTCCATACTTTGAAAAACTCATCAAGAAATTATCTCTTACTATTCTGTGCTTTATTCACAAGGTTGGTAAGTACTTTTTATCTAATTGGTAATATGTTAGGAGTTAATTGATCAGGAAATAATCTTACTGTTTAATTGTTGGATTGTAATCTTTCTCCTGTCTCCTGTGAGGTGGCTGAGGTGTATGAAAATTGTCCTTTGAGGCAGGATGTTTTTTATTTTATCTGCCCATTCTATGAGAATAAGCGAGGACCTGTCATTTAAATATTCGTCTATACCCAGATCATAGAGCTGAGATTCTGATTCTAACCTGTAACAATCTATGTGAACAATCTTTTTGATTTTATCTTTGTTTTTTACTGTTTTATACTCATTTATAATTGTGAAAGTAGGGCTTGTCACTTGTTGCTCTATGCCAAAATATCTGCATATACCTTTGATAAAGGTAGTTTTCCCAGCCCCTAAATCGCCTATAAACCCAATTACATCACCTCCTTTTAAATCAGCTGCAGATTCGTATGCTTTGTTTTGTGTATCCAAATCTGATATAGTAGTAATAGTCATACTTATGTGATTAATACCTATATTTAGCTTATATTATTTGATAATTTTTGCAATCTATATATGAATCGAAGAGAAATGTTGAAGGCATTTTTAGGAGTAGGAACATATATACTGCTCGAATTGTTGTTTGGCCCTTTATCTGTTTTTTCTCAAGAGCGTAAGAGTGATAAAAATGTGAGTAAAATTATTAACTATTTAAAAAAATATTATGTGGGCTCAATTGAGGATTTAGAGATAGATGATTATTCAGGAAAGGAGATAGAAAATACAGGTTGTACTATAGTATTTAAAACAGAAGATTATGATTTAAACAATATTAATAGCTTTGCACCAAAGATTGGTTTAAGATATAGAGATGGAAAAATAATTATTGAAAATAAAAGAGTAAACTTAGAAAATTTTCTTAAGTTTTTACCCGGACATCTTTTGTACCAGATTGAATTGTTGTTAAAACAAGAAAACAACACAAATAGGAAGGAAGAGATACAAAAAACAATAAACAAGCTTCACACAAGCGCAAAGGGGTTATTCTCAAGCAAAGAGAAGTTTGGTTATGACAGTGTATATAAATGGTTTGAAGATAATATAAAAGACATAAGAGTTGTTTTGAAAAACAATGGATTAGAGACAGATAAGCTTATCCAAGAGCTTGAGCAAATTTATTTTATATATACTTTTTATTCAAATTTGTATATCAAATATGAAGTTCCTCATGAAGTTGGGCATCATATATTTTATATGTATTGTAAAGATGATGGAGATAAATTAGTAAGATTATTTGAATTGTTTAAGAAACGATATTCATATGAAATGCATCTTGTAGATGAGTATGAAAAATATCTTGAACATAGAAAATATTCTGTTGATAATAAGGAAGGTTTATTAAAATTTTTTGAACAAATACAACCTTCGTATGATATTTTGGCAGAGAAGAAAATAAATTTTCAAAAGTTACAGAGCTGCATGGATAATATTGTGTCTGGGTCTAATTCAAAGTTAGTTAAAAAATGTTTTCTTGTTTTATCTGAATATTTTGCTGTACTTTATTCAAGCTATACAGTGGGGGACATGGAAGAGTTTTTTGAACAAAAATTGAAAAGAGTTTCACTTTATAAGAAGCTGGATAAGTATGGAAGAAATATTCAAATATCAAACCTACCTCAGGGAGTTAAGCTTATATTTAGCTATCTTCATTGGAAAGTATTTCTTACAAATCATTTAAATTTGCGTCAAAGCGAAAGAGATTTTATTGAGAATATTGTTGATAACGTTCCAGTATAAATTTATCTTCTAGATAATTTTAATCTTACCGCCTTTGCCCTTTTCTGCTTTCCAAATTTTATTGAAAGGGATATTGGTTTTTAGTTGCTGATCATGTGTAACCACTATACATGCACCTTGAAAGGATTTAAGGCCTTTCTCTAAAGCTAATATAGCTTCTATATCGATGAATATAGTTGGTTCGTCAAGGATAAGTAAGTTGGGTTGAATGATATTTATAAGTGCAAACATAAGCCTAGTTCTTTCTCCTGCTGAAAGTGTATTGATTTTTTGTCTCAATTTTTCTGCTATAATATTAAATTTCACCAATATACTTCTTACATATCCCTCTTCTGCTGTAATACCAGATTGTGATAATTGATCTTTAATATAATCCCAAACATTTTTATCATTTTGTTCTAATCTTTCTTGTTTTATGTAAAATATTCTACATCCAGAAGGGAGTTTTTTTTATTAACTCATCAAAAAGTTTGTTAAGAAAGTATGTTTTCCCAGCTCCATTTTTACCTTCAAGGAGAATTTTATCCTGAGGTGCCATATAACCTGATGCAGTCGATAATAATTCGTCTTCAGGTACGGAGAATACTAATTTTTTTCTCATTGGTGTTTGTTCAAACTTAAAAGCTATTTCATATATTTTTTTGTCAGGTTTGAGACCCTCCTTTTGTTTGGATATTTTTTCTAGAGCTTTTTGGAGGTGCCTGCGTGTTCTTGCATTGTGTTCTTCTTGATATTGTTTAAAATTCCGTGCAAGTTTATCATTATCACGCGGTTTTTGATGTTTTCTGCTGGTTTGATGGAGTTGTGATAGTTCTCTTTTAATTTCTTTGTGTTGTCTAGCAAGATTTGCTAGTTGGGCTTCTCTTTCTTGTTCTTCTTTTTCTTTTATTAAAATTACCTCAGATAAAGTAAGATTGTATTCTTGAGTTGTGTGTTTCTCTGGATCAAGGTAAAGTGTGGTGTTTGAGATTTGATCTGCTATATCTCTGTTATGAGTTACCACTATAGTGCCTACCTTTTTCTTAATATTATTAATTATTTTCATTAGTACTTCTATCCCTTGTTCATCTAACTGAGTGTCTATTTCATCCATTAAAACAAAATCATGGTTGAAAGACAGGGTTAATAGTAAAAGCTTAAGTTTTTGCTTCTGGCCTCCGCTTAGAGTGTTTACGTTTTGATTTAAATCAAAATCTATATAGCAATTATCTGCGCTATATTTATTTAGCAGTTTTATTGCTTTTTGAAGGTTTGATTCAAAGTTATATCCATCAAGATTATTAAAAGTTTCACTTAGCAGACCATATTGTTCCAGTAAGTTGTGGTTATTTGGATATTTTTTCATCTCTTCAGTGAGTTTGTGCATCTGTTCTTCGATTTCTCTTAAGCCAAGTTTTGTGTAAAGCCAATCGTGTACTGAATAATCAGAAAATCCAATCTCTTGATTAAGATATATTACATTACCTGATATTTGTACTTTATTTTTTTCACTTTCAGGTACTTGTATATTACCTGATATTATTTTAAGAAGTACAGATTTACCCGCTCCATTAGGGCCGGCAAGTATTTTAATCTCTTTTTGAGATAATGATAATGATAGATTATCAAACAATGATTGCCCGTTTATTTCATAGTTTAAATTTTGTATAGTAATTCTAGGAATCATCATATTTATTTCTTGTGTTTCTATACGAGTCATATATGTATAATATTATATTATCTTTTCAAAATAAACAATCTTCATCTATATAAAATCTCCAGAGTTTGTTTTTCCATTCTCCCGCATAATCTACTCCTATTCTGGGAGATTTATGGATGTCCTTTTTCCCTACCTTAACTCCTCCATCTGTAATATATATTTTATCTGATTTTGTAATGTCAATCCTGTCTAAAGATTTGTCAATTTGAAGAGCTTGGCAGAGCTTTCCCGGGCCGTCAGATAGGTGATGTATGTTTTTATCTTTTATTTTTCTTAATTTTTTCATTTTATCTATTCCTTCCAGAGGATAGATAGCCCGTATCAGAACAGCAGAAGGAATGTCTTTTTTATCAGTTGTGACATTGAAGCAGTAATACATACCATAGATAAGATAGATATATGTGTATCCTCCTTGATCAAACATAATACTGTTTCTGGGAGTTCTGCCCCTTGATGCATGAGATGCTTTGTCCTGCAGCCCGTGATATGCTTCTGTCTCTGTAATTATACCTGAGAGAGTACATCCTTTATATTTTCTTACAAGCACCTTTCCAAGCAGATCAGGTGCGACTTTGTAAGCCGGCCGCAGAAAAAAACCTCTTTTCAGTCTCATATTTTTTGGTTAATTTTTGTTTTATTATAGCAGTAAGTAGCTATTTTTCAATTTTGATTGAAGTTTTTGACTGGGCTTTAATTTTTTGTTTTGCTTTTATATTCACAGAAGTTCCTGTAGCTTGGATAGATGAGCGCACCTTAACCTGTCCATTGTTGAAAGATTTTTCAAAGTCTATTTTTTTGTTACCATCTGTTTGTATGTTTATATATCTTTCAAATTCTACACCGTTTCTGTCTGCTCTTTCTTTGATGATTACTATGTTTTTATTTGGTGCATTTTGAAGGTTGAAGCGGTTTCTCCTCTCTGTTTGTCTGATTCTTTGTTTAATCTCTTTAAGTCTTTTCAAAAGCGCTTCTTTTCTGTCTTCAGGTATTGTTTGAAATTTTATTTTGTTTTCTACTCTGTCTATAGTTTGTATTGCTTTTTGTTTGTCTATAGCAGAGTATTGGCTGATAATTTCAGTATAGTGGCTAATATCAGATGGAGACAGTCTTTCCAGATGTCTGGAAACAGATTTTAGTATTTTATCTTTGGTGCGGGGATTGAGACTTTCCCTTTTTTTTATATGTATTTCTATTCTTTTTAATCTTCTTTTTAGAATAGTAGGGGTAATCTTTTTCTGTAGTGGCTTGGGAGCTGTCTTTACTATGGCTTCTTCTATGTTGTATTTTAGAGGATATAGTGGTGATGAGATATCTATATCAGATGCAGCCAGGGCTGTAGATCCTATAATTAGAAACATAATGACTGCAATGGCTGTGTATTTGAATGAGAGTCTAAAGACATACTTTGCCTGATGTTTGGGAGAAATATCTGAGAGATTCTTCTCAATATTCTGACGTATCTCAAGTATGAGACTGTCGTCTGCAATCTTTTTTTGTTTGATGTTCCTGAGTATATCTTTGATGTCTTTATTTCTCATATATTTCTTCTAATTTTTTCTTAGCATGTTTTAAAGCTCTGTGTATGAGTACGTAGATGTTTGTATTGCTTTTGCCAAGCACTTTTGATATTTCACCTATACTCATATCTTCTATATATCTCATCATCAGTACATCTCTGTATTCATCTTTCATACTGTTGAGTATTTTTATAAGTGTTTGCTCTTTGTCTAAGTGTTCAGAATTTCCCTTTTGGGAGATTATATCTGGTGGGAGTGTTTCATCTAGAGATATGGTATGGTTTTGTTTCCTGCTTTCGTCTATGATGAGATTGTAAGCAGTTTTATACAAAAGAGCTCTGATATTTTTTATTTTTGCGTTTTTATTTGTGCAGTATTTCCATACTTTTAAAAATGTCTGTTGAAGCAGGTCTTTGGTTTTTTCTTTGTCTTGTCTGGTTTTGTAGTAGATAAAGCGAAAAATATCCTGCGCATATTTATCATACGCCTGCATAAATGCTTGTTTTTTGGCTGCTGTATGTTGATTATCCATTTATGATAAGACGGGTATATTATAAAAATCTTACACTTGATTTTAAGATGGATACAGATTTAAGTCAATGTGTGTCTTTACATAATCTAATTTTTGGTGTTAAATGTTAAATTCTGCATATTTATAGGAATATGAATTTTGATCATGAAAAAATAAGACATGGCGAGAGTAAAGACAATGAATACTTTTCTCACATATGTAAAATTGTTTTAAGAGTATTGAAATCGCCTTATATCAGAAAGTTATTTCATTTAAAAAACATCAACCCTTTTAAGTTAAAAGGAGAGGATTATTTAAAAAGTAATTGGAAAAGGGCTTTTGATGTAACTGTTGCGTTTCCTGCCATTCTTTTTGCACTTCCAATTTTGTTCAAAAGAGGATACTTGAAGTAGATATTAGAGAATTAGAAGAAATAGAAAGAAAATTTTCGGGAGAAGGGTTTGTCTATACATTTCACTCTTTTTCTATGTGGAAGATTCGTTCTATGATTCCAGGTGCAGATAAAAAATTTAACATTGAGAAGCTGGTTGGTAAGAGTGAATTAGAAGATCCACGTGTAACTCAAGTAGGTAAAATTTTAAGAAAATATAAATTAGATGAGATCATTCAATTACTATATGTTTTGACAGGCGAGATGTCTATAGTAGGTACTCGACCCATGAGTATTAAATTCTTTGATTTTTTAATAAATAACTTAATAAGAGATAAAGTATATTTAGATGAATGGATCAGATGTTATAATTCCTTGCCTAAAGGATTAACAAATGTGGCATATATACTTGGTATAAATACGAAAAATAATAAAAACAGAAAGCATCCCGATATGTTTTATTTTAAAAATGCAAGTTTAAAGTTAGATATGTATATTTTATGGAAAACCATACAGGCTATTGTGCAGAGCGACAGATATAGAAGGAGAAGGAAGAGAAAATAAATAGAAAGGACAAAAGAAAGGAATTTAGAGTATGAAGGTAAAAAGTAATTTTGAGATTAGGTATTTTAGGTGTTTGTCTAAGATGTATTTTTGCGCCGCCAAGGGGAATCGAACCCCTGTTACCAGATTGAAAGCCTGGTGTCCTAACCACTAGACGATGGCGGCATATAGATTGCGTTTAAAATAAAAATATACTATATTTATAGTAGTTTTTCTGTAGGTCTTTAAGGTTTTCTGTATTATTATACATAAATTTGAAAAAATTTCAATAGAAAGGGGGTGAAAACATGACAAGTAGACATTCTTGCCATAAATTATCTTATATTTTGGTGATAATAGGAGGTTTAAATATCTTCATCATTGGTTTATTTGATGTTGATATAATTATGAAGTTGTTTGGCAGTGCTCTCGGCAGAATTATATTTATCGTCATAGGGCTTGCAGCAGTATATGAGCTTTTCTCACATAAGAGAGTGTGTGAAGAGTGTGGTAAAAAAGGGAGTGATGATCAGGCATCCTCAGGTCACCATACTGAGGGGAAAGAATCATCTCCACAAAACCAAGAAGAAAGGGAGGATGTATCTTCTGATTCAAGTTATAAGATGTAATATATGAAAATATTAGCTATTGAGACAAGCTGTGATGAGACATCAGCAGCACATATTGATGTTGACTCATCTAAGATACATATTATAAAGCAGTCAACTTCAACTTCAGCTGAATTGCAGAAAAAATATGGAGGTATAGTTCCTGAAGAAGCAGCCCGCAAGCAGGTAGAGTATATTATGCCTGTTGTGGAAGATGTGATGGGTAGAAAATATAAAGACAAAGATATAGATGCTATTGCAGTTACATACGGTCCCGGTCTTGCTGTGTCTTTGCAGGTAGGAATAGATACAGCTAAAACTCTATCATATATATTCCAAAGGCCGCTTATTCCTGTAAATCATCTGGAAGGACATATCTACTCTCCTTTTATACCTGAGAAAGGAAAGGGTATATACAGAGACAAAATCAGATTTCCCTCTCTTGCTTTGATTGTTTCAGGAGGACACACTCTTCTTGTTTTGGTAAGGGATTATTTGAAGTATAAAGTAGTAGGCCGAACCCGTGATGATGCAGCAGGGGAAGCTTTTGACAAGGGGGCAAAGCTGTTGGGACTTTCCTATCCCGGGGGACCGCAAATATCTGTACTTGCTGAAAAGGGAGACGAAAAAGCTTTTGATTTTCCCAGAGGCATGATAAAAAGCTCTGATTTTGATTTTTCTTTTTCAGGTTTAAAGACTGCACTTTTGTATACTCTGCAGAAGATAAACAAGCAAAAGATAAAAGGAAGATTACTTTATAATTTATGCGCATCATATCAGAGAGCTATAGTGGATGCTCTTGTTATAAAAACCCAGAGGGCAGCTGAAAAATATACAGTAAAGTCTGTTTGGATAGGAGGCGGGGTGTCTGCAAATAATTTATTGCGAAAAGAGATGGAAAGAGCACTTGATGTGCCTTGCTATATATCTCCTTTGAAATACACAACAGACAATGCGGCTATGATAGGTTTTGCAGGATATTTAAGATTTCAAAAAGGAGACTGGCTCTCTTTTAAGTCCAGAAAATTTTTTAATTTGTCAGCAAAACCCAATCTGTCTTTGATTGACAATAGAAAATGATTTATTTATAATATTAATACCTGCGGGTGTCGTATAGTGGCTATTACACCAGCTTGCCATGCTGGAGACGGCGGTTCGATTCCGCTCACCCGCTCAACAAAAAGGAGTCCAGCTCCTTTATTTTTTTATTTTGAATGGATATAATAACAGAGATTAACAGAGGAGGGTTTTAATTATTAAGATAGAATTATGGCAGAAGAGGTTAAGATTAAAATATCAGATTACAGAGATTTCGAACGAAAACTTATAAAAAATGGGGCTGTATTTTTGGACGAGATTAAAGTAAAAGATACATATTTTCATCAGCCTGCAGGCAGAGTACTTAAAATTACAGAAGATGATAAGGGTGATTTTTTGGTTGAGTTGAAGGAGAAAAATGGTAAATTTAATATTTTAAAATACAATAGATTAAAGAACTCGGATAATACTAAAAAACGTCTTGAGCGTAAATATGGAGTAAAGTGCATCCTCAAAAAGAAAAGAAGATTTTGGGAATATAAAGGATTATTTTTAAATATAAACATATTTCCAGATATTGGCAGTTATATAATAGCTGAAGGGAAAAATATACAAAAAAATAAAGTAGCAAGTATTTTGGGGATAAAAAATCCCCAGTACATTACAATTTCATTTGATAATATTAAAATTTTATATAATATTTTTGGAGATAATTTGGTACAGGATGAGATAATACAACTCGATGGTATGTATAGCAAAGGCAGAATTACTGGTTATTCGTTCTGGGTTATGATAAAAAATAATAAAGACCAAGTGGTAGAAGGAAAATTACATCTACCTTTAGATAGTAGAAATAAATTTCTTGTGTTTGAACCGGGTTTTCCTGGTGATGCGTCAAGCAGACTTGAGAGACTGTGGTTAAAGAAGTTGATAGATAGTAATTTTACAGTATTTGCTGTCAGGCACAATGGTACTTATATAAATAGTAAATTTTCTCCAGTATATATCTCTTGTGCAGAAAAACAGAAAAGAGCCAAGTCAAAAGGACAGTTATTTATAGGATTGAAAAAACATTATACCCTATATGACTGGATTTTTGAGCCATATGTTATAGTTACATCTCTTAAAGGTAAGTATAAAATCTATCTAGCAGGCCATTCTTTTGGCGCTTTAGCTTGTTTATATGCTTTGTGTTTGATAAATAGAGAAAGAAGTACATTACTTAAAAATATAGTTAGATATGTATCTTTAGCTGGTGCTATAGGGAGGATTAGGTCAGGTAATGATCCTATACTCATTCAGTGGAAGAAATATTTAGATATACATTACAAGAAAATAAGAAATAAAATTAGTATAGGAAGTCCTGATAAAAATGTTAGAATTTTAAAAAGTGTATATAATGAGGTTCATAAAGAAGTGAAAAATCTCTCTAGGAATATAGATTTTGTTTTACTAAGTCCGTGGGGCGATACTTATGATTCAGTGGATGAGCTTTGTCCTGTTACAGAGTCTTTGGATCTTATAATGTCTGCGAAAAGAGGCAAGTTGATTATAGATAAAGATCAAAAAGGTAATATTAAACAAGGAAGGCTTGCACATGATTTGGATAATCTCACTTCTGATAAATTTTTAGATTTGATAGAAGGTAAAGTTTCCAAATACGAAGGATTACGGTTTAGTAATTAACATATTTTAAATGTCGTCTTCTAAAGTACCTAAAGTAGTTATAGATACAAATGTGCTTATAGCAGCTACAAGGAATAAAGAGTCTTTTTCCAGAAAGATTATAAATATGGCAGTAAACGGCGACATCTTTCCTTATGCAACCAGAAAAGTTTTAGATGAAAACAGGGCCCTGCTTGAAAAAGCTGTTTCTTGGCAGGATGAGCTTATAGATAGGTATTTTACAGTTGTGCAGGAAGTGGTTGAGAGGTATGATTTGAAAGTTGTTGATATAGACCCGGAAGATGATAAGTACATAAATGCTGCTCTTTCTGCAGGGGCTGAGTATATTATAACTTCAGACAAACATTTGCTTTTTTACGATAAATATGAGAATATAAATATAGTATCTCCCAAAAAATTTTATGAAGATATGGTGGGAGAGTCTTTTTTTGACTGGGACGAATGGAGATTTAGTTAGAATTAAACAGAATATACACATACAAACTAGAGCCGTGATGGGGTTCTAATTAATATGTGTGTATTCTGTAGGGCGCGGCTATGGCCAAGAAAGACAAGAAGAAGTTACCAAAGTCTGTGAGAAAGTATATTAGAAAACAGAAAGCACTTTTAAGAAGAAATTCTCTCACTAAAGAGGAATATGAAGCGAGAATAAAAGAACTTTATAAAAGATTTCAGTCATAAATTATGAAAGTGTATAGTGTTTCAGAATTTGTTCAGGCAGTATCAAGCTATCTGGAAGTAGGGCTTGGATCTGTTGCTGTACAGGGGGAAGTTACGGGATTTCAGCTAACACACGGAAAGTTTGTTTATTTTGATCTTAAAGACAAGGATTCTCGAGTGAAGTGTTTTGCGTTGAGGTGGGAAATAGGCAAAGAACTGGAAGACGGAATGGAGATAAAAGTTTTAGGTATTCCCAAACTTTTTCAAAAGTCAGGACAGTTTCATATTCGTCTGCAGGAAGTAGAGCTTGTGGGAGCAGGTGCACTCAAGCAGGCATACGAAAAGCTAAAAGCCAAGTTGGAGAAAGAAGGTATATTTGATGAAAAACATAAAAGACCTCTTCCTAGATTTCCTCAAGCAATTGGCCTTATTACCTCTCGTGATGCCGCAGCCTATAGAGATGTTTTGATCAGATTAAAAGAGAGGTGGCCTTATCTTCAGGTTAAATTTATCCATACAAGTGTTCAGGGACTGGGAGCAGCCGGACAGATAATAAAAGCAATCAGGTATTTTAATGAGAATCAAATAGCAGATGTACTGATTCTGACTCGCGGAGGAGGTTCAGCAGAGGAATTGCAGGTTTTCAATGATGAAGAAGTTGTCAGAGCTGTTTTTTCTTCCCGTCTCCCTATCATAGTAGGAGTTGGACATGAACGGGATGTGTCACTAGCTGAGCTGGCAGCAGATAAAAGGGCATCCACACCAACCAATGCAGCTGAGATAGTAGTACCTCATAGAAGGGACGTATATATACAGATAAATAAAATGATAGAGACCATAAGCCATAGAACGCACTTGAGAGTAAGAGAGAATATGCACCAGATATCAAGAGTCATCCAAAGTATAGAAAGCTGGTTCAAAAGAATTGATGAAAAGGTTGACTACAAAATAAAGCTTTTACAGAGTGTAAATCCCATGAATGTTCTAAAACGCGGATATAGTATATCTATAAAGGATGGCAGAGCTATTACGGATGCAGCTAAACTTAAGAAGGGGGATAAGATGACAACCAAGTTTTATAAAGGAGAAGTAGAATCTATAGTAGATTGATTTATTGTTATAATTTTGTATTATATTTATATGGCAAAGACAGTTAACTTTGAAGAATTATATAAAAAACTTGAGCAAATTGTATCTGAATTTGAACAGGGTACAGTGGATTTGGCAGAAAGTGTCAAGAAGTTTGAAGAAGCTATGAAAATAGCAGAAAAGCTTAAAACTTACCTCAAAGATATAGAGATTAAAATAGAGGAAATAAAAGCAAAGTTTGAAGAAGGAGAAGAATGACACTAATTTTATAAACAATGCATCCCGCATTATATTACAGATCGGATTGGCCTTTGTATTTATATATTTTGGTATAGATAAAATAGTCAAACCTGCTTTGTGGGCGGGATTGTGCCTGTGTGGGTGAAGGGAAACATATCTATTTCATTTGGAGTTTTTGAAAACATTCTTGGTGTGTTGGTTCTTTGTTAAACAAGTATGAAAGCGGTAGACTTGTTTATGACTTTGGTTTTTTTGAAAATTTGAAAATTAAAATTGATAAATTGAGATTTAAAAATTGAGAATTGAATAATTAAAATGCGCCCTTAGCTCAATTGGATAGAGCGCCTGGCTTCGGACCAGGAGGTTGGGGGTTCGAATCCTCCAGGGCGTGCAATCAACATCGTACTGTGCAATCTATGAGTGTATGTTATAAATAAACAAAATATAGCCCTGTCATCCGACAGGGCGCCCCGATGCATATCGGGGCGAGTCCTCCAGGGTGTGCAATCGACATCGTACTATCTCCCAGTTATTTGATCCTAATTATACGATAGGACAGGCAGGATAAATTTGACCATGTTACACAATCCCAGTCATTCGACCATGTTATACAACATGGAAAGTGGGACAGGTATGACAAGCAGGGCAGGAGCCGGGCAATAACACCTCCTATTCTATCATCCCCTGCTTAAAGCAGGGGATCCAAGAGGTATGGATTCCCACTTTCGCGGGAATGACACTCCCTTCCTTATATGTCATCCTCGGGCTTGACCCGGGGATCCATACCATAGATTATCCAGTCAAGCTGGATAATGACAAGAAAGAGGCTGGGTAATGACAAGGGAGAGAGTATTGGAGAATAACAAAAAGAAGAGACAGGGAATAACATTCTCCTTTTTGTCATTCCCCGCGTTCTCTCTCCTTTGTCATCCCCCGACTTTTTACCCTGTCGTATGACGGGGCGATCGGGGGATCCAAAAGGAATGGATTACCAGGTTAAACCGGGTAATGACAAGGGAGAGTAAAATGTCATTCTCAGCAAGCCCTGTCGAATGACAGAGCAAAAGCGGAGGATTCAGAGGTAGATTGCCCGGTCACCTTGATATTCATCAGGGTAAAAGCAGGGCAATGACATCTTTATTTTATTTGTCATCCCCCTCTTCAAGTAGAGGAACTATAGGATAGATTGTTAGATTGCTGTATCATTCCAATTTTTAAAATTTATTTACATTATTGAATTCTTGTGCTAAAATTAAATAGTAGTTAAATTTTAGCGCCGTTAATGAATTTTTATGTATATTAAGCGAAATTTAGAAGATAAAATTTTAAAGTTTTTAGATGATCCTGAGATATTAGCGATTGTGGGTCCTCGACAGGCTGGTAAAACAACTCTAATGCATAAAATTTTTACTAATTTAGAAAAAGCAAAATTTGTATCTTTTGAGGATAGGGATGTTTTATCAATGTTTGATAATAATGTAAATGATTTCATTAAAATTTATGTTAAAAACACTCGCTTCCTATTTATTGATGAGTTCCAATATTCCAAACATGATGGAGGCCAGAGATTAAAGTATATTTATGATAATTTTAAAGATAAAGTAAAAATTGTTATTTCTGGATCTTCAGCTATTGATTTAACAGTTAAAGCAATGAGATATTTGGTTGGAAGGATAATCGTTTTTGAGTTATTTCCTCTGGATTTTTACGAATATTTATGGTATCAAAATCAGAATTATCTGGCTTTATATAAAGAATTAAAACAAGAATTTTATGAAAAAGGCATCTCTCCTTATACTCAAATAGGCGAAGAAGTGCACCATAAATTTTTAGAGTATTACTATGATTATGTTATTTATGGCGGCTATCCTCGGGTAGTAGTAGAAAGTGATGAGGAAAAAAAGAAAGTATTGCTTAAAAATATTTATAATACTTATTTTTTAAGGGAAGTAAGAGATATTCTCGGCTTAATAGATGATTACAAATTAGAAAACCTATTAAAGGGATTGGCCTTGCAGATAGGTTCTATGGTAGAGTATTCTGAATTAAGTAATTTATCGGGGTACTCATATCACTATGTAAAAAAGTATTTAAATTTCTTAGATAAAACATATATTACTTTTTTACTGTCTCCTTTTTTTAGTAATAAAAGAGTGGAGGTGGTAAAAAATCCAAAAGTTTATTTTTTTGATACAGGTTTACGCAATATAGTGGTAAATGATTTTAGAAGTATAAATTTTAGAACAGATAAGGGATTTTTGCTAGAGAATGCTTTAGCCTCTCAACTCGTTAAATCGAGTGATAAAGAGATAAAGTATTGGAGAGATAAAAAGAAAAATGAAATTGATTTTATTGTACAGCTTTCAGATAATAGGTATATAGCTTATGAAGTTAAAACAAAGATGAAGACAGAGTATTTAAGGTCAGTCAAAGCTTTTAAGGAAAGGTATCCAGAGATAGATGTATATATTGCTTGTATTGATAAAAGTGAATTAGTTGATTACACTAAAGCAGTCCCTTTGTATATTATATAGAATTATGAAAATAAACATATTTAGACACAACAAAATAAAATATCTAAAGTGGGTTGGGCTGGGAGTTTTACTTACCGGGATTTTGATATTCATTTTATTTCCTTATGTATTTGATAAAATACTGGGCGATAAATCTTACCCCAATATATATATAGGAAATGAGAATTTTGGATTGCTTACTGAAAAGGAGGCAGGGGAAAAGCTTGAAAAAATATTCAGGAAAACAGAAACAGAAGGATTTGAGTTTATAGCAGGTGCAAACAGGGTGCTGGTTGCCTCCACCATAACATCTCTGGGAGACCCTGATTTATCATACAGTTTGATAGATTTTGACCATGATAAAACTTTAGAAAATATTTTTAATATTAAAAAAGAACGCAATATTTTTAAAAAATGGCAGTATATAGTAGATACTTTGCTGGGACAGATCAACTTGCCTGTTTATTTTGATATGGATAAAGAGAAGATAATAGAGGTTTTGAAAGATAATTTCAGTGTTTTTGAACAGCCGGCAAAAGATGCAACTATAGTGTATATACCGAGACGCGGCTATGTGGTCAAGAAGGAGAAGATAGGAAGTGTTTTTGATTACGAAAAAGCTGTAGATGAACTTAGTAGAAAGTTAGTTGTTTTAGACTTTTCTTCCATCAACCTGAATCCTGTATATAAAAATCCTGAGATTTATTATAACGAAGCATTGAGTATGGTGAATAAGATAAGCGATGTGGAGAAAATGATGCCATATAAGGTCTTTTTTGATAAAGATAGTAAAAAGTTTTTTTATATTACTCTTTCTGATTTTAGAAAATTTATAACTTTGAGAAAGAAAAAGGATGTTTTAGAGTTTTATTTCAATGAAAAATTTAAAGATTTTCTTAAGGAAAAGACAAAGGATTTAAATATAGAGCCGCAAAATGCAAAGTTTGAGATTGATGAGGAGACAGGAAAAGTGGTTCAATTCCAAGAGTCTAAAGAAGGGTATCTGGTGGATATTCAAGCGTCTTTAGATAGGATAGCTGATGATGTTTTTATTAAGAGAAATCAGTTTTCATATTTGGTGATAGAAAAAGTGAAGCCGCAGTATACAACAGCTGATGTAAATGATCTTGGTATTAAAGAACTTTTAGGAGTAGGCAGGTCTAATTTTGCTGGATCTCCTCCGAACAGAATGCATAATATAAAAGTTGCATCTGATAAGCTGAATGGACTCCTGATACCGCCGGGCGAGGAATTTTCTCTGGTCAAAGCTCTTAAGCCTTTTACCCAAGATGCAGGATATCTGCCGGAACTTGTAATAAAAGGAAACAAACTGATTCCTGAGCTTGGTGGTGGTGTGTGCCAGATAGGCACAACACTTTTTAGGTCTGTGCTTTCTGCCGGACTTGAAATAACAGAAAGAAGAAATCATTCCTTTGCTATAAGTTACTACAGAGATGAAGAAGGTCTTCCGGGTACTGACGCAACTATATATGATCCCAAACCTGACTTTAGATTTATAAACAACACACCCAGCTATATATTGATCCGGACTATAGTGGGAGATGATGGCGAGCTTGTTTATGAATTGTGGGGAACTACAGACGGCAGAAGAGCAACCACAACCAAAACAAAAGTGTTGTCCAAAACACCGGCACCTCAAACAAAGTATATAGAAACCCCTGATCTTCCTAAAGGTAAAACAGAGTGTAGTGGGTCAAATGTGCCGGGCTATACCACAGAGTTTACCTATATAGTGGAGATGCCTGATGGTGATAAGAAAGAAAAGGTGTTTAAATCATATTATAAGCCATGGCAGAAAGTCTGTTTGGTGGGGATAGGAGAACAATAATTTATTAATTTTCTAATTTTCAATTTTCAATTATCAATTTTCAACCCCAGTCATCCCAGTCATCCGACGGGATAAATTCGACCACGTCATGCGACATGGCGGGCGGGGTAGAATTTTCAATCAATTTCCTAATTTCCCAATGAATTAAACTCCCCACCACTGCAGTATATATTAATCTTATGGCTTAAACCATTAAATTATTGTAAATTCATTGTAAATTGAAAATTTGTAAATTGGTCAATTATTCTAAAGTTTTTAATAACTCAGGGAGTTTTATGATTGATTTTAAATATATCAAGAAATTAAAAGATATTCTCTACCAAAACCAGTATAAAAAGAAAAAGTATTTAGGACAACATTTTTTGTTTGATAAGAATATATTGAAGAAAATAGTAGAAAAAGCAGATTTAACAAAAGATGATGTAGTGCTTGAGATAGGACCGGGTATAGGTACACTTACTTTAGCTCTGTCTCAAGCGGCAGGACGTGTAATAGCTTTGGAAAGAGACAGAGATTTATATGAATTTTTGAAAAAATATATGGATGAATATGGTATAGAAAATATTGACTTAAGGCATACAGATGCTTTGAAGTTTAGTATAGAGAATCTTCCTGAAAAATATAAAATAGTTGCCAATATACCATTTAAAATCACTTCACCTCTTTTGTGGAAGTATTTACTGTCCAGCCGTAGTCCAGAGAGTATGACTTTGATGGTGCAAAAAGAGGTTGCAGAGAGGATAGTATCTCCTCCGGGTCAGATGTCTTTGCTTGCTGTGCTTTGTCAGTATAGATCAGATGTAAAACTTGAATTTTATGTAAAAAGAGGGAGTTTTTCTCCACCGCCTCGTGTTGATTCTGCAGTTGTAAAGTTTCTTGTTAAAGATAAATGCGCTGATGTTGATGAGAGAATATTTTTCGACCTTGTGAAAAAGTGTTTTACACAAAAGAGAAAACTGCTTGTGTCTACCATTAGCAGGATTACAAGGCATAAGAAAGAAGATATCAAAAATATATTTAATCTTCTAAACATTCCTGAAAACAGTCGTCCACAGGATTTAAGTGTGAACGATTGGATTAAATTGTATAAAAAAGGTATAATATAGTAAAAATCCTAAATACGAAATTCTAAATTCTAAATAATAACTAATTATAAAAAATTTTAATTTTAATTATTCGTACCCAATTATCATTGAATTTTTTAATTTTCAATTATCAATTTTCAAAAACTTATGGATTTGGTGCAAATATTTAAATACGCTAAAGATAAAAAAGCATCTGATGTTCATATAATGGTAGGAAAACCGCCTATTATCAGAATTGATGGCATTCTTCATGAGATAAAATCAGAAGCAGTTCTTACACAGGCCGCTGTAAAAAAGATGATTTTTAGTATTTTGAAACCTTGGCAGAAAGAGAGGTTTCTTCAACAAAAGGAACTAGATTTGTCTTTTCAAATATCAGATGAGACAAGGTTTAGGGTAAACTGTTTTTTTGAAAAGGGCAACATGGGGCTGGTGGCAAGGATTATTCCCTCCTCTATACCAACATTGGAAGATATAGATGCACAAGAAATTATATATAAACTGGCAATGCTTGATCAGGGCTTGATTTTGGTAACCGGTCCTACAGGGCACGGAAAATCCACTACACTTGCTGCGATGATAAACCTGATAAACTCAGAAAAAGCTGTAAATATAGTAACTCTGGAAGATCCTATAGAATTTGTTTTCAAACCTAAAAAGAGTATTATCAAGCAGAGAGAACTGGGTATGGATATGCTTTCTTTTGCAGAAGGTCTTAAGCATATTCTAAGACAAGATCCAAACATTATCATGGTGGGTGAGATGAGAGATCTGGAGACTATTGCAACCACTATCACCCTTGCTGAAACCGGTCACCTTGTTCTCGCAACTCTTCATACTTTAAACGCATCTCAGACGGTAGATAGGATTATAGATATATTTCCCCCCCACCAACAGGACCAGATAAGGCTACAGCTTTCTATGACTCTTAGAGGTGTGATATCACAAAAGCTTCTTCCTAGAAAAGGAGGAGGAAGGATAGCAGCCAGAGAAATACTTATCAATACACCAGCAATAGCCAATATGATAAGAGAGAATAAAATAGCCCAGATAAAAACAGCTATCCAAACCTCAGCAGAGGAAGGTATGATTACTTTTGATATGGATGTTATGAGGCTTTATGAGGAAGGATATTTAGATAAAGAGACTGTGGTGAGAAATGTTTCAGATCAGGATTTGATTAAACACTTATAAAATAATTAATCATAAACAAACCTCAAACAATGTAAATGTATGAGGATTGATTTTATCTTTGTTTCTTGTTAATATAAGAATGCTTGGGATTTTTACGGGCTGTGGCCTAGTGGCTTAAGGCGCCTGCTTTGGGAGCAGGAGATCGTGGGTTCAAATCCCACCAGCCCGACAAG
>WFTA01000076.1 GCA_015485715.1 Patescibacteria group bacterium
GCAAAACAACCTATGTACCTATCAAGCCTGACGGGAAAAGAAAAGTCTTATGCAAAAAATGTCTTAAAGCTAAATAGCCTTTTCAGACAATTCTGATTTTTTGATTTTAGTGTAGTTTACAAATCCCCAGACACTTCCTAAAATTGCAAATACACCAAATATAAACAAAACAAAAAGAGTGTTTAAAACATCAGAAAAAAAGCTTATTAAAAGTACAAGAGGTATACTTATAGCATTCATCAAAGTATAAAAACCGGCAAACACCCTTCCTCTGGTCGCACTTTCTACTTTGAAATGTACAAATGTCTGACTAGATACAATAATAAGCACATCAGCCAAGCCTGATATAAAGGCGAGAATGCTTACCAGAGTTCTAAACCACAAAGCTGTATCAGCCCCTATTTCCTGCGACAAAAACACTCCCATATACTTTACCAAAGATAAAATAAATAAAACCGCAGCATCCAAAAACAGGCCTATGCATATTATTTTAAGCGGATGGTGTTTATGTTTGATATAATTTACCAACAAAACACCAATCACTGTTCCTATAGCCAAAGGAGTGATGGCAAAAAAACTTATCTCTGCTATATTAAACCCCATAATATTTTGAAGAAGATCAGGGACAAGTGCAATGACAGATCTTTCAACAGCAAAAATAAAGGCAACAAGGGTTACTATCACAGACAAAGTTCTGAAATTATAAATATACTTTACACCTTCTACCAAACTTTTAAGTATAGACTTGATGTGTAACCTTTGCTTAACTGTCAATGTTTGATCAATATGATCATCAAGATCAGGGAGCATTTGTTCTAAAACAGCTGCAATTAAAAACAAAACTGCCACCACAATCAAAGTAACCAGTTCATTTGTGTATTCAAGAAGAGGCCCTGCGCCTACATAACCCAACAAAAATGACATATATATAGAAAAAGAAAAAAGAGAATTGGCAGTCATAATATATTTTTTATCTACCAAATCAGGTATTGACGCCTGCTCTGTAGGAACAAATATCTGTGATGCAGAAGTTATTAAAAAAGCGAATACCAGCAAAAGCCCCGGATAAGATACAAAAAACAAAATACAAATAACTAAAATCATTCTTACAATGTTTATATAAAAAAGAAGTACCTTTCTGTTAAAACTATCTGAAAACACACCTCCCAAGGGAGACAAAAATATGGATGGCAAACTAAGTACTGCTATAAGTACACCTACTAAAAAATTATTGCCGCTTTTGACAAAAATTTGAATGATCAGAAAAAAATGAAGAGAGTTAATACCAATTTGGCCGGCAATCTGGGCCAGCCACAATTTCAAAAAACCTTTATTTTTAATAACCTCTCTTACATCCTGCAATGATAATTTGTAGCCATCCATATCTATACATCTAATAATACTTGTCTGAGGTGTTTACGTCTCCATTCTTCTATCTGCTTATGGTTGCCAGACAAAAGAACAGGGGGAACCCTCAGCTTCTTGCCGTCTTTGGTTATAAAAACATCAGGTCTGGTATATACAGGGTATTCTGATATTTTATCTTTATACTTAATGTTGCTTTCTATAGATTCTCTGTTTCCTAAAAAACCCGGCAAAAGCCTTGACACAGCCTCTATAATAGCCATGGCAGGTATCTCACCGCCAGATAGAATATAAGGGCCAATGGATACTTTTTCATCAACAAATCTTTCAACTCTCGCATCTATGCCTTCATATCTACCACATAAAAATATTATTCTGTTTAATTTAGCATATCTTGCTGCCATCTTTTGATTAAACTGTCTGCCTGTGGGTGTAAGAAGAACCACTTTTTTTCTTGGCACGTCCTTGTATTTTATACCTTCAAGTGCTTTATATACAGGATCTATCTTTATCACCATTCCAGCTCCACCCCCAAAAGGCCTGTCATCAACCTGTTTGTGTCTGTCTGTTGTGTATTTCCTCAAATCGTGAATACGTATGTCAATAATTTTTTTATCTTGAGCTTTTTTGATAAGAGATTCACGCAGAAAAGAGTCAAAAAGGCGGGGAAAGATAGTAATTATATCAAATACCATAATTCAAATTTAATTACACTATGTATAATAAAAAAATATTGTCAGAAAATCAAAAATCCCGCCCTAGGCGGGATTTTCAAAACTCGATTTTTGAAAACTATACTGCTCCGTCAACAATACTGGTATCTTCATCAGCTTCTGCTGAAGAAGCAGACTGATTAGAACCTCCCGGTTCATGAATTTTAAGGTTCAAAATAGCATTATTTCTTGCTCCTATTACTCTGAGCAAGGTTCTGATTGCTCTTGCGACCTGACCTTTGCGGCCAATTACAAACCCCATATCTTGAGGGTTTACATAAAGGGTGAGTAGCACCCCTCTCTCATCCAGAGATTTTTCCACTTTTAC
This sequence comes from Patescibacteria group bacterium, assembly GCA_015485715.1. GTDB lineage: Bacteria > Patescibacteriota > Patescibacteriia > WFTA01 > S139-112 > S139-112. Next base: position 2,407 of record WFTA01000076.1, read on the forward strand.
ATCTTCTGGATGATTAACCAGTTGTTTTACTATATATTCTACAAATTCTTGATAAACTGCTTTATCTGACATATTGTTTTTTCTTAATTCTACATTTATCTAGATAGTTTTACTTTTACACCAGTCTCTCGACCGCGCATCTAGACTGGGTTTTCTACAAAATACCACCAAAAATTTTTTATGTCAAACAACGATTTATTCTGACTTTTCCTCAGTTTCCTCGCTAGGCTTCTCTTGTGAAGCTTCAACTGCCTCGTCAACTTTTGCATCTGTCTCTGGCTTTTCCTCAACAGTTTCTGCTGTCTGTTGCCCTTCTCCTTTTTTGTCATCATCTTGATGTCTGTTTCTGGTTGCTTTTACTTTTGGTCCTTGTACAATCCCCTGCGATACCATTAAATTATGAACTGTTGGAGACATCTGCGCTCCCACAGACAACCAATACTTTACCCTGTCCTCTTTTATTTTAACTTGTTTTGGTTGAGCTACCGGATCGTAAAACCCAAGACTTTCCAAATAATCAGCTTTTGTGTCTTTTCTGGCATCTGAAACCACAATCCTGTAGCTTGGTCTGTTTCTTTTACCAAATCTTGCTAACCTTATCTTAAGCATAATTTCTATAATATTTAATTACAACTTTCTTAAAAATATTACTCTATATACCCTGTTTTGTCAACCCTCTAATTATACCAAAAAAACCCAAAATAATATAAACATCAGATAAGTTAAAAACCACTCCAAAAGGTAAATACAAATAATCTATTACTCCATTATACATAACTTTATCATATAAATTAGAGAAAAAACCAACAGTAATTAAAGAAAATGCAGTTACAAACCATTTTTCAAAAAAATGTTTTTTGGAAACAAGAAACAATAACAAAGAAAAAAGTAAAAATATCAAAAAAGCTAAATAAGGATTTAAGAAGTTATAATTTATAAACTCAACATTATAAATTATAGAAAATTGTTTTACAAAACGATCTAAAACAACCGAAGTTCCAACCAAAAGTATAATTTTATTTAATCCTGACACAGACTATTTACCTGTAAAACTTTGTTTACACGACAGACAGGAAGAAGATGTTGGTCTGGCAAGAAGTCTTTTTTCTTCTATAGGGTTATTACAATATTTACATATACCATACGAACCGTCTTCTATTCTTTTTAGCGCCGACTCTATATCTTCAAGAGTTTTTTCCAAAGTATCTATCAAGGCCACCCTGTTTCCCATATCTGCCAAACTTTGAGCCTGATCCTCTGATGCTTCTCCTATAATATTGCTGGTATCTTCTGTATTTCTCGCATCTTCAATCATCTGAAGAGCTTTCTCTCTTTCATTTATCAACTTCCTTTTTATTTCAGTTAAAAAATCCTGAGAAAAAGACATATTAAAAACATTAATTATTAGAAAAGTAAAACACTATAGAAAAGAAGAGAATATATATCCATATTAACTCAAAATCAATCAAAATGCAAGGCTTTATATATTGATATTAAGCTATATAAAAATAAAAACAATTTTCACCTAAAATAAGACAAAAAATAAAAAAATTATCTAAAATTAAAAAAGGGCGGGAGTTATCCCGCCAATATATTATTATGTGCGGTAACTCCACGCCCAGTGGCCTATGAACCTCGGGCGTGGACAGTGATCTGAACCCCTCTCCCTAATATTCAAATCACTGTCCACTTTCCCAAAGGCACACAGGCCATTTAGTTTTTGACCCCGACCAGTCAAAAACCTGCCCTTTACCGTTCTTGAGGTGAATTCTTAATTTTTTTAAGAAAACACCCCAAAATGTTTTTATTTTTATTTTTTATTATTTTCTTTTTTGTTTTTGTTTTACGGGCGTCGGAACCCTTGTAAAAGAACAGTAAAGAGCCTACACTTAAATATTAGCATATTTTAGCCAATTTGTCAAAGAGCTTAAATAGTAAATAAAATCAATGTTTTTTATATGTGAATATTTGATATATAAAAATTATCCACAATATTTATACTTAAATTTAGATAAAAAATAAAAAAAATTATCCACAATTTATACAAATTATCAACATATAAATATTAGTTATCCACAATTAAGACAAAATATCTATATAATCCATCACCTGTAATTGTATGACTTATGTTAATTTTCTTGTCTTGCTCTACTTTATTCGGACACTTGTAATTCTTTCTCACTTATCTTGTTATACCTGCCTTATTATATAACAGGATAAAGGGTAAAATTCTAAATCCGAAATACTAAATCATAAACAATCTATAAATTTTAAAAGCCAAAATTTGAAATTTTCCATTGCCTGACTTTTTTTTGCAACTGCAAAAAAAAAGTCAAACAGATATCTGGTTAGTTTGTCTGAAAATTTACCCTGTCAAATACTACGGTTGATTCATTGGAAATTAATTTAAAATTGGAAATTAATTAATTAAAATATCCTGTCCATACCTCTCTTGAATTCCTGTTTTCAAAGTAATTGTCATGACACAATTTATTATTCCAGAGATGGATTATGTCAAATAATATAACACAGCATTGTATCCTATATTATATATAAACGTCAAATCATATTACTGCTAAATAAATTATATCGATTGTGTATAACTTTTACTTTTTATTGTTGTAAACAAAAAAATATGGTATAATATTTTTTGTTAAAAACATTTTAAAAAAATTTTCCCTTCTGTTTTAAAACAAAACAGGAGGGTGAGGGAAAGGGGGTGAAATTATGCCACAGAAAAAAAAGAAGAAAGCTTCTACTGCTAAAAAACGAGCAGTCAAAAAACCAGCAAAGAAAAAAGTAGCAAAAAGAAAACCAGCAAAGAAAAAGGCTGCTCCAAAGAAAAAAGTAACAAGAAAAACAACCAAGAAAAAAACAACTAAAAAATCGGTAAAGAAAAAAGTAGCAAAAAGAAAACCAGCAAAGAAAAAGGCTGCTCCAAAGAAAAAAGTAACAAAAAGAAGAAAAAAATAATCTGAAAAGAATATAAAAACTCCCCCATTATTGGGGGAGTTTTGTTTTTAGGAAAATTAAAATAATCTTTGCTGCAAAGACTTATTTTTTTCTTTCTCCTCTGGTGAGAAAATTTGCACCTTTCCAAACTCACCGTCATAACCCGGCTTTATATACATATCACCTTCCCTAACCCTTCTAATTGCTTCTGCCAAAACTTCTCCTCCTTTATTTTTTATATCATCAAGAGGTATGTTAAGCAGGATATCAAATTCAGATCCAAGTTCTGCAATAATATTGCTGTAAAATTCCACTACCTTTTTACTTTTTTTACCTACACCAAAAACCTCTGATATAATTTCAGGAAGTGGCACTATCTTATAATAATCAGGTCTGTTTTTATCAGTATAGCTTTCCGGCCTGTCAGCTATCTCTTCTACTCTATACAAAACTCCTAAAGTAAGTTTCCTGCCGCACTGATGACAAATAAACTTATGTTTCTTTGATTCTTTTGGCGAAAAAGAAACACCACATTCTCTGTGCCCGTCAAAATGATACTTTCCTTCTTCGGGATAAAACTCGATGGTGGCTTTGATCTTGTTTTTCTCTTTTGAACTTTTTAAAAAACCATATTTGATAGCTCTAAAAACATTTTCATAAGAAAGATTTTCTAAATCAAAAATAGTGGCCTCCCTTCCTAAATTAGCAGGGGAATGAGCATCTGAAAAAGAAACTATAGCCTTACTATCAAGTTCGCTTATTCTCCAGTTCATCTGCGGATCTGAAGAAAGTCCGGTCTCAACTCCTGCTATATAATCTGTCAAATCTTCAAATGCATCTTTTAAACTGTCAAATCCTGACTTGGACCCATAAAATCCAAACCATGGAGTCCACACGTGAGCAGGTATGATAAGAAATTTTTCATCTATACCAAGTGCTATCTCAAGTAAATTTTTTATATCAATACCTAAAATAGGTCTCCCATCTGATCCAAGCTTTGCACCCTTATCTTCTAAAGCTTTGTTAAATTTCTCTACTGATTTTATATTCGGCGCAAACACCAAAACATGTATACGTCTGACTTTTCCTAATTTACTATATATACAACTAAGTTCAGCTGTAAGCAAAAACTTGGATTTTGCTCTTTTGTTCTTAATTTCATATATACCCGAACCAGCAGATGTCTCTGTTAAATCATTCTTTATAGATGAAAACCATTCAGGATGAGTAAAGTCTCCTGTACCCACAATATCAATACCTTTTATATCAGCCATTTCTATATGATGAAAAAGATCAGAGTCTGGAGAACAAGCTCTGGAATACTTTGAGTGTATTTCCAAATCTGCTATGTAAAGCATAAAACAATAAAAAATTTTAATGTCTGATTATACAAGTAGTCAATATCTGGTTTATGGTTTACAACTTGTAGATTATATAAATTAAATAAACTTCTAATCAATCCCCAATTACCCAATGATTTAAATAATTAAATATAAGGCCCAAAACCTAAAATCTAAAATTAATCATTTGATATTTAAGCTTTGTTTGGTTTATCATTTAGACCTGTCCCAACAGGTGCAGGATGGGGGATAAGGCTCCAAGGGATTTTGGATTCTCCTAAATTTTGAATTTTGAATTTTGAAATTTTAACAAATCTTTCCTAAATTTTGAATTTTGACTTTTGAATTTTGAAATTTTTATATAATTATATCAAAACAGGGTAAAAATAAAAAATCCCGACTTAGTCGGGACTATGTTTTACTGCAAAATACCCGGCACCGGCCTACTTTCACCCCAAAGGGCTATCATCGGCGCTGGAGTGCTTAACTGCCGTGTTCGGAATGGAAACGGGTGTTGCCACTCCGCTCAAGGCACCGGGAACTCTGCAGTAAAACATCAGTTAATTAGCTGTCAAAGTGTTCTAGTGATGCGAACGGCTATTTAGTACTCCTCGGCTTAACTCCTTGCGGAGCTTACACCTGGAGCCTATCAATCCCATAGTCTCTGGGAAGCCTATGATACCTAATCTTGAAGCCGGCTTCGCGCTTAGATGCTTTCAGCGCTTATCCATCCCCAGACAAATCTGGAGTGCCGCACGTCGCTACCCAGCAGTGCCCCTGGTGGGACAACTGGTACACGAGAGGTGCGTCCTACCCGGTCCTTTCGTACTAGGGTAGAGTCTTCTCAAGTATCGACGCCCACGGCGGATAGGAGACCAACCTGTCTCACGACGGTCTGAACCCAGCTCGCGTGCCGCTTTAATGGGCGAACAGCCCAACCCTTGGGAGCGGCTTCACCCCCAGGATGCGACGAGCCGACATCGAGGTGCCGAACCCCGCCGTCGATGTGGACTCTTGGGCGGGACTAGCCTGTTATCCCCGGAGTAGCTTTTATTCGATGGTCTCCCTCGGTCCTATATCCCGAGGTCGGTTAACTAAGTTCTGCTTTCGCAACTCTCATCCCGAAGGATGAGTCCTTGATATTTAAACTCAAAAATGAGTTCAAACATCAAGGAGCGCGGCTTGTAGGCCTTGCAGTAAAGCTGGCTTGTGCCTTTACACTATCAGCCCGGTTTCCATCCGGACCTAGCCAACCTTAGTAAACTCCTCCGTTACCTTTTAGGAGGAGAGCGCCCCACTCAAACTACCCACCAGGTACTGTCCCCCAATATAATATCAGGGTTAGAATTAGAACAACACAAGGGTGGTATCTCACTGGCGCCGAAGCTCCCACCTATTCTGAACATGTGAAGCCCTAATTCAATACCAAGCTGTAGTAAAGCTTCACGGGGTCTTTTCGTCCAGCCGCGGGTAACGAGCATCTTTACTCGTCCTGCAGTTTCGCCGAGCCCCTCGTTGAGACAGTCCCCCAGTCGTTACGCCATTCGTGCAGGTCGGAATTTACCCGACAAGGAATTTCGCTCTCCGCTCCTTGTAGGCGGAAGGACTATATCTTCATCTAATTTTAAGGTTTAAAAATTTTAATTTTTCTCTCCTGTCTATTCATTAATTCAACTATCTTAATAATCTTTTTTAAACCTTTTTGTGTAAGATGCTCTCCTTGTGACATAATATTAATTACTTTTGAAAATCTTATAAAATCAATTTTTTTCTTTGTGATAAGTGGATGTTTATTAAAGAAGGGGATTATAATATTTTTGAGATGCTCTATACTCCTTACCCTGTACTCCATTCTATCATCATGATTTACTCTTACAACACCGCATCCAAAAAATCTCTTCAATCCATACAATACTTGAATATCTCTTTTATGTTGCACCACTCTAAACTCAGGCAATACCTGATATCCTGTTTTTAAAGTAGAATGCCTATTTATACCTACATAAAAACTCCCCTCTCCATCAACAAATCCACTTACCCAATCAGGTCTTAATTTCATACAAGATTATTAAATTAACCTTAAAATTAGATGTCCGGCGTATAGTCTCTGAGGTTATTAACATAACCTGCGGATTTTCTCCCTATACTTACCCATTTTTACTGACTCACAATTCTGAGTCTAGTAGGGTAAGCTTTTGGAGCTTTCTCCGCATAAAGCCGGATTGTTTTTGGGCGATTCTGTATCACTACAGAACCAGGCAGCGAAAAATTACTATAACCGTCCTAGCCCTTCTCTACACCAGTAAACTGATGTAGAAAACCTTAGGACGGTTATAGTTACCGCCGGCGTTCACCCGCGCTTCGGTTCGAGGCTTACACCCCTCCCCTTAACGTTCGGGCACTGGCCAGGCGTCAGCCCCTATACATCCTCTTACGAGTTAGCAGGGACCTGTGTTTTTGTTAAACAGTCGCCAGGGGTCTTTCGCTGCGCCCAGCTCCACTTTAAAAAAGTGGGGCTGGGAGGCCTTATCCCGAAGTTACGGCCGCTGTTTTGCCGAGTTCCTAAACGAGGGTTAGCTCGTACACCTTGGTGCTCTTACACCTGCCTACCTGTGTCGGTTTGCGGTACGGACCCAGTCTATTTAACGCTCTTCGCCTTTTCTAGGCACCTTCTCCCCCTCAGTTCACCTCCCCCGAAGGTTTGGTTTCCCCCTGACAACTTGCGCTGTCAGGGACGTACATAGCCATAGCACGCTGAGAGCTTGAAGATGCGTCAGCTAGAGCAAATAGACTGAGGGGCCGGAATATTAACCGGCTTATCCATCCCTCACTACCCTTTCGGGCAGCGGGTTAGGCCCGCCTAACCCTGGGTCGACAATCGTTGCCCAGGAAACCTTAGGCTTTCGGTGTCCCGGTTTCTCACCGGGATTCCTGCTACTTGTGCCAACATTCTCCCTTCTATACCCTCCACCAAGCCTCACGACTTGACTTCAGCGGGTATAGAATGCTCCTCTACCTCCAGCCGTTTATAAACGGCTGGATCCCAATTTCGGCACCGGGTTTAGCCCCGTTACATTTTCGGCGCAAAGTCTCTCGACTAGTGAGCTGTTACGCTTTCTTTAAAGGATGGCTGCTTCTAAGCCAACCTCCTAGTTGTCTTAGAAACTTCACCACCTTTAACACTTAACCCGGATTTAGGGGCCTTAATTGGGGATCTGGGCTGTTTCCCTCTCGACGCATGGAGCTTTGCCCCCATGGTCTAACTACCAGAAACACAAGCGCGTATTCGGAGTTTGGTTGGAAACGGTATCCGAAGACCCGCTCCCATTCAGTGCTCTACCCCACGCCTGCTTAAACTGGCGCCAGCCCTAAAGCTGTTTCGAGGAGAACCAGCTATTCCCGGGTTCGATTAGCATTTCACCTCTAGCCACAGCTCATCCCATGGTTTTGCACCACCAACGGGTTCGGGCCTCCTCCCGATGTTAGTCGGGATTCACCCTGGCCATGGCTAGCTCACCCGGCTTCGGGTCTTACTTGCACTGCCTGCTACCTGATATTTATTATACTGATTACTAAAATTTAATAACCAGTATTAATAAATACAGGCAGCTACGCCGGTTAAGACTCGGTTTCCCTCTACCTTCACCCTGAACGGGTTTAGATAAGCAGTACAAGTAAACTCGTTGGCTCATTCTTCAATAGGCACGCCGTCACCCAGCCGCAGTTTGGAGTGAAGATATAGTAATACCTCAAATTTACACTTGCTAACGCAAGAGTAGATTTATGGTTACATCTTCAGCCCAAACTGCAGCTGGGCTCCGACTCCTTGTAGGCATATGGTTTCAGATACTATTTCATCGGCCTCCCGGCCTGCTTTTCACCTTTCCCTCACGGTACTTAGTTCACTATCGATCTTCGAGAGTATTTAGCCTTACCCGATAGTGCGGGTTGATTCCTACTCGGCTTCACCGACCGAGCAGTACTCGAGTTAAAACCTGAGGTGTTGTGTGATTCTTTAGCTTACAGGGCTATCACCTTCTTTGGCGCTCCTTTCCAGGAGACTTCAGCTAGAATACACAACTTCCCTCTTCCTTGTGTAGGCAAGGAAAATGGTTTTAACTCACGACCCCCAGCTCTTCTATCAGGCCTACACCCTTTACTTACTCCCACTTTGCTCTAAAAGAGAAAGTTAAGAGCAAGAAAGAAGAACTGGGTTTAGGCTCTTCCCCGTTCGCTCGCCACTACTTAGGGAATACCACTACGCTTTAAGAATTCCTAATTACTAATTCCTAATATACATTAGGAAATAGATATTAGGAATTGAAAAAAGCGTAGCTTTTTCGGTATCTTTTCCTCCGGGTACTGAGATGTTTCACTTCCCCGGGTTCCCGTCCAGTTTAAAACTGGACGCTCCGATTCAACATCGGAGCGGGTTTCCCCATTCGGACATCCTCGGATCAAAGCTTGCTTGGCAGCTCCCCGAGGCTTATCGCAGCCTGCCACGTCCTTCATCGGCTCTCGAAGTCAAGGCATCCACCATATGCCCTTATAGCACCACTAGAACACTTAGACCACTAATTAACTAGCTCTACTTGACAATATTTAGTTGTCAATGAACTGATATCAGTTCATCAATTCAGCTTTTTATACCACTTCACCTTTTTCAGAACTAAAGACTACTTTTTGTTAAAGCAGTCTTCAGTCCTGAAATTTGGAGATCAAAAAACCGCTTTTTCCAAGCGGCTTTAAAATGCCTTCTTGGAAATTGTACTTTTAAGTAATTGTTGTATGTAATACTCTCATTAATTTATCCACAAAATATCAACTTTTATTTATATTTATTTTAAAATCACTACAAGTATAGTATATATTTAAAAACTTGTCAAATAATAAGGTTTTAATATCAAAAAATAAATATTTTTAGCTAATTTTAGATAATTTAATCAAAACAAACATTCATATAACTGGTTGTATATTTTTCAGATATTTCAAAATAAATCTGGTTAAAATAAGATGAAAATTCATCAAAATCTCTGAATAAAATCTTCAATGCCTTGCCAGACAGAAAAACACCTGTGTTTTTTTTACTCTTTCCGCATCCGTTATCCAAACTCACATATTGAACTGTATCATATATGGCTCTATCTATCATATCTTTTTGAGTACTTATTACTGCCAACTGAGGTAAAATTTTCATAAACAATATCTGATCTTTAAATTTCAGATAATACATCCCACTATCTATATCATTAAACCACTGATATCTAGATGAATCTGCCATAAGGTTATATACTCTGGTAGAGTCGGGTAATACTTTGGCCTTGATAACTGGATTAATAAAAGCAAAAATATCTATTATCTTATCCATCAGAATTTTTCTCTCAGAAGCAGAGAATGATGACTTAAAGACAATCACATAATCCTTAACTTTTTTGTCTTCCAAGAACAACCATACATCTGATTTTTTATTTAAAATATCAATAATCTCTGCAGAAATGCCAAATTCATCTAAATATTTATCAAGTTCATCTTTAAAACGCACTAAATCACTGTTTTCAAAGGAGGACAAATATTTATCCATATTGATATATACATTGAAAAAATTAATATTATGTATATATATATCGTAATTACGGAGTTGTGGGGTTTTGATACCTGTCTTTGTATTCAATACTAAAGAAGGAGAAAAAACTATTTGAAAATTATCGTCAACATAATCTACATAAAACCACTTTTTATTTTTAACTTTATTGGCAAGAAGGGTACCAAAGATATAAATATAAGAATAAGGACTTCTGTTAATCAATGATTGTATGTAAGTTTGATCCACAAACCCTTGCCCCAAACCCCCACTATATATTGAATCTTTAACAACAGTAAATTTTTCAGTCTTATTGATTTCTTTGTAGTCATTAAAGTCTTTTATGATTAATGCAGTTTCTTCATCCAGTTGCTTAAGATAAAAATCTTTAGGAAGATAGACTTCCAGACTACGGGGTTTACTTGACTTGAACAAAATATACCAATAAATCTTACCTTCCTGATATACACCAAGTAATGCTGTCTTTTTTGAATTATTTATAATCTGTTGAGTCAGGCCGTAATTATTTAGAAAATTAAAAAAGTCCTGTGTCTTCTTATTACTAGGAATATTCATCCACTTTTTTGTTTTATTAAATTCAAAATAAAAAAAGGTATTCTGTGGAATTTTAAAATACGTATCTGAACTTTTACTTTTTGGATATAAATATAAAAAAATTCCTATAATAATAAAAAACAAAAATACAAAGACAAAAATCACCTTTTTCCTCATATAATAAAATTGAAAATTGGAAAATTTTTAATGATGTTTGTTGTTTCTTCTATTTGAATGAAAGTTATTGTTGTGATTTTTCTTAGCCTTTGCTAATACTTCAGGAGGGTATTCATAATTTGTTTGTTTGAGAGAAAGATTAATCCTTCCTTCAGAGTCAATTTCTATCACCTTCACAGGAATAATATCACCTACTTTAACTACATCCTTTACATTCTCAACCCTAAAAGGAGCTAACTCAGATATATGAACAAGGCCTTGCTGTTGAGGAAGTATCTCCACAAATGCCCCAAAATCCATTATCCTTGTTACTTTACCCTGAAACACTTCTCCTACCTTTACCTCTCTGGTAATATTTTTAACCCAATCAATAGCTTTTTGGGCTGCTTCTGGATCATTAGATGTAACCATAACCAGTCCGTCATCGTCTATATCTATAGTTACCCCTGTCTCATTTATTATTTCACTAATTACTTTCCCCTTTGGGCCAATAACATCTTTGATCTTATCAGGGTTTATACGCAAAGTATAGATACGAGGAGCATATGGTGAGAGCTCACTTCTTGGCTCAGGAATAACTGAGAGCATTGCCTCCAGTATCCTAAGCCTTGCCTGCTTTGCCTGATGCAAAGTTTCCTTAACCATCTCCATAGACAATCCCGGAAGCTTGACATCAAGTTGGACAGCAGTAATCCCATCTTTAGTACCTGCTACTTTAAAATCCATATCTCCATAATGATCTTCTTCTCCCTGCAGGTCAGTTAAAATTCTAAAATCTGAATACGGATTGTCAGGATTTGTAATAAGCCCCATAGCAATACCAGATACAGGTTTTTTAATAGGGACACCAGCATCCATCAGAGATAATGTTGACCCGCATACAGATGCCATAGATGTTGATCCGTTTGACGATAAAATATCTGTTACAACTCTGATTGCATAAGGGAACTTATCTTTATCAGGTATTACAGGAAGAAGAGCCTTTTCTGCCAAAGCACCGTGCCCTATCTCTCGTCTGGAAGGAAACCTCATAGGCTGTACCTCTCCTACAGAATAGCCCGGAAAATTGTAATGATGCATATATCTTTTTGTTCCTTCTTCCTCAAGAGTATCCAGTACCTGCTCAGCAGAGGGAGCACCCAGTGTAACTGTTGAAAGTGCTTGTGTTTCACCTCGTGAAAAAAGTGCAGAGCCGTGAGTGCGCGGCAAGATACCCACCTCAACAGACAATGATCTTATCTCGTCAAACTTCCTGCCGTCAATTCTGGAGTTAGTCTCCAAAATCCTTTTTCTAACCATCTTGCCAAACACTTTGTCAGCATATTTTAAAGCTGACTTTAAATCATCTCCTGATATAGCAGGATTTTCAGCAAATTCTTCTCTAAGCCTGTCCATAAGTTCCCCTATTGCTTGGGATCTTTCTCTTTTGGTTTTCAAGCCCCATACCTTATCTAAATTTTTCTGAAGATATTCGTCTACTTTTTGCTTTAAATCCTGAGGAACTTCATCAATTGCTTCTGGTACAGGGTATTTCTCAGCACCAATTTTATCCCTAATCTCAATGTAAAAATCTATAAGCTCATTGATATACGGAAACGCAAATTCCAAAGCCTGAACAAACAAATCTTCAGATACTTCGTTGGCAATAGTCTCTATCATCACAATTTTGTCCCTTGTGGCAGAGACAACAATATCCAGAGTTGCCCTTTCTCTTTCTTCATAGGTTGGATTGATTACAAATTTATCATCCACATATCCCACCCTCACGGCTGCTATAGGGTCGATAGTTTTAGGCCACGGAATGCAAGATACAAAAAGAGAGACAGAAGATGCATTGATTGATAATATATCAGGATCATTCTCGTGATCAAAAGAAAGAGGAGTGAGGACATTTTGAACATCCAGCCTTAAGTTTTCATCAAACAACGGTCTGATAGATCTGTCTACCATTCTGGCAAGCAAAACTGACTCATCTGAAGGCTTTCCCTCTCTCTTCACAAAGCGCGACCCTTTTATCTTGCCTCCTGCATACAGCTTTTCAACATAATCAACAAGGAGGGGAAAAAAATCAATACCTTCTCTTGGCTCTTTTCCCATTACTACAGTAGATAAAACTACTGTATCTCCGTATCTAAATGTACAGGCTGAATCTGCCTGTCCCGCGACTTTTCCAAACTGAACTTCTATTTTTCTTCCTGCAAATGTACCACTCCATGTGTGTACATTATTTTCATTTTTATATTCAATGTCCATATTTTTAATTTTTAATTGATAATAAATATTTTTTATCTGATAAATCAGTAAACTCATCAGCTTCTTCTATAAGTTTAGAAGAACTGGATGATAAAAAAGACATAATCTCAACCTGACATGCCTTGTTCTCCTGCAGGTATCTAACCAAAGGCACAAAATCTCCATCACCTGTAACCAGAACCACCACATCAAGCTTATCAGCCCACTTCACTGCATCTATAGCCATTCCCACATCCCAGTCTCCCTTTTTCATACCTCCTGCAAATATTTGAAGATCTTTAACTCTCATATCAAACCCTTGAGATCTTAATGCCTCAAAAAAACCCTCTTCCTCATGAGTGTGCGACTTGACTACATAAGCCAATGCCTTGATAAGCTTGCGCCCAGCTACTGCCTCCTGAAGCACTTTTTTAAAATTTACTCTTGCGCCAAACAAATGCTTGGCAGAATGATACATATTCTGCACATCTACAAAAACCCCCACTCTTTGATCCTTATGTTTAGCCATAATTATTTTTCTTCCTCCTTGTCTTCATCTGGTGTAGTAGAAGTATCTACAGCAGTATCAAGCACATCAAACTCTTCATCAGCAAGCTTTGCTCTAATGTCAGCAAGCTGATTCATTCTTCTCTTGAGTTTTAACTTCTTAATCAACTCCTCATACGCCTGTTCATCTTCTCGCATTAGATAATTCAAGAGTTTTCTTCTTTGATTCACCTTTCTGATCAAACCTCTTCTGGCTGAATGATCTTTTTTGTGTGTTTTAAGATGTTTTTGAAGCTCTTTAATTTCCTCAGATAAAATGGCGATTTGCACCTGAGGAGAACCTGTGTCTCCATCTTTGGTTTGAAATTTTTTAATAATTCTCTGCTTTTGCTGTTTGGTAAGCATATTAACCAATCCGCCCTAAACAAAGCTCTCTATTGATCAGCCTTGTAAAGGGTATAAATTATAATCGTATTTACTTTATCAGATATATAGATATATTGCAACCTTATTGATTTCTTATATCAAAAATAAATTTTAAAAATCTCCCATAAGGGAGATTGAGATTTTGTGCCCCAGGAGGGAATCGAACCCCCATTAATGGCTTAGAAGGCCACTGTTCTATCCATTGAACTACCGGGGCAAATTGGAATCTGGAATATAGAATATAGAATATAGAGTTTAGCCCAGCACATAGTTTTGACCCAAAACTAATGATTGTAGTTAGTAGAGAGTAGCTAGTAGTTAGAATATTTTTGATGGGTTGTTTTTTTCTTATAACTACTTATACTTTTTTTCAAGTCAAAACTATGTGCTGGGTGGTAAATAGTATATGGTAACGAGTAGATAGTAGTAATTGTCATGCCGGGCTCCGATCCGACATTTTACCCAGCTCTATGAAATAGGGCTGTGGCCAGAAACAAAAACAAAATTTTTATATTGTCATTCCCGCCCCGTAATAAATACGGGGTAAACTCCAGCGGGAATCCAGAAAGAGAAATAAAAAAACAAAAATAGATTCCGGATATCGCTCGCTTCGCTCGCAATTCCGGAATGACAAGTGAGGGTAAATTCCGGATGTCCCTCCGCTTTCGCTTTGTGGACTTTGGAATGACAGTAAAGAAATTGATTCCAGAATGACATTACTTACTAC
>WFTA01000077.1 GCA_015485715.1 Patescibacteria group bacterium
CAAGATTAGTATAATTATAGTATTAATTAAGAATTTAAAAATATGAATTTTTGTTTATAAGTAATTTTATGGATATGGTGACAACAGAGAGAAAAATATCTAATAGTTCGACACCAGAACAACAAGATAGTCAAGTAGAAAGTCAGCAAACAACTGAAGATCGATTGAGACGAGGGGGTCATACAGAAGAAGACAGGGGAAGAACAAATCCAGAAGAGTCGTGGGATTACGAGCTAAACAGGATAGAGAATTTTAAGTTTAGTTTTAGAGACTATGGTAGAAGAGTGACTATATCATTGGACAGTGAAGGCAGGCAAAGAAGAGGAAGGGAAAATGATAAAATAAATTTATTGCAATCATTGCTTCCTGATAGGTTCAGCAGAAATCAAAATAGGATAGAAGTAAGTGAAGAGTTAGATAGAAGATTGGATGAGTATATTGGTCAGAGGAATAAAGTATCATCAACGTATAGAGAGTTAATTTTAGCCAGAAGGAGAAGAAGAGATGTGGAAGAAGAACTTGTGAGAAGGGGGTTAGAAGACGAGGAAGAATTATTAAGACAAGCTAAAGAAAGACTTAAGAAAGCTCTTTTGGATGAGTATTTAAGAAAGCGCAGCAAAGAATTAAAAGAAGAGATAAAACACAAATCAAAAGGCCAATTAATTTCTGATATTCTACATATTTTGCTTAACTCTGGGGAATACAGTGAGGAAGATGAAGAGAAATTAAGAGCAAGACTTAGAGAATATAAAGTATCAAAATTGCGTGACATTCTCAGGAAATTGATGTTAAAGAGTAACGCAGAATCTTATATTGTAAATGTTTTGTTTGCACAAGCAGAAGCAATAGAAAGAGATCATATGTTTGCCAATGCTAGGGAAGCACAAGGCCGCATAGGTAGAATGATGAGAAGAATAGGAGATGTATTTAATAGTATATATAATAGATTAGATAGGATTACAGGTTCACGAGTTGTGAGCATGATGATATTTTCAGCTCTAGTTGGTGGCATGATAGCTTCTATTACAGCAGGGTTTCTCCCAATAGGAGCAACAGGTATAGGTGTTGTGATGGCAAGAGCATCTGCTGGATCCGGATTATCAGCAGCTTTTTCCTCATTCTTTGACAGATTATTTATCAGGAGATTTTCTGAACAAAGAGAACAAATAAGAAGCCAGTATAGAAGAGATGTAAGAGAAGATGTTTCTATAGATAATATGGATAATCTTAGTTATGAATCAGAAATATATAATATTTTAAGAAAGATAGATCAACGTGCTAATGAAATGATGAATGAATTAATACCATTGGATACTAGAGAAGGAAGAAGGAGACTTTGGTTGGGATTGTTGGCTGGTGTTTTGGGTGGTAGTGCTGCGAGGTTTGGTTTTGGGTATTTTGGTGTAGGGATGCCCGAAGGAGTGGATGGGCTTAGAGGTGGTGTCAAGGCTGTTACTTTCGGTATGGTTGATATAGGTGATGACAAAAACTCACTTGCTTCTACCCCATCTTCATCAGGCACCAGAACACCATCTCACGGAGCAGTAAAGAGCCCGTCAAGTTCAGGTACCACCACACTAAGTAGTTCTGGTACTAGTACGACCAGCATATCATCATTAAGTGGGGGAAGTGGACCTGATTACAGTAGGTTTGGAGGAGGTTTTGAAAGTAAAGGAGGAGTTTGGCATGTAAAAGTGGGAGGTGGTGGAAATTATGAATTAGATCAGGCGTTAAGAAGGATAGTAGCAGCAAATTTACCTGATAGTACTCAGTCACATCTAGCAAGTTCTGGAGATTCAATGAACAAAATATTAGAATTATCCAGATCAGAGAATATTGTTGCAAATTTAAGAGAAGCAATTTTGGGTTCCAAAAAAACACCATCTAGTTTAAGAGTTTTAATAGATAATTTAAAGTCCAGTGGAGATATTAAACTTGAGAATGGAGAATTAATTTTTAACCATGAAAAATTAAGTGAAGTAATAAATAAGTTTTATGAACACGCAGAAAATATAATAACACCAGATAATATAGATAAAATGGGGTCAACGGCATTTATAAATAATACTAGCCAATTGAAATGGAATGAAATATTTAAACAGGCAGCAGAAGCTAGTAATTGGAAGGTATCAGGTATAGATGTTGGCAATTTAAATCAACATGAAGCAGTTTTGGTGGCAGAGCAAAGAGAATTTTTTAGGTTTGTGGGAGAATTGGATATAGGAAAAAATATAGGAACTGTATCTATAGGAGGTGAATATTCTGGTATTGTAATGGCTGATGGTGTACCAATAGCAATAGTAGATGGTCATGTAGTGAGGGTTGGACATATAGTAATTAAAGATGGAATAGATTTAATAAATTCAAAAGGAGAATTAATCCCTAATGCAGTAGATAAGCTTCATGAACTGATTAATGAAGTTAAAAACAGCTCAAACACCATTGTAAATCCCATTGAATTAAAAAACACATCTTTATTTGATAAATTTTTAGATAATGTAAGTAAAGAAATGTTTATATCTGATCCAGTTATGTCCAGCAAAATAGAAGCAATAAATCAAATAAATATAAATGATCCTTTATCTTGGTTCTATGATAGGTTATCATATCTTACTCTTATTAAGGAAAAAATAACTGGATTAGAGAAAGCAATAGATTCTGTAAATTATTTACAATATAGAATTAATGATTTACCAGGGAATCCAAAGATGTGGGCCAATAATTTATTTAATGTAAAAGAAAGTTTAATGAATACTGCATCCGTTTCTTCGGAAGTTTTGGATAGATATCAAAAATTTGTTAAAGGAATGTTAGATTTAGGATGTAAAATAGAGTATAATTTAAATCCTCTTTCTTCAATGTATAATCTTCCTAAAGAGATTGTCTTGCCTGACGGGTTTGATAAATATGATAAATTGTCTGATTTGGCGAGATTGCTACCTTCTCAAAGCGAAGAGTATAAAATTATAGATGAAATGATTTCGAATCAAGGTCAAAATATATCACTAGCCGCTTGATTATAATTAATTTTTTAATTTATGAATAATTTTTATGTATATTTAGATAAGTTATTTAAGAGTGCGGGCATAGATTTAGAACAATCTTTGGGGTTGTCTAATTTAGAGCCCAAAACTAAATCCTTAATATATGAAAGATTGTCAAAAATATTTATTTCTATTTTATTATCAAAACTTACAGAGGATTTAACGGGTGAAGAAGAGAAGAAAGTGGAGTTAATGGTAAATAATTTATCGCCTGATAATTTAGAACCTTTATGGGAGTTTATAAATAACAAATATGGGGATGAAGTAGAAATGTTTTGGAATATAGTATTGGGGGAAACTAAAAAAGTTATTGAAGAAATCATTCAGGATCATAGAAAATTGATGGACAATATAGGCGATTTGGTAAATAATTAAATATATGATGGAGTTCATAACTCTTTCTGAAAATTTATATTTTTATGATTAAAAAGTAACATAAAAAGCCGATGGATGGCGGTTAATAAAAAACTACCCCCCTTTTGTTCAGGAGGAAGAGTATCTTGTTAGAACATTAACAGCTGAACAATATCCTGATACTCGAGACGATAACGGAAAACTGGTCAAAGACAATTATCTCTCTCTTAAAAATAATCCCAAGTTATTATCTCGTCTTCAATTTCAACAAGCTCAATTGATAAAAGGTATTTTCAAAAGAAACTATAAAAAACTTCCTTGGCAAATTAAAGAGAAGATTGATTCAAAAAATTCTTAGTAACTTGTTGATTAATAGTTAATCCAAAAGAATTCCCCGCAGCTTGTTGCGGGATAGTTTATTATGAAAGATAAAGTAAGTAAAATAAAATTAAAGAGATTACTAGAATTAAAGTGTATTTTAATTTTGGTATATACCAAAATTAAAATACAATTCTCTGGTCGTCATAGTCATACGATATGCAAGAGTTTGTTAATGGTTAAAACACAGAATTTGTTAAATAATTGATAGATATGTATTTTAAACAATTTGACGGCAAGGTTGTAGAATTGGTAATATATAACTGTCTGCTGGAGTGGCGGAATTGGCAGACGCGCTAGGCTTAGGACCTAGTGGGAGTAAAATCCCGTGGGAGTTCGACTCTCCCCTCCAGCACCGAGATGGTAAATACCAAATTCGAAATTTGAAATACTAAATTCTAAACAGTAAATAAATTTCAGAATTCAAAAGGTAAAAGTCAAAATTTTTAATTTTGTAATTTTGTAACCCCAGTCATGCGACGGGGCAAGTTTTATAAACAATTTTTAATGTTTTAATATTTATCCAGAACCACATAGGGTTTTGGATAACACTGAACTCTACGTAGTTCAGGGTCAAACCCTCCAAACCGAAACTATAATTTCAAATTAATATTTATTAAATTGGGTCATTGGTAATTATTTATAATTTAGAGTTTAGAATTTCGGATTTATTTATATATTTATAGGTTTGTTTTAAAATTTGTAAATTAACTATGTGTTTATGAGTGTTACTTCAGATGATATAAAGCATTTAGCTAATCTTTCGAGGCTTAATGTTTCAGATGAGGAACTTGAAGAATATAGAAAGGAGTTTTCTGCTATTTTGGATTATGTGCAGATGATCCAAGAAGTGGATATATCAGGTATAGCTCCTGTGGTCGGTGCCTCTTTAAACATAAATACAGCAGCAGAAGATGAGGTGAAAAACATCTCAGGCCAAGATGCAAGGGATAGATTTATACCTCTTGCACCCGGCCATAGTGATGAGTATATAGAGACTATAAGCCCGCTTAAAGATGTAGAGTAAATATATTTTTATGTTGGATAAACTCACACTCAGAGAAATACACAATCAGGTTAAAGATAAAAAACTTTCCTTAAAGGAAGTTGTTAAGTTTTGCTTAAATAACATTGAAGAAAGAGAAGATGAGATCAAATCTTTTATAACAATCAGAGACAGAGATGAAATACTAAAAGAAGCAGAGGAAAAAGGTAAAAATTTTCAAGATAATATCTTATACGGCCTTCCGGCAGGAGTTAAGGATGTTATAGTCACTCGTGGTGTGCGGACAACTGGTGCATCTAAAATTTTGGAAAACTATATACCTCCATATAGCGCAACAGCTATAAATAAGCTGGAAAAAGCTGGCTATATCCTGATAGGTAAAAACAACTGTGATGAATTTGCCATGGGCTCATCTAATGAAAATTCAGGTTTTTATCCATGTAGAAATCCTTTGGATATAGAAAGGGTCCCGGGAGGATCATCTGGAGGATCTGCAGCAGCAGTTGCAGCAGGATTTGTGCCATACTCTCTGGGTACAGATACTGGCGGATCTGTGAGAATGCCTGCATCATTTTGCGGAGTTGTGGGATTTAAGCCAACCTATGGAAGAGTATCCAGATACGGCCTAATGGCTATGGGTTCATCTCTTGATCAGATAGGAATTATTGCCAGATTTGTGGATGATGTAAGAGTGGTACTTCAGGAAATAGAAGGAAGAGATGAAAAAGATGCAACAAGTTTTGATTTTCAGGATGCAGGTAAAAATACAACAAGAGAAAATCTTGAAGGAGTAAAAATAGGACTTCCTAAAGAGTATTTTCAGGAAGGGCTTGATGAAAGAGTCAAAGATGTAATACTTCAATCAGTGAATAAAATGAAGAGCTTGGGTGCTGAGATTGTTGACATCAGCATACCTACTTTTAAATACACTCTTCCAGTATATTATATAATAATGTTTGCTGAAGTATCATCCAACATGTCCCGATATGATGGAATCAGATATGGAAAATCAGCTGTTTTAGATAAAAGCGTGGAAGATATGATAGAGCTTTATAAGATGAACAGGTCTGCTTTTCTGGGAAAAGAAGTAAAAAGAAGGATAATGCTTGGGTCTTATGTTTTATCCAAAGGGTATTTTGAGGAATATTATGGAAGAGCACAAAAGGTAAGGGCAGTGATTAAAAAAGATTTTGAAAAAGTTTTTGAAAAGGTAGATTATATTGCAGGCCCTACCACACCAACCCCTGCTTTTAAAATAGGTGAAAAAATAGACAATCCTCTCCAGATGTATTTGTCTGATATATATACTGTGGGAGTAAATTTGGCCGGACTTCCTGCAATCTCTGTGCCTGCAGGGTATGTACAGGAAGATGGCAAGGATTTGCCAGTAGGGATACAGCTTATAGGAAAGGCAGGAGATGATTACAGCCTTTTGAGTATAGCTGAGGTGGTGGAAAAAAGAATTAGTTTTTCAAACTCCTAGATTTCAAATGTCAAAATCCAAATGTCAAATCAAATCCCAAATCCAAAATCTAAATAACAACAATGAAGGTTTGGGTTTTGATATTGGACATTTATTAAATTGGATTATTGTTTAGAATTTAGAATCTATTTACAGTTTTGTTTAATTGTTTAAAATTAAAAATTAGTTATTGTTTAACCCTGACCTACGTAGAGTTCAGGATGAAAATTAGAACATTAAAAATTAAAAATTGTTTATAAAATTACAAAATTAAAAATTTATAAA
Organism: Patescibacteria group bacterium; assembly: GCA_015485715.1. Classification (GTDB taxonomy): domain Bacteria; phylum Patescibacteriota; class Patescibacteriia; order WFTA01; family S139-112; genus S139-112. The sequence continues at coordinate 6,530 of WFTA01000077.1, forward strand.
TTTGTTTGTATGTTTTCCTACAAAGTCTACAATCTCGTACATGGCGCCAGACTTCTGGTAGTACCCAATATATCAACAGAAGCTGTTTTTGTATCTTTTTTATTTGATAAAACAGGATCTGTGTATGAAAGACCGTCTGAAAGAGGTATAGCACATTTTTTGGAACATATGATGTTTAAAGGAACCAGCAGGCGGCCGAATTTGGAGATATCCCACCAGCTTGATGCAATAGGCGCTGTATATAATGCCTATACCAGTAAAGAATATACAACTTACTATATAAAAGCTCTGAAAGAAAAAACTGATTTTATTCTTGATGTGCTTTTTGATATATTATTCCATTCTACTTTTGATAAAGAACAGATTGAAATGGAAAGAAAGGTGGTTTTGGAAGAGTATAAGATGTGGGAAGATGATCCTTGGGATAATTTGAGTTTTATCCTTAATAAGCTTGTCTTCAAGGGACATCCTTTAAGTCTTCCTGTTATAGGAGAAAAAGAAAGAATAATATCTTTTCAGAGAGATGATTTGCTCAGGTATTGGAGACACAATTATTCTTTATCTGATCTGTTGATTGCTGTAGCTGGGAATACAGATTCTTCTCAGATAAGGAGAAAAATAAACAGCTTTCTTAAAAACGAAGCAGGCAACGATCACCTTCTAAAACCGTCTTTTAAAAAAATTGCAAAAATGAAGATGCAAAACAGGAGAAGGATTGACTATAAATACAGAGATATAAACCAGCTTCATATAGGTATAGGTATTCCTGTAGATATTTCCCGACTGCAAGCTGAGGAATATACTAGAGTTTTGTCAGTGATTTTAGGTGAGAGCTCATCATCCAGACTGTTTGTGGAGCTTAGAGAAAAAAGAGGTATATGTTATCATACTTCTACTTCTTTTATAAGATATAGGTATGGTGCAGGTATGTATGTATTAGTATCTCTGGACAAAAGAAGAGCAAAAGAGGCGCTTGAGATAATATTTGGCCAGATTAGAGATATTTGCAAGGGTAATATCTCAGAAGACGAAATACAAAGAGCCAAGGATTATATAAAAGGGATAACCTTAATGGGACTGGAAGATTCCTCTACTCTGGCCAGCTGGTATGCATCTGATTTAATACGCCAAAAGCCGCTTCTTTCACCTCATAAATGGATGAAAGGACTTGATAGGCTGAACAAAGATACTGTGGTATATGACGCAGGAAAGATATTCAACCCTAAAAGACTTAATATAGCTCTTGTTGGAAAAATAGATAAGAGATTTGTGAAGAATATATCTGATTATATTGATGATATTTTTTAAAACTGCTACAATATAGATGTATGCCGAATTATAAACTTGATATAACATATTCTTCTATTTTCAGGGTGCTGGGGGTAATACTGGGTCTGTTGTTTTTGTATATTATAAGGGATATTATTGCTCTGGTAATTGTATCATTGTTTTTGGCAGCAGCTATTATGCCTTGGGTGAATTGGTTTCATAAGCATAATGTTCCCCGCGCTCTGGCTGTACTTATCATCTATCTTATAGTTTTTGCAGTGGTAAGTTTTATATTTTTCCTCATTATTCCTCCTCTTGCCCAGCAAATAAGTATGCTGGCTAACAGTTTTCCTCAGTATTTTCAAAAATTGATTTTAGGTGTTGAGGAAATAGAAAAATTCAGTAGAGATGCATCGCAAACTATCAATACTGAGAGTATGGTATCTTATGTTCAGGGAGTTTTGGGTAATGCCGCCCAAGGGTTGTTTTCTGCTATTTCTTCATTCTTTGGAAGTATGATTTTTTTGGTGGCAACTTTGGTTCTTACTTTTTATATGGTGCTTAATGAAGAGCTTTTGGTAAGAAGCGCCAAGCTTATTACTCCTGCTAAACACAGGAAATATGTGGGAGATTTTATAAAAAGATCTCAGAAAAAGCTGGGAGACTGGCTCAGGGGACAGCTTTTCCTGATGCTGTCGATAGCTGTATTTACATACATAGGTCTGCTTATACTTGGTATAAAATTCGCACTTGTGTTGGCTCTTATTGCGGGATTACTTGAACTTATCCCTTATGCAGGTCCGATATTATCTGCAATTCCTGCTATAATTTTAGCTTTTAATATATCTCCTATTAAAGCGATATTAGTGATTGTATTGTATTTTATAATCCAACAGGCAGAAAATCATATTTTGGTTCCTAAGGTAATGGAGAAAGCTGTAGGACTTAATCCGATTATAACCATTATAGCTATACTCATTGGTGCCAAGCTGTTTGGTATTATGGGCGCTATACTCGCTGTTCCTGTTGCTACATTGGTAAATATGTTTTTGGAAGACTTCAAGGCTCACGAAGAAGCAGTTCATAGCAAATAGTATTTATATATATTATGGCAGTTCTATATATTATATCATCTCCTATTGGAAATCTGTCAGACATTTCCCTGCGCGCTTTAGAGATATTGAAAGAGACAGATATTGTGGTGTGTGAAGACAGCCGTATAACCAACAGGCTTTTAAGCAGATATAATATCAAAAAACCTTTGTATTCAATACATCAGCATTCATCAGCACGAGAATATAGAAAAGTTATCAGTAAAATAGCAGAGAGCAATACCTGTGCTTATCTTTCTGATGCCGGAACACCGGGTCTGCAAGATCCGGGACCCCAGCTGATTGAGCAGGTTTTAAAATTATACCCTGATACCAAAATCACACCTGTTCCCGGACCTTCTGCTGTAACTGCAATACTTTCTATATCTCACTTTAGAGTTGATTCGTTTTTGTTTTTAGGATACCTGCCCAAAAAGAAAGGAAAGGAAAAAACCATAAAAGAAATATTATCAAGCAGAGTACCTGTAGTATTTTTTGAATCAAGCCATCGTATATTAAAAACTTTGATGCTGATATATGAATTGGCTGAAGACAAAGATAAAAGAAATATAATAATAGGAAAAGATTTAACCAAGCTAAGAGAGGATGTATTTAGAGGAAGTGTAAAGGAGGCATTTGAATATTACAAAAACCACAAGTCTATAAAGGGAGAATATGTATTGCTTATAGAAGGAAAAAAGAAGTAGGTTTTAATATTTAAAGCAGTGTGCAGTATGTGGCCAGAGGGATATACTCTGCCATTCGACAGGACTTGGAGGCAAATGTTCTTATCTGTATTAATGTTGTTGTTAAGATAATACAGTGTTTGAGACAAGGAGGGGAATCGTCTTGTTATACGACGGGATTGGAAGTGGTAGTAATGTCTATTGATATATGTTATGAGTAAAGTGAATTTTGTGAGGCCAAGAGGGGAATCGTCCTGCCATTCGACAGGACATGGAGGTAAATGTTTTTATCTGTGTTAATATTGTTTTAAGATAATACAATGTTTGAGGCCAGGAGGGGAATCGAACCCCTGCATAGGAGTTTTGCAGACTCCTGCCTTACCACTTGGCTACCTGGCCTTATATAGATATTTAAACATAAAATTTATAAAATTGCAATTTATGTTATATATTTTTATAATAAAAATATAAATATATGCCTGAAAAAAATTTTTATCCACCCCTTGACAAAAAAGATCTTCCCAAACCTCCCCACTGGACCAAAGCACTGGGTGTGGGTGTGGTTGTAATGGGGCTTGCAATTGGTACAGGAGAGCTTATACTCTGGCCTCATCTTATTACAAAATGGGGACTTGGTCTTCTGTGGCTTGCATTGCTTGGTATTATAGCCCAGTATTTTATAAATCAGGAAGTTGCCCGTCACGCAATTGCAACCGGAGAAGGATTTTTTACATCATCTGCAAGGGTTATCAGACAATCTGCTATATTTTGGCTGCTTGCCGCTATCTTGCTTTATATCTGGCCGGGATGGGCAAGTTCTATAGGTACTATTTTAAAAGAGCTTTTTGGTTTTGGGTCGCATCTGATGTGGTCATGGGTCAGCTTTGCGTTGATTTTGGTCCTGACTTTTAGTGGTCGTATTGCTTACAATGTTCTGGAGAAATCTTTGAAAATAACAGTTCCTGCGTTTTTTGTTCTTTTGGTGGTGATAAGTTTTTTTAATCTCAACTGGACTATTATCTCACAAGCAGTAAGAGGGGTTTTTAATTTTGGATTTATACCTCAGGATGTGGATATAAATGTTTTGCTTTCTGCAGTAGTATTTGCAGGTGCTGGCGGTATGCTTAATTTGTGTGTATCTCTATGGTATAGAGATAAGCAAATTGGTATGGGAGCATATATCAATCAGATTACCAATCCTATCACAGGCAGAGCTGAGGCAGTATCTCCTGTGGGAGTAACTTTTGATCCCACAGAGGAGAATGTTAAAAGGTGGAAAGGTTGGATGAAGTTTGTCAGAATAGATCAGGGTATAATCTTTCTTCTTCTTGGATTTATAACTTTGTTTCTATTGGCTGTAAATGCCTATGCTGTACTCTCACCTCAGGGAATAGTTCCTGAAGGGCTTAAGGTTGCAGTGGTGCAGGCTGAGATTTTTGGTAAGCACTGGGGAGTGGTGGGATATAAGGCGTTTTTGGCTATGGCAGGGCTTATGCTTTTTTCAGTTATGTGGACAGTGATAGATGCTTTAACCAGAATGGTAAGTGATATTTTATACACAAACTCTCAAGTCGGACCTTATCAAAAATATTTAAAGTTTTTAAAACATACATCATTGCACAAGATATACTATGTAACCATTGCTTTGGTGGTAATTATAGGTGCCCTGCTCCTTCCTTTTAAACAGCCTTTGACTTTGCTTGTGATATCAGCAGTTTTAGGGGGACTTACTATGGCAATATATACTCCTTTTTTGATTTATTTAAACAATACTCGCCTACCCAAACCCATCCGCCCGAGCCTTTTCACAAACATTGTAATGGTATTTATTTCTATTTTCTTCATCTATTTTGCAATCAGGGTAATATATAATTATTTGGTTTGATAGATGTATTTGTGTCGCAGGCGAGTTGCATTACCTAGATTACATATAACTTCATTGGGAATTGTATCTATAGCTTCGGCCAGTTGTCGTGCTGTGTTGTGATGTTTTCTACTTACTATGAGTACTTTATCTCCTGTTTTTGTTTTTGAATTTACTTTAATACAGAATTGATCCATGCTTATTCGTCCCACGGATTTTACTTTTTTATTGTTTACTACAAAATAGAAATTGTTACTCAATTTTCTGTTTAGTCCATCACCATATCCTAGAGGTACTATGGCAATATGTTCTTTATTTTTAGTTATATATGTTCTTCCATACCCTATAGAGTGTCGCGGAGGATATGTCTTTATAAGTGTTATTTCAGATTCTATTTCCATAACAGGATTGAATTGAAGTTTGAGAGCGTTGCCGTACGGCTCAGGATATCCATATACAGCTATTCCCGGACGTATCATATCAAATAGACTGTCCGGGTATTCCAGTGCAGCACCACTATTGGCGGAGTGAAATATAATTTTGTGTTTGAAGATTTGGGATATTATTGTTTTAAGACTGACAAGTTTTTTAATTTGCTGGGAGGTGTATTTAATCGCTTTTTTGGTGTTTGCGTCAGATACAGGGAAATGGGTCATTACACCTTTTAAATGAATGTATTTTAACTTTTTTATTTTGTTTATTATACTTAAAACATCATCTACAAGAACCCCACTTCTACCCATGCCTGTGTCTATATCAAGATGAATGTTTACTTTTTTTTCCTGTTTTTGCCCTTCTTTGTCAAGTTTGTAAAGGAAATTAAGATCAGATACTGCATGTTCTATACTGTGTTTAACCGTATATTTGATACCTGATTTGGTTATAGGAGATTGAGCTAAAATTAGAATTGGTTTTTTGATTTTTTCTTGGATAAGCAGATAAGCCTCCTGAAGATGAGCAACACCAAGATAGTCGCAGAGATTTGTGTGTTCTGCGAATTTAGCGACAGCAGTAATACCTGCACCATAAGCATTACCTTTTACAGGAAGGAGGAAGAGGAGTTTTTTACCTGCTTTTTTGTTTGCAAAATTATGTATTTTCTTAATATTTGTTTCTAAAGTTTTTAGATTTACTTTGATGATGCCTGTAGGAAATGGACATCTTTCTTCTTCTTTTTTGTTGTAATAGTTAATGATATGTTTTATTTTCTCGTTATCCATATCTTAATATGAATTTAGAAAAATAAAAAAAGCTCCTAAATTTTTTCTTAGAGCACTATAAAGATTACAAGATATTTTTTATAAGTCAAGTTCTATATGTAATTAAAATTTGCAAGTAATAAATTTTAGAGAATAAAAAATAATGAAAAGTGGTGGGTTTTCCAAATAAGGCCTATATAGATTGTGAGTGGTATGGATATTTAATTGCCATTTACCCATTCGTACGAATGGATAAATAGGTGATGACAGGTTTGTAATATTAATTGTTGTTTAATAA
>WFTA01000078.1 GCA_015485715.1 Patescibacteria group bacterium
GGACGAATATATGGTAATGGGAAAGGATATTAATATTTTAAATAAAAAAAAGTCAAAATGGAACTTTCTTGCCAAATTAGGTAATATCAATCTTGTAAAACCTAAAACAATTAAGATAAAAAATAATAAAAATAAAATTATCGTCATTGTCGATTTGGGGGAGAGCAGGACAGGGGTTGTGATATTTCATAATGGTATTATCAAATTTACAAGATCTTTGGATTATTCTGGTATAGAGATTACTCAAAGAATTGCTGATGTTATGAAATTAAACTTTGCCAAAGCTGAAAAAGCAAAGATTATTTGTGGGTTGCATCAAAAAAAGTGCAAAGGCGAAGTCAGGAAGGCAATTTTAGATATTATTACTGATTTAGCAAAAGAAATTAAAAATACAATTGAATATTATATCCAAACTATTAATTTTGCAGGTAAAAACGACGATATATCCATACTGTTAACTGGAGGAGGGGCAGGAATGATAGGTATAGATAAGGAGTTGTCAGAAATTCTGGAGTACAAGATTATGCTTGGAAAACCATCACAAAAAATAATATTTAAAGACAAGAAAAAAACATTTGCTACAGGACAGTATAATAGTTATTCTACTGCCATTGGATTAAGTTTAAGAAAACTTTATGAGTGATCTCAATTTTTTACCAAAAGATTATTTGGATAAGGCAAAGAGAGTGATTGTTTTTACTGTCTGGAAAGGGATTCTGTCTTGGATTACATTTATTTTACTCCTTTCATCAAATATTTTATTGTGGGGAGGATATTTTCTGGAAAAAGAGCTTAGTGAATGGGAAATGAGAGTTTATTCTATCAATAACAGGAATCCTGAACTTGTACAAGAAATTACCAAAATTAACACCACTTTGGAAAATCTTAATCAAATACAGCAAGATTATATAGCATGGTCTAAAATTCTTTTGGAATTTTCCGAATTAATTCCCAAGGGCAATAAACTAAATAATATGAATATTAATGCAAAAGCTGGAACATTTAAAATAGAAGGATTTAGTTTTACCAGACAAGATTTGCTTCAATTGCAGGAAAATTTGAATCAAAGCAGTATAATTATTGAAGTTGATGCTCCTTTGTCCAATCTTCTCAAATCAAAGAATATAGATTTTGAATTTAGCGGTAGAATAGATTTATCAAAATTTAAAGATTCAAATTGATATGAGGGTTAAAATTAATAAAAATTTATTTTTTTCTTTATTGGTTTTTATTGGATTTGTTATATCTGCAGTTATTTTGGTAAACACAGTAAATAAAATAATAGATCTTAAAAAGCAGATCAATATTCAGTATGCTAAACTTGATAAGCTCTATAAGCAAGGCAAATTAATAAAAAAGATTAAATTGGATTTTGATAAAATAAAACCGGAGATTACTCTACTTGATAATGCTTTACTAAGAGAGGGAGATGAGCTTGTTTTAATAACAACTCTCGAAAAAATTGCATTAAAATACAATCTTGATCAGTATATTTCTATGAAAGAACTTCCGCAAAATGGTATAAAAGACATAACAAAAATTCCTATTACAGTTACTTTGAATGGTAATTTTGTTGATGTAATAAAGTATATAAAAGAACTGGAAGAACAGCCATTTTATATTAACTGGCAGGATATTAACATTACGTCATCAGTGATGGTCTCAGGAAGTAAACAGAAGGGAAGGATTGCAGGATCTGGAGTTTTTGGCGATGAAACATTGAAGCCCGGAAGTGTTAGCGTAATCATCTCTGGTAATACTTATTGGGTCCCAAAAAATTAATTTGAATTATATGATTGCAATTATAATCAGAAAAAGTGAATCAGTCATCATATTTCTTTTCATAGTTGCGTTTATAATTGTGGCTTTATTTGTCTACAATAATGTATATAAGGCATCCTTTCAGGTGGGAGAAATTGCAGTATTAAATCAACAAGTAAGCCCTGTATCATTAAGAAAAGGACTGTGGAATAAAGTAAAGACACGTATAGATAAAAAAATGATAAAATATACACTTCCTGAAGTAATTAGAGATCCTTTTAATTTTTAAACATGAAAAATAGAAGCAAAATAGGCAATAGAAAAGGAAATCCTGCCTATCGAACTCCTTCATGGTTTCGGGTATATAAGGGTGTAGCTAAAAATATTTTAAAAAATAGAAAATATGGAAATAAAAAGTATAAAGACAGTTAAAAATTTAAAGCACAAAAGAGTTCTTATAAGACTTGATTTGGATATCCCAGAAGATGGATATACTAATATAGTAAATCATATCAGATTTATCAATAGTCTTCCTGTTATTAGATTTTTGATGAGGAAGAAAGCACATATATATATAATCGCCCATCGCGGCAGACCAAAAGGAGTAAAAGATACTGGTCTTACTCTTGAGAATGTTGCACGCGCATTATGCAGGGTTTTAAAGGGAAAGAGTTTTCAGACTGTAAAATTAGATATGTTTCCTGCTTTTTATTTTGATGTTTCAGGTGTTTCCATATATGTTTTAGAAAATATTAGATTTTTCTCTGGAGAAGAAAGATGTAGTAGAGTATTTGCAAAGTCTTTGTCAAATCTTGGGGACCTTTATGTGAATGATGCATTTGGAGTGTCTCACAGAAATCATGCATCTGTTGCTCTGCTTCCATATTTCTTACCAGCTTACGCAGGTGTCCATCTAGAAAAAGAGTTCAAGGTATTATCTAAAGTTTTTGAAAAACCCAAAAGACCACTGACCATTGTATTTGGTGGTATTAAAGTAAAGACAAAACTTTCTCTTATTCATCACTTTCTTCCCAGGGTTGATTATATCCTATGTGGATCAGGTATCGCGATTCAGATATATAATGCTCTTGGATTTGATGTAGGTAAATCATATGTAGATAAAGAGTCTGAAAAAATAGCTTATAAGCTCATTAAAAAACCTTATTCAAGTATTTTATCTGAGAAAAGTGATTTTAATATTTTATTAGATAAAAAAGATTTAAAAATAAGTGATTGGAGATATTTAAATACTTTAAAAAACAGAATACTGCTTCCTGTAGATATCAAAATCGGCAGTAAAGGGAAAAAGGGTATTACCAAAGATGTTTGTTGGACTAATAAGTCTCTATCTCCAAATTCTCATGCCATTTTGGATATAGGTCCGATTACAATAAACTTATATAAAGCTATCATCAAAAGATCGGGAACAATTATATGGAATGGTCCAATGGGTATGTTTGAGGAAGCTGAATATGCAGAAGGAAGTGTTGCTATAGCTAAAGAAGTAGCAGAAAGCAGGGCAAAAGCTATTATAGGGGGTGGAGATACTATAGATCTTATAGAGGGTAGGCATATTAAAATAAAACGAAATGTTTTTGTATCCTCAGGAGGAGGAGCTATGTTGGAATTTTTACTTAATCCAAATCTTCCGGGGATCAAACCGTTAATAAAAAAGATATGATCAAAAAAACTGCTAAATTGCACAAAATAAATTTTCTGGAAGCATCATCAACTCTTATTGGTACAGTGATAGGCGCCGGTATCCTAGGACTCCCTTTTGCATCAAGTAAAGTAGGGTTTTTGCCGGCAGTATTAATTCTTTTTGTGGCAGGGGTAGTAGTTGTTATTATCAATCTTATGTTTGTAGAAGTGGTTTTGCGTACCCCTCATATCCATCAGTTACCCGGATATGCCGGTATATACTTGGGACATTTTGCCAAAAAAATTACACTTTATTCTTTGCTTTTAGCAAGCTATGGATCGCTTCTGGCTTATACTATAGGAATATCTCAAGTGTTGTCAGACTTGTTTGGAGGCAGTGAATTTTTATGGGCATTATTGTTTTACACTATAGGATCTTTTTTTGTATATAAGGGATTAAATATTATAAAAAAAGCAGAGTTTCTTATGATGATTATAATATTTTCTTTAATTGTACTCATAGCTATGTTTTCTTTTGATAAGATAAATATCCAAAATCTTATTTATATAAGATGGGGAGAATGGATAGTGCCTTATGGTGTAATGCTGTTTGCTTATGCAGGTCTTGTGGCTATACCCCAGATGAGGCAACAGATGGCAAAAGGTGAGGAGCGTTATATAAGTTTTTCTGTAATTTTTTCTTTTATATTCATTTTTGTAGTTTACGCTCTGTTTATTTTTTTGGTGATGGGTGTGACAGGACAGCAAACAACCGCCATTGCCACTATCGGCTTGGGACACAGAATAGGGACCCTGATGCTTATTATAGGCAATTTGCTTGCATTTTTTACAATGAGTACCAGTTTTTTAACAATCGGACTTGGTATCAAGGAGATATTTGATTTTGATTATGCATGGGGTAAAACCAAATCATGGATAATGGCAGTATTTTTTCCTGCTTTGTTTTATCTTATAGGAGCAAGAGATTTTATAAAAATACTGTCCGTTGCAGGTGGATTTTTAATTGGAATTCAGATGGTTATAATTATACTATCTTTTTTAAAGGCTAGAGAGAAAGGGGTGCGGATCCCAGAATTTGAATTGAAAAATATCAGAATTTTGTCTTATATTTTGATTATAGTTTTAATTATAGGTATAATAAGTACAGTACAAGTATTTTTTAAATAATTATATTATGAGTTTGACTGTATTTTATTTTTTTATAATAACTGTTTTTAGACAAATCATTACTTTTCCGGCATGGTGGTATACACAAGGATTAGCTTTATTGATTATTCATCTCTATAGAATGCAGGTAATTCAGCTTAAAAATCTTGCAATTTTCAGTTGGATCAGACACCTTTTTACTCCTATGTTTCATGATTATACGTTTGTAGGTAGAATTTTAAGTTTTATATTTAGAATATTTATTATTGGAGGAAAATTAGTTATTTTAATTGTATCATTGGGGTTGAGGCTTGTAGTTGTAATTTTATATATTTTTTTTCCTATATTTGTAATTTATGCCCTTTTTGGTAGGTTTTAATATGGCGATAAGTATAAAATGGGATTTAAAAATAGATAGAGAAAGTATTACAAACAGAATTGCCAAAAGGCATGCAGAAGCTATATGGAAGACAATACTGGCGGTTGTATCTTATCTTGGACTACCTCTATACTTTATTTATATTTTTATATCTTATCCAGACAGGCTTTCTGATTTTGATCAGCTTATATTCACTGAAAAATATGCATGGATATTTTGGGTATGTGTCCTCTTCATACTTTTTTACATTCGCGAGAAAAATAAAAACAAAAAAATCAAATCAACCCCACCACTTTCAGAATACATATTACATAAAAAAGAGATATGTATAGACAGTCATTTTACTGAAGAACTTTTACATATTATTGATTTATCATTAAAAGATAAGAGAAAAAATTATCCCGATCAGATATATCCTTTGCTTTTGTTTAGAAGACTTTTATCCAGCAAACAAATAAAAATTCTCTTTATTAGACTTGCTGTAAATTATAACAAAATTCAAAGAGTCATAAATCAGATTATCAAAGATTTTCACGAAAATAATGATCGTTTTAATATAAAGGTTCTCTTCCATAAAGCATTTGATATAGCAGTAAGGAATTATCGCGCTCAAGTTGGAGTATTGGAGATGATGGAAGCACTCGTAGCTATAGATAATCCTGTTAAAAACATACTTATTGATTTAAATATCCGGGAAGGAGATGTGTCAGGAGTAATAAGATGGATATATGAAAGTGAAGAAATAATGAGAAAAACAAAAGAAGAGACTAAATACGGTATAAAGAGAAAAAGGCACTGGAGAAATCAGTTATGGACATCTACAGTCACACCTCTTTTAGATAGGGTAGGGGTAGATTTAACGCATCAGGCATATAGTTTCTATCCCATGATAGATAGAGAAGAGGAGATGAAAAGGATATTTGAAATTATAGAGTCAGGAGAATATGGGATAGTACTTATAGGAGAGAAAGGGGTTGGTATTACCAAAATCATAGAAGGAATAGCTCAAAAAATAATATCTGGTGATGTTCCAAAATCTCTGTATGATAAAAGAATGCACACATTATCTATTGGAAAACTTTTAGCATTATCTCAGGGAGGTAGATTAAAAGATGTAATAAATCAATTAACTTATGAGATAAAGAGATCAGGTGATATAATACTTGTACTTGAAGATTTACCTTCTATACTTTCTGTTAATACTGAAGATGCAGCAGTTGTACTTGAACAGCTTTTATTGGATGCATTGGAAAATAGGAATATAATTCTAATCGGATCTGCTGATCATGAGACTTATAAGCAGGCGAGAGGAAGTTTGATATCTGCTATGCAGCCTGTTGAGATAGAAGAGATGGATTCAAACAAAACTCTTCAAATTCTGCAGACCATGGCTCCGTATCTGGAATACGAATATGGAGTTTTTATTACTTATCAGGCTTTACCCAAAATAGTAGAATTGTCTCAGTATATTCATGATTATGCCCAACCAGCCCAGTCTGTTCAAATATTGAGACAGGTGTGCCAGATTGCTGCTTCTCAAAAAATAAAACTTGTAAGCAGAGAATTAGTTGAGCAAGAATTATCACGTATGGTGAATTTACCACTCTCATCTGTATCAGATTATGAATCGAAAATACTTATAAATCTTGAAAAGTTAATTTATAAAAAATATATTAATCAGAAAGACGCTGTCTCATCTATAGCAAGTGCTTTGAGAAGAAGAAGGACACAGGTTCAATCAGGAGAAAGACCAATAGGCACTTTTTTGTTTCTTGGCCCAACTGGAGTAGGAAAGACTTATCTTGCCAAAAGACTGGCTGAAGTTTATTTTGGATCTTCTGATAAGATGATAAGACTCGATATGTCAGAATATCAGGAACCTCAAAGTATCAGAAACCTTATAGGAGCACCTAAAGGAACAGGATCCACAGATGAGGGTATTTTGATAGAGGCTGTAAAGAAAAATCCGTTTTCAGTGATTTTGCTTGATGAATTTGAAAAAGCACATTCTGATATTTTAAATATTTTTTTGCAAATTATGGAAGATGGCAGAATAACCAGCTCTTTAGGAATTACTTATGATTTCACACATACTATTATCATAGCTACTTCCAATGCCGGAGCTGTAAGACTTCAAAATATGTTAAAGGAGGGTAAAAGTATGGATGAGATAAAAGAAGTTTTAAAATCAGAAGAGCTAAATAAATATTTCAAACCAGAACTTCTTAATAGATTTGATAATATTATAATTTTCAAACCTCTTGATTTTCTGCAAGTTATGGCAATTGCAAAAATCCTTTTGGATGAACTTGCAGAGAGATTATCTGAAAAGGATATAAAACTTGAGTATTCTGAAGAAGCTGTAAAAACACTGGCCAAGGAAGGATTTAATCCTACTCAGGGTGCAAGGCCTTTGAGAAGAGTGATACAGGATAAAATAGAGGATGAAATCTCTAAATTAATACTAAGCAGATCTCTTAAAGCAAGGGATAAGATACTGCTTAAAGAAGATTTAACTATTGAAATAATCCCTGCCAAGCACTATAATTTATAATAATTTTCCAACCCAGCCCCACCCAGCTCCACTTTTTGGGTAAATCTGTGTTATAAAACCATAGGATGTATAATTTGATTTAAAGCAACATATCTGCAGATAATGTTGAAAAGTGAAGCTGGGCAAGTTAACCAATATACAGTGTTAAAGCCAAAACTATCATTATTGTTATTTTGGATTTGGGACTTGGGATTTTATTTGACATTTGGTATTTGGAATTATTTAGAAAATTCATTGAAAATTTATCCCGCCTGCTGTGCCGCATGACACAGTCGTATGACTGGGATTGAAAATTTGTAAATTATTTTTGCTTGTTATTTAGAATTTAGAATTTAGTATTTAGAATTTTAGAGTTTTATCTATGTCTAAACCAATCAAATTTGAAATTATTACCAAAAGAAAAAATACCAGAGGAAGACTTGCAAAACTTAAAACAAAGCATGGGGAGATGCTCACTCCTGCTTTTGTTGTGGTTGCAACCAATGCTGCCATAAAAGGTGCGTTAAGTGTAGAAGATTTGAAATCGATAAATGTACAGGTGGTTCTTGGAAATACTTATCATATTCTGATAAGAGATAAACATAAAATAATTAAAAAGTCAGGAGGAATAGGCAGGTTTATGAACTGGCAGGGGCCTACTATGACAGACTCAGGAGGATATCAGGTGTTCAGTCTGGGACAAAGAATAGAGGATGGGGTTGGCAAGTTTGCAAATTATGACACTATTTTGAATTCCAAAAAAAGTCCAAAGGTAAATAGAAAAAAATTAGCTAAGGTGACAGATAAAGGAGTGGTTTTTTATTCTCATACAGATGGTACAAAAATTTTGCTTACACCCCAAAAGTCTATTAAGATTCAAAATGATATAGGAGCTGATATTATTTTTGCATTTGATGAACCTGTATCTCCTGCAACTAACTGGCAATATGCCAATATTGCCATGGAAAGGACTCATAGATGGGCTATTCAATCCCTAAAAGCACACAAAAACAAAAATCAGGCAATATTTGGAATAGTGCAGGGTGGTATCTACGAAGATTTGAGGAAAAAATCAGCTCAGTTTTTATCAAATCTTGAATTTCATGGTTTTGGTATAGGCGGATCGTATTATAGAGTGGGAAAAAGTGAGCTTTTTAAAGAGCTGGAATGGTCTGTGCCGTATCTGCCAGAAAGCACACCCAAGCACTTTTTGGGTATAGGTGGAGTAGAGGATATTATTGTATCTATATTTCAAGGAATGGATACATTTGATTGTGTAATACCCAGTAGAGAAGCGCGTCATGGCAGGCTTTATGTCTTTAATTTTCCAAAAAATGTAAAAACTCGCTTTTTAAAGATCGTTAGAAATTATTTAAAATATAATATTAAACTTGAAAAAACCAGATTTTACACACTTGTCAAGATTAGACAAGGTAAATATGCATCCAAACTTAGTCCAGTAGATAAAACCTGTGATTGTATAACCTGCAAGCACTACACTCTGGCATATCTTCACCATCTGTACAAATCTCAGGAGATGCTATATCATAGACTTGCAACCATTCACAATATAAGATTTTATACCAGACTTATGGAATATATAAGAGATATTTTTTAATCCTATATGGATTTTAAAGACATACTCAAAAAACAATTAAACAAAAAAGGCTTGGCAAAATCAGTCCAAGCTGCGCTTGTCTGTGATGCATTAGAAGAATGGATAGACAAAAATTTGCCGCAAGAACTAAAGAAAGATTTAGAAGTTATAAGTTTTAGAGACGGAGTGCTAAAGGTGCGAGTTGCGTCATCTGTAATATCACAGGAACTAAAGTTGAAACACAGTGATATACTTGAATATATCAAAAATAAATCAGGAGAAGATATTGTAAAAAAAATTGTATTTGTTTAAAATTTTTATATTGACTTTTATTTCTTAATATTTAAAAAATTCCTATGTTTAATAATCGTAGCGAACAATGTTTTGAAACAACCCTACCAATGATTTTAAATTTAGAAATTAAGCAACAAGAGAAAAAAGTAGAATATGATGAGGTATATGACGATGAACGGGAAATTGTGTTAAGACCAAACAAAGACATTGGAGATGGTACTATATATATGGGAATTTTAGAGCATGGTAATAATACATTTTTTATTTTCCGAGGACATTTTTTAAATAAAAAAGGAGAGCGTAAATATGGTTTAATTTTTGTTCCTGAAGAAGATATATCAGATTTTTTACGCAATAGAATTGGTTAAAGAATATGAAAATGGGTTTTTGGAAAAAACTAAAAAAACCTTTTTTTGTTTTGGCTCCAATGCATGATGTTACAGATACTGCATTTAGGCAGATGATAGTTGATATAGAAAATATTGACGGCTCGATGTTTAACCCTGAAAAACCTAAAAAAAGATACTCAGGCCGGCCAGATGTCCTGTTTACTGAATTTGTATCAATAGACGGACTGCTTCATTCTTATTCACGGGATAAAATGATTGACAGATATCTAAGATTTGATGAGATTGAAAGGCCTCTTGTTGCCCAGATTTGGGGCAGAGATCCTGATAAGTTTAAACATGCTGCTGAGATTATAGCAGAACTTGGATTTGACGGCATAGATATAAATATGGGTTGCCCTACCAAACACGCAGTGAAGGCAAAAACCTGCTCATATCTGATAAACGAACCCCAACTTGCCCAAAAAATAATAAAAAAGACAAAAGAAGGAGCAGGACATCTTCCAGTATCTGTAAAGACAAGGCTTGGATATGATAAGGATGTATCCTTAGAATGGATTAAATATTTACTGGATACAGAGCCTGCAGTTATTACAATTCATGCTAGAATAGCAAAACATATGTCCAAGTATCCTGCCAACTGGGGCAAGATTGGAGCAATAGTCCGGCTAAGAGATCAGATGAAATCACAGACATACATCATAGGAAATGGTGATGTAAAAAGCCTTGAAGATGGGAGGGAAAAAGCACACATATATAAAGTAGACGGAGTTATGATAGGAAGAGGTGTGTTTTCAAATCATTGGCTTTTCACAGGAAGAAACCCGGAAGACATAACGGTAGAAGAAAGACTTGAGGCTATTATAAGGCATGCTTATTTATATGAAAAAAATTTTCAGGATAGAAGAAATTTTTGTGTGATGAGAAAAAACTTTAAAGCATATCTTAAATTTGTAAAAAACAGCAAATCTTTGAAGATGAATCTGATGCAAGCAAGGTCTGCGAATGAGGTGGAGAGTATGGTCAGAGTATGGTATAATAATTATACAACCAAAGAATAATTTACATCTGTTTTAAGGGTTGTTATGAATATCAAAGATAAACACGAAATGGATTATTACTTGTTAATTGCGCTTGCGGTTTTGATTATATTTGGGTTTGTAGTTTTATCATCAGCATCCTTTGTTTTAGGGTATCAAAAATTTGGAGATTCTTTTTATTATGTAAAACATCAGCTTATATTTGGACTTATACCGGGTATCTTTGCCCTGTTAGTCACACAAAAAATACCATATATTTTTTTTAAGAAAATATCATTTTGGCTCTTTTTGTTTTCAATATTTTTACTTATTCTGGTATTTGTGCCGGGTATTGGACTGGAATTAGGAGGTGCACAAAGTTGGATAGTGGTAGGTGGTATTTCATTTCAGCCAGCAGAGCTGCTTAAATTGTCTTTTATCTTGTATTTGGCTTCATGGCTGGAAAATAGGGGACAAGGTATAAAGAATTTAAAATACGGATTTTTACCATTTGTCGTTTTGTTGGGACTTGTGTCACTGCTAATTATTAAGCAGCCTGATATAGGAACTCTTTCTATTATAATATCTTCTGCTATCGGGATGTATTATATAGCTGGAGCACCTCTATACCATCTTTTTATTTTGGGCGGAATCGGGGGTTTTTTATTTTATATCCTTATCAAGCTTGAACCATACAGATTAAGCCGAATTATTGCTTTTTTAAATCCTGAAAAAGATTCACTTGGAATTGGGTATCAGGCAAGACAGGCTATTTTGGCTGTTGGTTCAGGTGGACTTTTGGGACTTGGCCTTGGACAATCAAGACAAAAATTTGCCTATCTCCCGGAAGTTGCAGCTGACTCTATATTTGCTGTTATGGCTGAAGAGCTTGGATTTATTATTACGTTTTTATTTCTGATATTATTTTTTTATATTATATACAGGATTCTCAAAAACGCCTATTTTGCTCCTGATTATTTTGCTCGTCTTACTGCTGTAGGTATAGCTGTATGGTTTGCATGGCAGGCATTTATCAATATAGGTGCCATGATTGGACTGGTTCCTCTTACGGGGATACCTTTACCTTTTGTATCCTATGGAGGTACTGCACTTTTTGTAAACTTGGCAGCTATGGGTATAATTTTAAATATATCAAAATACACTAAAAAAACACCGCTTAAGGGACAACTCATCAAAGTTAAAAGAACACGTATAATTAAGAGAAAAAGATAGTATGAAAAAAATTTTATTTTCAGGAGGTGGAACGTTAGGGCCGGTTATACCTTTAATTTCTCTAATCAAATATATACATAACAATAACGAAAATCATAAAATATACTGGATAGGTACATATAAAGGAATAGAAAAGGATTTTTTGGAAAATGAAGATGTTGTATATAGAGGAATAATTACAGCTAAACTTAGGAGATACTTTGACTGGCGAAATTTTCTTATTCCTTTTCAGCTTTTTATAGGTATTTTACAAAGTATTTACTATATCTCAAAATGGAAAATTGATGTGATCTTTTCTGCAGGAGCTTTTACGGCTGTACCTGTATCTATTGCAGGATGGCTGTTAAGAAAGAGGATCATCATTCATCAACAGGATGTTGAGATAAGTCTTTCCAATAAAATTATTGCTTATTTTGCTGATATAGTCACAGTATCTCTTCCACATCATCAACAGTACTTTGAGAAGAAGGGTCTTAAGGTGTATCTAACTGGAAATCCTGTAAGAGAAGAAATAAAAAAAGTAAAAAAAATGCCCAGAGAAAAAATTATATCAAATATAAACAATAGAACATTAAAAGAAAAAATAAAAAACAATAATTTACCTATTTTATTGATTACAGGGGGAGGGACTGGTGCAAGACAAATCAATGAGCTTGTTTTGTCTGTACTTCAAGATCTGATAGAACGTTTCTTTATTATACATGTAACTGGAAAAGGTAGATTTAGAAACCAGCCGGATATGAAGAATTATATTTGTTTTGAGAATATAAAGGAAGAATACCCTTATTTGCTTGCATTGGCCGACATTGTAATAAGCAGGGCAGGTATGTCATCTTTGACTGAGTTTGCATATTTAGGAAAGCCGGTTATTCTTATACCTATGCCGGATTCACATCAGGAGAGAAACTCTGAATATTTTGCTAAAAAAGATGCTGTTATTGAGCTTAAAATAAAAAATATAGATCAGGAAAGCAGAAGTTTGTTTAAAAATACATTATTTGATCTGGCAACTGATACAGACAAGAAAAAACAACTTTCAGAAAATATATCTTCAATTTTATCACCAAACGCTTGCGAAAATATTACAAAAATCATATTATGATATATAACTTTGAATAAAATATAAAAATAATTAATTTCAATTTAAAATATTATGAATTTGAATAAAATTAGAAATTTTTCAATTATAGCTCATATAGATCATGGAAAAAGCACTCTGGCAGACAGGATGATAGAGCTCACTCATACAGTAGACGAAAGGCAAATGCGAGAACAGCTTCTGGATACTATGGATATAGAGCAGGAAAGGGGAATTACTATTAAAATGCAACCTGTGAGAATGGAGTATAAGTCATCAGATGGAAATGCTTACATATTTAATCTTATAGATACACCCGGCCATGTAGATTTTTATTATGAAGTTTCAAGATCTTTAGCTGCTGTAGAAGGCGCGCTTTTAGTGGTTGACGCAACGCAGGGTATCCAAGCCCAGACACTTGCTAACCTTCATCTTGCCCTAGAAGAAGACCTTGAGATCATTCCTGTAATAAATAAAATAGATATGCCATCAGCGCAGATAGAAAAAGTATCAGAAGAAATTTCCAAACTCCTCTATGGAGATGCAAATGCCAGCAAAGAAAAAATTATCAAAATATCTGCCAAGACAGGACAGAATATACCAGAGCTCATGGAAAGAATTGTACAGGATATTCCTCATCCTCAAACAAAAAACATCTGCGCTCTCAGAGCATTGATATTTGATTCTACATATGATAATTATCAGGGTGTTTTGGCTTACATACGTGTTATAGATGGAGAAGTGAAAAAGGGGGATAAACTTTATCTGATAAGTACTCAGGAAGAAATAGAAGTGCTTGAAGTCGGTATATTCAAGCCTGATAGAAAAAAGATTGACAAACTATCTGCAGGTGAAATAGGGTATATTGTTACAGGCCTTAAAGATCTCTCTTCTGTAAAAGTAGGAGATACTATTATAAAATCAGAAGAAAAAGACAAATCTCAAACGCTTAAACTGCCGGGTTACAAGAAGGTAAACCCTATGGTTTTTGCCGGCATATATCCCAAAAATTCTGAAGAATTTGAACAGTTAAGAGAAGCACTGGAAAAAATAAATCTAAACGACTCATCGTTTCAGTTTGTTCCTGAAAAGTCACAAGCACTGGGACCGGGATTTAGGTGTGGATTTCTAGGACTTTTACATCTTGACATTATCAAAGAGCGGGTTATCAGAGAATTTGGTATAGAACTTGTTATCACCATGCCTTCTGTGGAGTATAAAGTTGAACTCAAATCAGGTGAAGTAATAAATGTCCGCAGACCCCAAGATATGCCTGATCCATCTGCTATTTCCAGAACATATGAGCCATGGGCCAATATAGAAATTGTAACTCCAAAAGATTATATAGGAGCTGTAATGGCTGTTCTTCAGGAGAAAAGGGGACAATATAGATATACTGAATATCTTGATAAAGACAGGGTAATTTTAAAATACTCTGTTCCACTTGCCTCGATTTTGACTGATTTTTATGATAAAATAAAAAGTGTATCCAGAGGATTTGCATCTGTATCATGGGAATTTGAAGACTGGAAAGAAAGTAAAATAGTAAAACTGGATATTCTGATAGCTGAACACAGAGAAGAAAGTCTCTCACAGCTTGTATTTGCAGATGATGCATACAGGGTAGGGAGAAAAATGGTAGAAAGACTGAAAGAAGTTTTGCCACGTCAGCTTTTTGTGGTAAAAATTCAGGCAGCTATAGGAGGAAAAATAATTGCAGCAGAAAGACTATCAGCTCTCAAAAAAGATGTAACAGCTAAATTATACGGTGGTGATGTCACAAGAAAAATGAAGCTTATAGAAAAACAGAAAAAAGGCAAAAAGAGGATGATGCAGGCAGGGAAAGTGGATATTCCTACCAATATTTATTTTGAAATACTTAAAAAAGAATAATATTTAAAATTTATTTTAACCTATGTCAAGAAAAACAATAAAGATTATATGGACAATACTTTCTATCATTATTATAATCAGTTTTTTGGTGCTTACTTTTATAACACCATTTACTATATAAGGTATGGCAGCATTTTATCGCAAACTCCTTAAGGATGATGAGGAGCTTGTAAGAGTAATCAGACAGTATCCAGTAGTTCATATTTGGAGATTATTTTGGGGATATTTATTCCTGTTTTCTGCCTTTTTCTTCTCAGTTCCACTTTTTAGACTTAAAACTTTTGGACTGGTTGTGTTTATGATTTTACTAATAATTGCTATTATTTTAATAGTAAAATCAATTGTGATCTACTATTTCAATAGTTTTATTATCACAGACAAAAGAATTATAGACTGGGATCAAAGAGGGCTTTTCCACAGAGAAATATCTGAGACAGATTATAACAAAGTGCAGGATATAACTTATAAAATAAAAGGGTTTTGGGCAACAATATTGAATTTTGGAACACTGCAGATACAGACAGCCGGAGGAAGTGTGCTTTTGGAATTATCATATGTAAAAAACCCTTCCAAGATTCAGTCACTTTTAATAGATATTAAAAGGAATTATGACCAGTCAGCAAAATAAAATACTTAGAATCTTTTCTTCAAAGGTATTTGCCGTGGTTATGGTATTTTTGATACTATTAATATCTATAGGGCTATATAAAGATTATATCCGCAGACAACAGTTTGGTGCAGAAATAAAGAAGTTGGAGGCAAGGTTGGAAGAACTAGAGGGGAGAAGAGTAGAATTATCCAAATTGGTAGATATATTATCATCAGCCAGATATATTGAAAAAGAAGCAAGGGTAAGATTTGGACTTAAAAAAGAAGGAGAGAAAGTTATCTCAGTTCCTGATGATGCAAAGCCGCAGGTTTTGGGGGCAAGTGATATAGTTATAAAATATAAACCAAATTATATACAGTGGCTTGAATATTTTTTTAGTCCTAAAAATTCTAAATAATATGCGGGGTTAGTATAATGGCAGTACGTGAGCTTCCCAAGCTCAAAGTGCGGGTTCGATTCCCGTACCCCGCTCAAGTTATTATACAGCTATGATAGAAGTAAAACGGAAGCTGATACTTGAGCCTAAAAAAGAAAATGAGTGGGAATCGCAGGCTGTTTTAAACCCCACATCTTTTAAAGATCAACAAGGCATCCATCTTATCTATAGAGCTGTCCGTTATCCCAATTACTCCAGTTTGGGATATGCTTTGCTTGTAGATGGGATTATATCCAGACAAGGTACGCCTTTTATGTCTCCTGAATACGAATGGGAAAAAGAAGGAATAGAGGACCCTCGTATCACCAAAATAGATACTGAATACTATCTTCTTTATACTGCATGGGACGGTCAAAATGCCAGAGTTGCCTATGCACAGGGAAAGAGCATCTTTAATCTTGAGAAAAAAGGAATTATAAGTCCCAGTATACCCCTTAAAAAAGCTATAGAGATAGTTAGTGATGAAAGATATAGAAAAGTATGGAGTCAATATATAGATATAAATCCTTATTGTACAGTATGGGATAAAGACGCAGCGCTACTGCCTGAAAAAATAGATAACCAATTTGTCTATATACATCGCTTGGATCCTGATATTCATATAGTCAAGGTTGAAAATCTTGATATTTTAAAATCAGACAAATGGTGGGAAGAATATTTAAAAAATATCAAAAAATACACAATCATCAAGCCAAAATATAAATGGGAAAGCGAAAAGATAGGGCTCGGACCGACACCAGTCAAGATAGATAAGTACTGGCTGCTTATTTATCATGGAGTAGAAGGCAAGGATAACAATAGAGTATATAGCGCGGGCGCTATGCTTTTGGATCAAAATTTGCAGGAAATATCACGTCTTAGTTATCCTTTATTTAGACCAGAATATGAGTGGGAAAAGAAAGGTGATGTCAATAATGTCGTTTTTCCAGAGGGAATAATTTTGGAAGAAGACAATCTTATAATCTTCTATGGCTGTGCTGACAGTAGAATTGGTAAAGCTGAGGTAAATCTTGCACAGCTAATGCAGGAACTTCTTAAATAATCTAAAATTTGATTTTTTCCGTATTAAG
>WFTA01000079.1 GCA_015485715.1 Patescibacteria group bacterium
CTCAAAAGCATCAGACGGTTTCCCTAAGAAGTATCTTTTGCCGTTTACAGGATTTACATACCAAGCTTCACCTTTACTTTCAACTTGAAGTAAGATTCTGCCTGAAAGTCTTTTAGACAATGATTCTGCTTGAACAGATTGACTGATTATAAAGATAAAAATAAAGATAAGATAAAACAATAACCATAAAGGATTTATTCTTAATTTATTTATTTTATCTTTATCCAAATTCATACAAAATTTGTAAAACATAGATCTTTTGTAACATGATTTTTAGCTAATTTCAGATAAAAATTGTTATTTTATAACTGATTTTAGCTAAATGTCGGTGAAAGCGCTGTTAAAGCAGTTTAAATTTAATTTTTTATTTTACAAAAGGCCTTATTGATAACCTTACCTTAATTTAATTTTAGTATATTTTTTCTTGAATGTCAATTTTAACAGGCTCTATACTAAAAAGTGTAGTGGATAAGTGGTAAAATAAGGAAAAGGTCTTTTGAGTGGATATAAATAGATATGTTAGGTAATATTCTTTCCTAAACAGCTTTCCCATAATTTAAAACCACGAATCAGTATTATACTGGATACCAGTTGTTTTTACTTGTCTTTTAGTATATAATTGATTTGAATTAGTGACTGATATAAATCAGAATATATGACCTATAGTGATGAGATACAACTTTCGACAAAAGGGTTTTGTGATGTGCATAATATAACAGATGAAGTTCAGGATATAGTTTCTAAATCAGGTATAAAAGAGGGTATTGTGTGTGTATCGTGTGTTGGATCGACTGTAGGCATTACAACTCTTGAATATGAGCCAAATCTGGTACAGGATTTTTGTGAATTGATGGAAAATTTGATACCACACAATAAACCAACAAGACACGGTAATACTTGGGGGGATGATAATGGATTCTCTCATTTAAGATCTGCTTTGATTGGCACATCAGCAAGTTTTCCTGTCTCAGGCGGCAGGCTGGTTCTGGGAACATGGCAGCAGATAGTTTTTTGCGATTTTGACAATAGAGAAAGGACAAGGAAAATATATGTGAAAGTTGTAGGAGAAAAGAGAGAATGAATTTTTATAACCAATTATCAATTCCCACAGAGCGGGATAGGGAATTATCAATTGAAATAATTACCCTAATTACCCTAATTCCTAATTAACCTAATCAAATACCAATGACTCAAACACCAAACAATAAGTATGATTTAGAAGAACGAACTGCTAAGTTTGGAGAGGGAATTATTGAATTATGCCAAAAAGTTGTTAAAGATGAAATCACAAGACCCATAATAACTCAATTAATAAAATCATCAACCAGTATAGGGGCTAATTATTGTTAAGCAGACGATGCTGAAAGTAAAAAAGATTTTAAGCACAAAATTGGTATTTGTAAGAAAGAGGCCAGAGAAACAAAACATTTTCTAAGAATGTTGGCTAAGGTAGCCCCAGAATTAAAAAGCGAAATAAGAAAATATTGACAAGAGGCTAAGGAACTAAATTTGATTTTCAACTCTATCTATAAGCAGTTATGATTATTTTAGAGAATTGAGTAATTTGATAATTGATTAGAATAATTAGGTTAATTAGGTATTAGGTTAATTTTTATTGTATGTTTAATTTTGATGTGCAATTGTTTTATTTTATCAACGGGTTTGCCGGAAAGAATCAGATACTTGATTTAGTATTTTCTTTTTTTGCCACAGCATTGATATATATATTACTGGCAGGATTTTTACTGTTGGTATTTTTGGGAACAAAATATAGTTCTTTGTGGGATAAATTTTTTGAGAAATTAAAAAACAGATTGGGGCTTGGCAATATAGAGATAAATACTTATATGCTTGCTGTGGGTGTTATATCATCTGTTATATCCTATACCCTTTCTCAGATAATAGCTTATATATATTTCAGACCTCGTCCGTTTGTCAGTCTTGATAATGCAATAAAACTCATATCAAAATCAAACCTTGATAAAAGTTTTCCCTCTGACCATACCATACTCGCATTTGCTCTTGCTTTTTCAGTTTTTTATTTTCACCGAAGGTGGGGAATTGTGTTCATCATAGGAGCTTTATTGGTTGCCATCTCCCGTATATATGTTGGTGTGCATTATCCTTTGGATATTGCAGCAGGTATTTTGCTTTCTTTTTTTGTAAGTATGGCTGTGTATAAATTTTTAAAAAAATATCATACTTTTTTATGAAAACAAACAGAGAACTTGTTGAATATCTGATAAAAAAAGGAGTACTTCAGACAGAGGAGATTATATCTGCTTTCTATAATATAGACCGCAAGGACTTTGTTCTTCCAGAGTATAGAGATAAAGCATATGTAGACAATGCGCTTCCGATCTATAACGGGCAGACCATATCTCAGCCTTTGACAGTGGCAGTGATGCTGGAAAATCTCCAGCCTCAAAAGGGAGATAAGGTTTTGGAAATTGGAGCAGGTAGCGGATATCTGACTTCACTTCTTGCTCATATTGTAGGAGAGGAAGGCAATGTATATGCTTTTGAAATAGACGATGATTTGTGCGATTTTGCACGCAGTAATATATCCAAGTATAGTTTTTTAGATAAGGGGATTGTGGAAGTTTTCTGCAAAAGCGGCTATCAGGGATTTGCCAAAGAGAGTCCTTTTGATAAAATAGTGGTATCTGCTGCAGGAGACGAAGTTCCTCCCCAGTATTTACTCCAGCTTAAAGAAGGAGGACGGCTGGTTATGCCTTTGTCTGGCCCTATACCCAAGCTATTTGTTGTGGAAAAAACAGGCAAAGACAGTTTCAGCAGTAGAGATATAGAAGGTTTTGTGTTTGTGCCATTAAATAAATAAAGATCTATGAAAATTTTCAAAACAATATTTATATTTGTTGTTTTCGGATTTATAGGAGCTGTACTTGCTGGTGTATGGTTTGCTTGGAATTTGACAGCTGTCAAGGGACAGGCAGTTAATGAATTTGTTATAGAACAGGGCGAAGGAGTGAATCAGGTAAGTGCGAGACTGTATGAAGCTGGTGTGATAAAGTCCAAGCTTGTTTTTGAAACTTATCTTTATTTGCGCGGATGGGAGCCCAAGATTAAGGCAGGGGAGTATGATTTTCCGTCTGCCAGTATAGTGGAAGTTTCAGACATTCTGGTAAAAGGAGCGCCGGAGAGAGGCGTCAAAGTTACTTTCATAGAAGGATGGACTTTGAAAGACATGGCTCAGGAGCTTGAAGAAAAAGGCGTATTGTCTGCTGAAGATTTTATGGATAAAGTTCAAAAGCCAAAGGCAAACGGTTTTACTCAGGACAAATACCCTGTACTTTACTCCAAGCCAGATACTGTTGATTTGGAAGGATATCTTTTTCCTGATACCTATAGGTTTAAAAAGGGAACAGATGTAGAGAAGGTTGTGGGCACTATGCTTGATAATCTTCTGAAGAAGTTTACTCCTCAGATGGCTGCAGATATGGACAGGCAGGGCAAAACTTTGCATGAGATACTTACTATGGCATCTATTTTGGAGAAAGAGGTCAGAAGTCTGGAGGATAAAAAAATTGTTGCCGGTATTTTGTGGAAGAGAATAGAAATAGGTATGCCGCTTCAGGTAGATGCAACTGTAAATTATATAACAGGAGGCAAAAAGCCCAGCGTAACTATAGATGAGACCAAAATAGACAACCCTTTCAATACCTATATGTACAAGGGTCTTCCACCCGGCCCAATCTCCAATCCCGGACTTGAGTCTATCATAGCTGCTATATATCCTGAAAAATCAGATTATCTTTTTTATTTGACATCTCCTGACGGAAAAGTGATATACAGCAAGACTTTTGAAGAGCATGTGAGGAATAAAAATAAGTACTTAAAATAACAATTTTTCTTTTATTTTAGCAAAATTTGTTTTACCTAATCTATTTATTTCCAACCTAGACCTTGACAAAATTTTAGAAATGGTGTTTGTTGGAGAGTTATAAGATAATAATATCATTATGGCTGTTTATAATACTCCCCAAAATCTATACTTAAATAAGTTAGTAGATCGTGAAGGAAGTGAGTTATATGAAAGTGATGTAAATAGAGGAATTGAGTTCTTAAGACAAAAT
>WFTA01000080.1 GCA_015485715.1 Patescibacteria group bacterium
ATCTAATAAATCACAAACAATTTCAGTTGATGAAATTATCATAACTCCAGACCCTGTAATAGGAGTGTATATAGAAGGTAATATTATTTCTTATATATTAAGAAAAGAAAAAAGAGTGTTAGAAATAGGATTACCTGTATTATATAATTTGAATATTAGTGAATTTAAAGCAATTTTAGCACATGAGTATGGACATTATAACAATCGTGATACTCGATGGAGTTTCTTTGTATATATAATTGGAACTTCTTTAATCAATCTATTACAATCTATTCCAGGTCCTAAATGGGAAGAAAGCGATGAAGAGTATGGTTTTTTATTGTTATTGAACCCTGGATATTGGTTATTGTTTATATATTCTCGTCTTTATTTTAAGGTTACAAGTAGCTTTTCTCGTATTAGAGAGGTGATCGCTGATATTCAAGCAATGGATTTGTATGGAGGTAAAACATTTAGGAATGGATTGTTAAAGGTATATATAAATAGTATTATTTTTATTGAGGTTATAGAGAGAATATGGGTACCAAAGTTTTTAAAGGAAGGGAAGGTAATATCTAATTTTTCTAAATTTATAGAACTTGTTTATAATCTATTAGATAGAGAAACAATTAACAAATTTAAGACTGATATTTTATCAACTAACAAAACTCAAAATATGTTTGATACTCACCCTCCTTTACGAGATAGGGTTGAATATAGTAAAAGATTTATTGACAGTGAGGAAAAAGACGAGTTATTGGTAAGCGAAGTTTTTGATGATTGGGATAATCTTAATGAACAAGTAGCAGAATTGTATCATTCTAGATTAATTCACAACCTTAATATTATTGTGAACCAAGAATTGGGTAATCGATAGTTTTATTTATTTTATTAATTTGTATATCAAACTTCATGAAATGTTTAGATAATAGTTTAAACAAACCAAAAACAATCACTGCTACTTTAAAGTGGAATAATCAAATCCACAAGCTTATTTATACTGACAGCGATGATTTTTCCCACCTACCTCAAGATAAGATTAGGCAGGTTTATGGAATATGTTTTTATAACAATAAGCTGGTGATTGGCTGGAATCAGAAGACAAAGATGTGGAATTTTCAGGGCGGATCTGTGAAAAAAGGAGAAAGCTGGCTTGATGCATTAAAGAGAGAGGTTCAGGAAGAATCAAATATGACAGTTTTATCATACAGGCATTTAGGCTACCAGTTATCTATCAATCCTCAGGGAGAGTCTATCTACCAACTGCGTCTGGTTTGCCAAGTAAAACCATTAGGCCCGTTTAAATCTGATCCAGACGGAGCAGTTACCAAAATCAAACTTATCAACCCCAAGGATTACAAAAAATATATTGATTGGGGAGAGTTGGGAGACCACCTCCTGAAAAGAAGCTTGGAAAAGATATGATTTGTCATCCCCTGCGAAGGCAGAGGATCCAGAAAGATAGATTGTCCGGTCACCCCGACATTCATCAGGGTAAAAGCCGGACAATGACATCCTTTTCCTCTCTGTCATTTCCGACTCCGATCGGGAATCCAGTAAAATAGATTCCCCGGTTAAACCGGGGAATGACAAAAAGAGAGAAGTCGAGCAATGATGCTACCCCTATACTGTCATTCCCCAACCCTGATCGTGGAATCTAGTCAGTGGATTACTCTGTCAAGCCGGACAATGACAAAGGAGGTGTGAGCAATGACAATATATTTGATTGATATTTTTTTTATTTTCATTATTTAATACCATAAAATATTATAATTTTATGCATCTAAATACACAAAATTACGATTTTTTATGTATATAAAGAGATATATTGCGAAAAGTGTATTAAAATACAATGAACTACCCCGCAGCTTGCTGCGGGGTAGTTCATTGATTTAGTAAGATGTTTATATTATTCACTTTGTTGTTAATTAGAATATCCGGCAGGATATGTAAAAAGTCTGCTATAGAGATAATATGAATATTCTTCCAGAATCTGTATTGTCTGCCAGTATAGATAAGGTAACATTTGGCTTGAGGGTAATCATTTTTAAATTTTTCCAGATTGTGCAGATCTTTTTCATTTATTAAGGAAGATCGTTTTACCTCTATACCTATCAATCCTTTTTCTCCATATAGAACAATATCCACTTCTGCACCTTGGACTGTTCGCCAATAGTATATTTGGTAATTAAAATTAAGATAATGGTTTAAAGCTTTTATCTCCTGCCAGATAAGGGTTTCTAAAGCAGGTCCGTCTATTTCTTCCGGGCTATCCAATGGACCGCGGGGTCTTAAAGTTCTATAGATACCTACATCAAAAAAATAAAATTTAGGGTGTCTTATCAATCTTCTTTTAGCTCTTTTTTGAAAGGGTAAAATCTTTTCTCCTATAAGCAAATCTTCTAAGATAGAAAAGTAATTTTCTACAACCTTTCTATGTATTCCTGTTTCTCGAGCAATATTGGATATGTTGATTATTTGCGCCTGAGAAAAACTGGCTGTCTCTAAGAAACGGTTAAATGCTCCTATATTTCTTGTTAAACCTTCTTGCTGGACCTCTTCTCTTAAATAAGTGGTAACATAGGATTCAAGATATTTTTGTTTATCTTCTTCATTGAAAACTGCAGGCAGGTGTCCATAGAGAAGAGATGACTTTAAGCTGAAATCTTTTCCTATTTCCTGAATAGTTAGAGGATACATATAAAGGGTCAGTGCTCTACCAGCCAAGAGATTGACATTTTTTGCTTTTAATTTTCTGGCACTGGAGCCAGTGAGAATAAATTTGTATTTATATGTTTCAATTAAACGATGAACTTCAAATAGTAAGTCAGGAATTCTTTGAATTTCATCAATAATTATCCAGTCCTTATGATTGGAAGGGATTTGTTCTGCTAAACGGCTAGGTCGAGCCAAAAGATGGTTATAGGTTTCAAAATCAAGAAGATCAAAATAAAGGGCTTGAGGAAAGGTATATTTTAAATAAGTGGTTTTACCTACTCCTCTGGGGCCAAAGAGGAAAAAACTTTTGTTTTTAGGTGGTTTTAATAATCTGGTATACATAACTCCATTTTACATTAAAAAATGGAGTTTGTCAAATCAAAATAAATTATTATCAACAAGCATAAATATTGTATTTTTGATAGTAATTTAAGCAAAAGGAATTGATTTACTACATTTATCCATAAAAAGTCCGATTTTAAATTTTAGATGACAGCGTCCTTTGACAAAAGCCCTAATTTATATTAAGATTGTTTGATTATTTTAATAGAATAGGTGCAAATAATTGAGATATGAATATGGAAAGAGAACCAAATAATATAACAATTTTAACGAATCGCTTGCGTGAAATCAAGGATCAAGTAGATAAAGTCCAAGAGAGTGAGTATGGATAAAGAGAATAATTTATTTTTTGAAATCTAAGCCAGATATTATTTATGCGCCTGCTGTATCGGGGTTGGTTATTGCACTTGTTTTGAAGGGAATTTTTGATTTTATTAGGAAAGATAATCCAGACAAGAGATTTGTGTTTCCTCCTATATGTGTTGTGTGGGAGAAAGTAATGCATTCTTCTAAGAGGACACAAAGGAAAGAGTTTTATAATAGAATAGGAAAAAGAGTAATAAAAATGTGCAATAAAAAAATTTTTTACAAAATAGGGTTTATTGATGATCTGATAGATACTGGTGAAACATTACGTCGGGTAAAGCGATCCCATAGAAGTAGTAAGATTTCGTATTTTTTTATAACGAAAATATTTGAATATCAGGATCTTCACTTATATTATTATATAAATGATCTTAAAAAAAAATTGGAAGATTATGTTTTGCGATATAAAAAAACATATTTTCAAGGAACTGATTTGATGGCAGGCATTGTCCCTAGATTTGGCTACAGGAGAGAAG
>WFTA01000081.1 GCA_015485715.1 Patescibacteria group bacterium
GGTAGAGTAGAGGATTTGAGTAAAATAGTTGATGAAGTGCTCTCAGAAAACCCTGCAGAGGTTGAGAAATATAGACAGGGAAAAACTGCTTTGCTACAATTCTTTTTAGGGCAGGCAATGAAAAAAACACAAGGCAAAGCAGATCCACAGGAGGCAACAGAACTTTTGAAAAACAGGCTGGAAGAAGATAAAAGTTAATTTAATCCCAGTCATTCGACGGGACAAGTTTTCAAATTTTTAAACAATTTTTAATTTTTTAAATCCCAAACTAAACTATAAGAATTCCAAATGACAAAGCTCAAATGTCAAATTCCAACCCAGCCCCACTTTTCAGAGAAATTTGCTGTTTGTGTGAATTATATATCATATTATTGCTGGTTTAATGCTTAATATCAGTTAACCTCAAAAAGTGGGGATGGGCAAGTTGACAAATGTCCAATACCAATACAAAAACCTAAACTATGATTATTGTTATTTGTTATTTGGATTTGGGATTTGATTTGACATTTGGATTTTGTCATTTGACATTTATTAAATTGGGTTATTGAAAAATTGATTAGAGCGATTAGTGCAATTAGAAAAATCAGACATTAACCTATATTTGAAAATTGAAAATTGGTAAATTGAAAATTGTCTTTGGTTGTTATTTAGTATTTAGAGTTTAGTATTTAGTATTTGTAAATAGTTATGTCTTTGTTGGTAAAAGAAAAAATGAAATATCATATTATCACTTTTGGATGTCAGATGAATCAGTCTGATTCAGAGAGGCTGGCTTATGTTTTGTCGTCTATGGGTTTTGAAGAGACTTTGGATGAAAAAGAAGCAGATCTAATAGTCATCAATGCCTGTTCTGTCAGGCAGAAAGCTATAGACAGAATCTGGGGCAAGCTTAAAGAGTTTGAGAAAATAGAACAGGAAAGAGGAAAAAGACTTTATACTGCGCTCACCGGATGTGTGCTTCCTGATGACAGGCCCAAATTTGCGCCCAGATTTGATCTTTATTTTCAGATGAAAGATCTGCCCAGACTTCCTGAGTATTTATCCAAAGTTATTACTCAAAACACAGACAGAAAAATAGGAGCAGCTATCAGGGAAGAAGATTTAAAAAAGAGAGATATTACAGTTGAAGACATACTCCAAGACAGACAGATAGATTATTCAGATAACACTGCATCACAGTCCAAACCATCCTCAAACACAAAGCCTTTAAATCCTATCTCTCAAGTGCCGGGAGCAGCTGATCATTATCTTCAAATAAAGCCGAAATATACCAAAAAATTTACAGCTTATGTGCCTATTATGACAGGATGTAATGCTTTTTGCACTTATTGTGCTGTCCCTTATACCAGAGGAAGAGAGGTATCCAGAAGGGTAGAGGAAATTGCAGATGAGGTTTTATCGCTGGTTGAAGGTGGTGTCAAAGAGATTATCCTCCTCGGGCAGATTATAAACAAGTATATGGTTAAAATAGATGAAGGTTTGGACAGGTACATCTCTGAATTTTTGGCAAGGTTTGGAAAGAGGAAGGAAGATATAAAAGAATTTCAGGATAAATATTTTAACCAAAGATTATTCAAATTCCATCATCTGCTTGCTTTGATAAACATTATTGACAGTGATTTTTGGCTTAGGTTTACATCATCACATCCCAAGTGGTTTACAGATGAGCTTATAAGTACTATTAAAAAATGTGACAAAATACCGCCACATATACACCTGCCTGTTCAGGCAGGAGCTGATACCACTTTAAAGCGAATGCTCAGGCCTTATACTGTGAAAGAATACAAAGATATTATAGATAAAATAAAGGAAAATATCCCGAATGTTGCTATTACTACTGACTGTATAGTTGGATTTTGTGGTGAAACTGATGAGGAATTTCAGCAAACTGTTGAGCTTTTTGAATATGTTCAGTATGATATGGCCTATATTGCACAGTATTCACCCCGTCCGGGCACCAAAGCAGCAAAAGAGATGGAAGATGATGTTCCACACAATATAAAAAAGCAGAGAGAAAAGGTATTGACTGATGTTTTAAGTAAAACCGCTCTTGCCAAAAATAAAAAATATTTAAATAAAAAAACAAGAGTTTTGGTTGAAAGTGCAAAAGAAGAAAGTGGAAAGTATTTTTGTACAGGAAAAACTGGTACCTTTAAGACTGTTAAGTTTTATGCAGACAGTGATCTAACTGGTGAATTTGCAAATATAAAAATTACCAAAGTTGGAAGCTGGGGACTTTATGGAGAATATATCAAAGATTAAAGTCATCTCTGTAGTTGGATATACTGCCAGCGGAAAGACTGAAATGGCAGTTCATTTGGCAGATAAATTTTCAGGTGAGGTCATATCAGCAGATTCACGGCAAATATACAAAGAGATGGATATAGGCACGGCAAAGCCGGACGGCAGATGGCAAGGAGATGTATATATTTATAAAAATATAGTTCATTATTTGATTGATGAGAAGTTTCCGTCTGAGGATTACTCAGTATCTGAGTTTAAACAGAGATCAGAGGATTTGATTGTTGATATTGTATCACGAGGCAAGCTTCCAATACTTGTAGGGGGGACAGGCCAGTATATCACGGCCTTGATTGATAACTGGAAAATACCACCTCAGGTACCTGACAAAATAAGAGATAAATACCAGAAATTATATGAAGAAAAAGGTAAAGAGTATTTATGGCAAATGTTGAAAGAAAAAGATCCTCAAGCAGCTGAATTTGTGCAAAAGGATAATATTAGACGATTGATAAGAGCTTTGGAAGTAATTGAGGCAACAGGAGAGAAATTTTCATCTTTGAGAAGAAAAGAAGATAGCAGGTTTAGATTTTTACTAATTGGTATAGATATAAACAGAGATGAACTTTACAGGAGGATTGATAAAAGAGTTGATGAGATGATTGACAGGGGATTGGTAGATGAAGTTAGAAGGCTTATCGACAGATACGGCAGAGTAAAATCGTTTCAGACTATAGGTTATCAGGAAATTATAGATTATCTAGATGGAGAGACAGATCTGAAGACTGCTGTTGATAAAATAAAGACAAATACTCACAGATTTGTCAGACACCAGATGAATTGGTTCAAGAAAATGGATATTAAGTGGATTAAAGATAAAGAAAAAGCAGAGAAAGAAGTAGAGAATTTTTTGTCTTTAAAAGAAAATTGATAATTAAATTTAGATTATGAATCTGGAGAATGTTTTGGTTATTCATGGCCTTGGGCAGGAGAAGATGTCATGTATGAAAATCATTAAACATTTAAGTAAAAATTTTTCTTGTTCCTTTTTTTCATATAAAACCAATCAGACCCTGCCTGAGATAGTAGATACACTTCATGAGTATTTGTCAGTGGTAAATGAATATAACTGCGTTACTATTAGTTTTGGAGCTGTGGTTTTGCGCAATTATTTATATAAATATGGCGCTGGCAGGCTTAAACGGTGTGTAATGATAGGCCCGCCTAATAAGGGATCAGAGCTCTTGCGTCAGGTAATGAAGAGAAATATAGGCAGGCTTATGTTCGGAAGATTGGCTGAGGATTTTATTAAAAATGAAGATAAGTATTTGCCGCTTGAGCCTGAATTTGATGTAGGTATTATAGCAGGAGATAAACCAGTAATTTCTCAGAGTAAAGCGGTCAGTAGATATGCACTTAAGTTTTTCGATCCTTCAGATAGTGATGGTAAAGTTAAGATAGAAGAGACCAAACTTCCTTTTATGAAAGATTTTATTTTACTTCCTCTTTGTCATGAAGAGCTGCATTATAATTACAATGTAATAAATATGACAATTAATTATTTAAAACATGGCCGATTCAAAGACAATAAAGAAAAAGCTGGCTAAAGAGATTTTGAAAAGACTGCGTAGAGAATATAAAAAAACCAGAGGAGATTTTGTACATTGGACAAACCCACTGGAGCTTTTGATAGCTACTATTTTATCTGCTCAGTGTACAGATAAAAAGGTAAATGAAGTTACTGTATCATTGTTTAAAAAGTACAAAAAAGCTGAGGATTATGCCAATGTAGATATTAAAGAACTTGAACAAGATATATACTCTACTGGATTTTACAGAAATAAGGCAAAGAATATCAAATCTCTTGCCAAGATACTTGTTGAAAAATATAAAGGAAAAGTGCCTGATAATTTGGATGATTTGCTTCGCCTGCCGGGTGTATCTTATAAGACAGCATATCTGGTTCTATCAAAAGCATACAGCAAGAACGTAGGGGTGGCTATAGATACTCATCTAAAAAGAATACTTCCAAGACTTGGCTTGGTAGATGAGACAAAAAATACAGATAAAATGAGCAAAGAAATGGCAGAAATACTGGACAAAAAAGACTATCTGGACATAAATGAGTATTTAATTTTGCACGGACGAAAAGTGTGTGGGCGCGTGCCGCAATGCAATACCTGTATACTAAAAGATATTTGCAGGTATGGCAAAAATCTGCCAAATAATTAGAGTGTTGATATGAAAAGACGAAAGATTTTAATATTTTCTCATATATATTTTCCATGGATAGGCGGGGCTGAAATTGCAATACAGGAGATAACAGACAGGATAGAAGATGCTGAGTTTGTGATGATAACAGGCTGGAGAGATAGAAAACTTGCTAAATCTGAAAAGATTAAAAATGTTCAGATCGAGCGGGTAGGTGTGGGGAATTTTTATCTGGATCAGTATCTCTATCCTTTTTTGGCTCCTTTTAAGGCATATCAACTTTATAGAAAATATAATTTTGATATTGCTTGGGCCATGATGCCGTCACAGGCAGGAATGGCTGCGCTTTTTTTCAAATTATTTTTCCCCCCTCATCTTGATTATATTTTAACAGATCAATCCGGCGATTCTGATATGTTCTGGAAAATAAGAACTTTT
The DNA here is from genome assembly GCA_015485715.1 of Patescibacteria group bacterium. Taxonomy (GTDB): domain Bacteria; phylum Patescibacteriota; class Patescibacteriia; order WFTA01; family S139-112; genus S139-112. Next base: position 4,891 of record WFTA01000081.1, read on the forward strand.
TTTTGGAAACCTGTCTTTAGAATGATCTATAAAAAAGCTAAAAAAATTCAGGTCATAAGCCAATTTCTCAAACAAAGAGCTCTTGAGATAGGAGCAGAGGAAAGGAAAGTAATTGTAATTCCCAATGGAGTAGATATAGAACGCTTTTCTCAGGATATATCAGATGAGAATAAAAAAGTAATCAGACATGGTTTAGGTATTTCAGATAGAGACAAAGTAATTATTACAACTTCCCGGCTCGTATATAAAAATGCTATAGATGTGCTTATATTGGCTTTTGGTAGATTGATTAAAAACCATCAGTTTTTTAATGTTAAACTTGTGATAGTGGGAAGTGGAGATGAGGAAAAGAAGCTAAAAGCATTGGCAGAGAAGCTTGGTATTGCTGATAGTGTAATTTTTATAGGAAGTGTTAAAAATACCGATGTACCGCATTATTTATCTATTGGAGATATTTACTGCCGTCCTTCAAGATCTGAAGGGCAGGGTATATCTTTTCTGGAAGCCATGTGTGTGGGATTGCCTGTAGTTACTACTCCTGTAGGCGGGATTGTAGATTTTATTAGAGATAAAGAGACAGGTATTTTTGTTCAGGTAGACAATCCCAAAGATTTGGCTGAAAAGCTGTATCTTGTTTTGACTGATGATAAGCTGAGAGATAAAATCATAAATTCTGCTAAAAAAATGGTTATTGAAAATTACAATTGGGACAGAATAGTATCTAAGATGGAAAGGGTGTTGGAGGATGGTTTATAATAATATAATTAATAAATAAGTTTATGATAAGTAGTAAAGATAAAGAACGATATATTAGAATTTTAAGTAAAATAGGTTTATCTAAAAATGAAATAAAAATGTATTTAGTTTTACTTGAATTGGGAGAAGCATCTTTAACACAAATTTCAAAAGAAGCAGGTGTAAATAGGGAAGGATCATATAGGTATATAGATAAATTAGTTTCTCTGGGGCTTTTTGAACAAGTTGTAAAAGGTAGAAGAAAATTGTATTCAGCTGCTCAACCCAAGAGATTGATTGAGATAGTAGAAGATAAGAGAAACTCTATTTCAAGAATAAAATGGCAGATTGCAGATATTATACCGGAATTGGAGGCGAGATATAATTTGAAAATAGATAAACCGAAGATTAGATATTATGAGGGAATTGAAGATTATTATAGAGTACAAAATGAAGCATTGAACGAAAAAGAAATATTAGTAATAGG
>WFTA01000082.1 GCA_015485715.1 Patescibacteria group bacterium
TATTCTCTGGATAAAATTGCTAAAGATAAAAATTTCAATATCCTTCATATTATCACCAAAGAAGACAAACCTGCTGGCAGAGGAAGAAAATTATCTCCTCCTCCTGTAAAAAAATACGCTCTTGAGAACAATCTTGAAAACCTTTTGCTTCAGCCTTCCAAAATAGATAAACAGACCATAAATGTTCTTAAAAACAAAAATATTGATTTGTTTGTAATAGTGGCCTATGGCAAAATACTCCCAACACCTTTGCTTGAAATTCCCAAACATGGCTCAGTTAATATCCATCCTTCCCTGCTTCCTAAATACAGGGGACCATCTCCTCTTCAGACACAAATTCTAAATAATGAAAAAAACACAGGATACACAATCATGCTCATAGATGAGGATATGGATCACGGGCCCATTCTTTATCAGGAAGAAGCAGATATAGACATATCCCAGCACACTTTTCAATCACTTGGAGACCTGCTCTTCAGGCAGGCGGCAGAAAGGCTTCCTGAAATCACTGTAAAATATATAAAAGGAGATATCAAGCCATATGAGCAGGACCATAGCCGCGCAACATTTACCAAAATGATAAAAAAAGAAGACGGTCTTATCAAGCCTGAATATAATGCTTTTTACATTGAAAGAATGATTAGAGCATACACTCCTTGGCCTTCTGTCTATACCAATATTTCAAACAACAACCCAGAACTAAACATAAAGATATTGGAAGCTTACCCCTATAAATCATCTCACACATATCCTTCCAATACTTTATATCAGGAAAAAGGCAAACTATATCTGGCCTGTGCAGACAGCACTGCACTTGAGATTAAAAAACTCCAGCCGCCTTCAAAGCCGCCAATGTCTGCCCAAGACTTTATCAATGGTTACTCAAAATTTATAAGTAATTGATGTTTTTAGGTGTCAACTGCACCTCTACTTCACTATTACTTGTACTCGTGTACACAACCACAGCAAAATACCTTTTTAACACTTTGTACAAAATATCTCTCTGGTCAAAATCTATTGCGCCTTTGTCAGCCAAAAAGTTACATATTTTATACATCTTATCCCCCTTTTCTCTTATAATAGAGAGCAAAGAAGGATGATGTGTATTTTCCTTCAGTAAAGTATTCAACACTTCTTTCATATTTTCAACTGTTTTTAATATTATTTTTTCATCTTCCAAGCCAGGACCTTCACGTTCTTCAAAAGTAAACAGTATAACTACCAAATTAGCTAATATTGAAGGTTTACCTATATCTAATCTACGTCTTTGCTCAACAGTCATAGAAGTAAAATGTTTTATATACCGCGCATCCATAGTACCAGATAAATCCTCTATTATCAACTCGAGCTCCATTTTGTTTCAATTTGTTTCAAAATATCACTCAATAAATTGGAGATTGCCATTATAGCAGGGTTAAAATAAAAGTCAACTTCCATTTTGGTAAGGTTTAACAAATAGCACAACTAAATTATGAGTCAATACCCAATTTAGTAATGCAATTATTTGAATAAACACAAAATTAAGATTTAAACAAAGATCTAATTTTAAATATTTCAAAAGGATATATATAATATATTTTGGTTTTCTTAAAAACAGTATATTTGTTTGTATGAGAGAGATTTATAATAAAAGCTTTTTCAGGATTATATTTTTCTATAAAAGTTGTAAGACTTCTTGGCAGGCGACTGGAAACAATACTATATTTGACTTCCACTGGAATAAGGGATTTGCCTGATGATATGATAAAATCAACTTCTGTCTTTTGTTTGGTGCGCCAAAATTTAATCTTTGACAGGCTATACTGAAAATAAAAACTAAGCTCATTAAAGACAACATTCTCCAATATATGTCCCCTGTCTATTCTCTCATCTGCAGGATGTAAATCTTCTATAAGCAGATTTCTCAGGCCTGTATCTGCAAAATATATTTTAGGCGTTTTTATTATTTCCTGTCTGGAATATTTATAAAACGGAAAAATCCTCCTCACCACAAATGTGCTTTCCAAAGAATACAAATAACGTTCCACTGTGTGGCGGTCTATTTTTAAACTTACTGCCAACTCCTGAATATTAATAAGCTGGCCGATCTGGCTTGACAACAACCTCATCAAATTATTAAATGCCAACTTGCTCTTCACTCCCAAAAACCCGAGCACATCCTTCTCTATATACGAAGAATGTATTTCATTTAAAATTATATATTTCTCCTCTTCTGTGGAGCTTAATACGACCCGCGGATATCCTCCAAAAACAATATATTTTTTAAACAATCTCAAAACATTTTCTCTGTCTACATTGCTTATCTGCTTATGCTTATAAATACTCTCATAAAGATAATAATCATTGGCTTTAAGAAACTCAGCAAATAAAAATGGAGGTAGAGTAAATACAATCTTCCTGCCGGCCAGACTCTCTTTGATCTTAGATTTTATCTCTATAGAAGAAGATCCTGATAAAATAAACTTGGCATTTAACCCGCTGTCATAAACTCCCTTGAAAAAAATATTTGCATTTTTAGCTTTCTGCGCCTCATCAACAAATATGTATATTTTATGTTTTTTTGACCTGTCCTTAACAAATTCAATAAAATCTGACTGATTTTGAAAAATTTTCCAATCTTGAAGAATATCTAAGTTAAAATAAAAAATGCGCTCAGTAGGAATCTTTCTGCTGTTAATAAGCCAATCTTTTATTTGTAAAAGCAGAACTGTCTTTCCAACCTGTCTGGATCCTGTGATTACTATCATCTCAGGATTATCAATATATTTGACTATATGATCAAAAACTTCTCTTTTAATGTAATTTTGCTGCATTTATTTAAAATTATTTATATATACACATTATAGCACAACTAAATTATGAGTCAATACCCAATTTAGTTAAGTAATTGTTTTTATCCTCACCTGCTCTGCTTAATGTTACATACCACCTTTGATTTAAACCATAAAACATAGTATAATATAGATGCAGCAAATTTAATGTAATTGTTAAATATGATACATCAAAACATTATAGATAATCTATCTCAGAGACTTCAAATAGCTCCGCTCCACATAGTCAGGGAAATTATAGAAATAGAAATATTAGAAGAAATATCCAAAACAGATTTATCAAGCAATATCATATTCTATGGAGGCACTGCCCTAAGACTTGCTCATCATAGTTTTAGATTTTCAGAAGATCTTGACTTCCTGTTAACAAAAGAAAAAAAAGAAAATATAAAACATTTAACCACAGTACTAAATGCAGTATCACAAAAATATTCGGAAGTTAAAGTAGAAGAAATTATTGAAAAAAGAAACACTCTTTTTGGATTGTTAAAAATAACACCTTCATTTCTTAAACACAGTCTCAGAATAAAAATAGAAATAAGCAAAAAGCAAAATGGAATCAACAAAGAAAATCTCCTGCTTACATCTCCTGCCACGCCCTTAGAGGTAGTCTTTCCTACTGCAGATTTACCCTCCCTGCAAAAAGCAAAGATAAAGGCTATTGAAAACAGAAATCTGCCCAGAGATTGGTTTGATCTGTGGTATATAAATACCAAACTAGGAGAAAATATTAAGCCAGACAAAAAATTCAACTTTAACAAATATGAATTTAAAAGAGAACTAAGAAGGTTTATACCACAAAATAAGTGGAGTATAATTGACACTGTTATAAATTACTATGCCTAAAGTATCCTTTGTCCAATTCAAGAGAGAGATTGAGAAATCTGGTAAAACATTTTTTACAATTTATGATTTGCAAAAATTTTATACAGGAAACAAAAAAAGTCTAGCGGTTTTACTTCATAACTGGAAAAAAAATAATCTTATCTACCATCTTTATAAAGGACTATATAGTTTTGATATAACTAAAGTAGATATACTGCATCTTTCATATATAATAGATGAGACATCTTATATTAGTTTTGAATATGCTCTTCACCTGCACAATCTCATAGATCAGATTCCTTTTACTATAACTTTGGCTACCCAAAAAAGAAGCAAAACAGTAAATATACACCACTTCGCACTGGAATATTCACATCTTAAAAAAGACCTTTATTTTGGCTTTTATCTGCAAAATAAAACATACATTGCTACTCCTGAAAAAGCACTGTGTGACACTTTGTATTTAATATCTAGAGGCAAAAGAAGCGTAGATTTATCAACTCTTGATAAAAGCAAAATCAACCTAAAAAAACTAAACAAAACTCTCTCCAACTTCCCACCATCCACCAAGGCTCTGGCAAATAAATTGCTATCTTGATACTACAGATATCTACTCAGACTTCACCAATCTTAAACAAACTTTACTCAACTTCAATTCAAACCCCAAAACTCCCTACCCCGCATCATCTCCCCCCTTCCTGTCAAATATTTTACGATCGTCAAATATTTGACGGCCTATTCAAGACCATACATATCAATATATCAATACACTTAGATAAGCGCCATCTCTCCTCTTTTACAAAATCATCCAAGTCTATTTAATATTTCAACTCTGTTTCATTTAGACCAAATCCACTCAAACTGAATAAATCCCCGCAGTTTTCTGCGGGGTAGTTCTTTGGAACTTTAAAATGCATATTTAAAAAATTTAGATTTATTTTAAAAAGTAAGCAATTATACTAACAACTTCTAATCTTTATAAATTTATTTCTTCTCGCCAGATGTTCTTTCATTATTTTGATCAACAGGATCAATTAAATCATCAGGAATATTACGATGCATTACACTAACATTACCTTTATCGTCTATATAGAAGATCGCTACACCAAACGTTCTATCCTGATTTTTCAAGTATTTGACTAATTTTACCTTCTTTGGATCTATAGACTTATTTTCCAAAATAGATTTTACTACATTAAGTACTTTTTCATCTAGTTCTGGGAATGAGTGGGATAATGAACCATCAGCATTAAAAGGTTCAGTTATATATTCATTTCCTCCTCCGTCGTTTTTTTCAAGCACTTTATCAAATGTATCTAATCTTCCAGATTGAAAACTGTTTAAAAGATGTGCCATAAACATTCCAAATATTAATATCGAATTCGATATGCCTGTAATCTCCAACACATTTCTGAATCTTTTATTATTTTCCATTTTTTGTTCTATATGTTTCATATATTTAAAATAAATTTTAATTATTTCTTTCTATATATCACAATTTGTAAAAAATGTCAATAGTCGATAGAACTCGTCAACAACACAGGGTGCACCCCATAAATATCTATTGCCAAAATGTCAAAGCGGTAGGGGATATTTAAAAATATATCCTATACAGATGATGAAGTTATAACTGCCACCCTTGATTCAAACCCCAAAACTCCCTACCCCGCATCATCTCCCCCCTTCCTGTCAAATATTTGACGATCGTCAAATATTTGACGGCCTATTCAAGACCATACATATCAATATATCAATACACTTAGATAAGCGCCATCTCTCCTCTTTTACAAAATCATCCGAGTCTATTTTAAATGCTCAGGTTTTGTTTTATCCGTATCAAATCAACTCAAGTTATATTAATTTGTTTTCTTAAGGTTTATCCAATATCAACTATAAAGTTAATAAAAATGATGTTAAAATATTATAATATTTTTCTAGACTATCAATACTTACCCATTCGTTATCACTGTGTATATCGCAACCGATCGGACCAAATACAACTCCGGGAATTCCATATTCAGTGTAATGTCTAATATCAGAACTGCCATGTATCTTATTATATTTACTCTGTTTATGGTAATATTTCAAT
>WFTA01000083.1 GCA_015485715.1 Patescibacteria group bacterium
GTTTATAGTATTGTAATATACTTTATAGCCATCCTCATTATTGGCATTATCTGTCCAGTTTATAGTCATACTTGATTCAGTGATGTTGGTAAATCCAGTAATGGTAGGTGCTTGAGGTGGGGAGGGAGGAGGAGCGTTTCCTTGTTGGTATAAAATAACTCTTAATGTCTCAATATAAGACACCTCCAAGGTATTAGAATAAGTATCATATCCGGACTTGGTGACAGTTATATCATATGTCCCCTGAGCCAAAGGAGAGAAAAAAGCCTGACCATGTGAAGGTGTTGTAATGGTCTTATCATAACTTAAAGAAGATGAATGCAGTCTAACATCTGCATCCTGTATAGGATTACCGTCAGGATCAACTACAATAACCCTTAAAGTATGCAACTGATCTCCTACAACATAGATATTTACCTGCTTATTTGTGTTTGGCAAAAGGTTAACAGGATCAGGAGGATCTATAGCAGATATATCATAACCTGTAGAGGTGGGGACAAAAAAATTGTAAGAATCCCACTCAAGCGAGGGAATTGATATCTTACCTGTTGAGTCAGTTATTAAATTTTGATCATATTTATAAACTGGTGATCCGTCTGATGCATATCCCTTAACTTTACTTCCATACATTCTAAAGGAAAGATTGGGCAGGGGTTGTGATTCTTCATAGATCTCTTCCAAATCTCCTGATACAGTCGGCTCTGGGGTAATATACATTCTTGCCAAAACATCATCAAAAGATGCAGAGGTAGAATTAGTATAGAGTCCAAACTGGCCGCTATTTACAGTAATTGGAAGTATATCCTCAAATATAAGAGATTTATCAGTGTATATATGAACTGATGTGGAATCCAGAATGGCAGTAAGCAGAATTTCTTTATTTAAAGATATATTCGATAATGCAGGGGTGAAATTAGTATCAACTCCTGCAATCCTTAAAGTTAATACTGCAGGAGAAAGCGCTGATGTTCCATACATACCTATATTATGATAGTAAAAATATGCTGGCGAAGAGTTAACAGTATATAGAAGATGAAGCGATCCGGGCAGATTATGGGAACGCAATGAAGTGATAAATTTAACCTCGGAAACATCTTCGTAAACCTTTACAGGCGGCAGCCAGTTACCTGATGTATATCTTCGCAAATATAAATCATTAGTATTTTGAGGAGTATAAAAAACAAATATATCAGTCCCTGACAGAGCAGCAACAGCAGAAGATGAAATGTTGTAATTAACATCATCGTTTACAACAACCTCGTCATACCAACTTGATCCGTCATACCAAGCCCTGTGCAGTCTCCCACTATCTCCATTGTGTCTGTAAAATATATGAACATTTTGACTGGAACCGCTCCCTGTTGTAATGACCGAAAATGCTTCATTTTGATAAGTACTGGTGGTTATCTGAACAGCAGAAAGCCAATTAACTCCATTAAAAGAACGCCAGCTTATATTTCTTGCCCCGTTTAAAACAACAGTTATCTGATTATTGTAAATTATTAAGTCTCCTCTAAGAGAATTAAGCTCCTGATCTGACGAAAATGCAGTATTAAAAGAAGAGATCCAAGATTCAGTCGACCAATTTGCACCATTATCCATTGATATCTTCGCGGCTATCTCGTTTTTATTATCTGCTTGATAACGTGCATATGTTACAGCCATAATATTACCCAGCCTGATAACAGAAGGATTATAAGGACGAGTAGTATAATTGTATGCTGCTATTACCTCAGGAGTTCCTGCTGTCCAGATACGCTGTGAACTGTTATATGAAAAACGGATTAGCCTTACCTGATAGTCATCAGTAGTTGAAACATATCTTGTATATACAAACAATACTTCATTGGTAGACGGATCAAGCCAGGCGCTATGGCCAAGCAAACCATTACTATCGCCTACATTCATCTCCCAAACTTTATTCCAAGTATAGCCATTATCGGCTGAAACATACAGCCTGTAAAATGCATCTGTTGTTGACGCTGTAAAGACACCTAAAGTTCCGTCTGTCGACTGAATAAAGGACCTGTATCCAAACACATTAAAAGTAGAATCAGACTGAGCAATTTGTTTTGGAAAATCAGCGCCCCTGCCAACTGCAAAGTTGCCGCCATCCTGTCTTCTGCCAATTAATCCAACATTGACTACACCTGATATAGGTGTAATTTTTGCTCTAACCAAATAATCACTCATAGCGGACCCTGCCCACGCCTGTGATTCTCCTGCTGATGAACTTTGGACATACTTACCCCCTGATACACTCCATGTATTTGTGCTTGTAGCCCAAGTAGAATAGGTATAATCAGGATCTGAAAAATCATCCCAGAAAGCATAAACCTGTCTCCTGTCAGCTAGAGGAGCCGGAGGAGATGTATTTTTGTAATACAAAAAATAGTTATTATCAGAACCTCCTGCAGGAATAGAATCTTGGAGCTTAAACCATATTTGAGTGGGATTATTTGGGTCATTCCATGCAGTCTCTGCTACTCTGTCAATCTCCTGCCAGTTTGTACCGTCGTACCACAAAAGCCTGACATCATCACCTGATGCCAGAGAATCTCCTTGGGATACCTCCTGATAATGATTAAAATCAAATCTCACTGAATACCCTGCAGGAATGCTTTTAGAAGTATTATTGTTTACAACAGTAAGTCTCCTTCTGATACCATAATTTGTATCCCACCAGCTTGGTGTATACTCCCTGATGGTAAGAGAATAAACATCCATTGAACTTAAAAGATCTATTACAAAAGTGGCATCTGTAACTGAACCTTCAGCAACAGTTAATCTGGGTCTGGCAGAAGTAGGCATATCAGGAATAACAGGATCATATGTCTGATCTATAGAATATCCGCTCTTTGATACAACTACTTTATATCCCTCCACAGAAGCAGGTGCTCCCGGCAATATCACCATACCATTATTATTTGTCTTAAGACTTACATTTACAGCGGGAGATACAGAAGAATTTTCTATTTGAACATCTGCCTGCCCTAATACTGCTCCTGATGCATTTGTAGCTTTTATTCTTAAAGTTCCTCCTCCTGTTGTAGTCTCCATCCCTTTAGGTACTATATTTGTAACATAGACGACAGGCTTTGATCCAAGCCTGCTGTTCCATGATACAGATATTCTTACCTGCTTATAATCTGTAGGAAGTAAATCTTCCGGATTACCACCCAATGTCCCATCATAGGGATCATCTATATATATTATAGCTGTATTTACATTATACGAAATTCCATTTCTGACCACTGTTTCATTCTGAGGAAGTGTACCAGACGGAATACCGCCTTGGGTCCCAACATCATCATAGGGCATATTTTTTACTGTCTCCATTTTTTCAATGGCAATGCTTTGGGCACCAAGTCTTGCCTTATTCTCCCATAAAACTCTTAAAGTTAAATCAAAAAGAGCAAATAAAGAAAGGGCAACAGCCGCCAATATGCCTATACCGAGTATGGTTTCAATATAAGAAAATCCTGAGTTATTATCCTTATTAATACAAAAAATCATATCAGTTGATAAATTAATATTTATTACCTGCTCCCCGCAGAATATTCATGTTTCCAGCCGGCAGACTATTACTGCTTCTATCAGGAATCCCTGAACCCCCATTGTATATTCCTCTGTTTAAAACAGGAAGATTTACAGGCGGATCCAATACTTTGAATTCAGTCTTCTTAACAAAAGGTACTTTAACGTCATCACCCGGAAAATGCCAGATCGTAGCTATTTCTTCTGTGTTTAAAACAAATCTTGTTCTACCTGTAATACCTAGCTGCCTTATCTTATATGCAGATAACAATTTGTTCTGAACACTGATAAAATTTTTACCAGCTCTGATCCCGCTTCTAACAACTGATGCTCTTGAACTGGGCACCAAAGAATTCATATCTGGCGATGAAAATTGCTTCATGGCACCTATAACACCAGCAATGCCGCGGGCTTTACTAAAACACTCATCGCGAGCAATATAGATATATCTTATTGTTGTAAGAAATCCTGTTTTTGAGGCTTTATTTTGGACTGCTTCAATTACACTTTTTTCTCCCGGTGTCAAATACTGTATATAAGATGGCAAATTTTGACCCTCAGATGCCTGATAAAAATCTGAATTTGATATACTGGATGCCTCCTGATACTTGTTCCTAAAAGAAAAAAGGGATCCAATGCCTTTTTTCTTTCTTACAGCTCCCTCTACTTTAGATAGTATTTTGGCTTCCATTTGTACCTCATTCTGCCAATTGTCATCTATAGGACTGACAATAATCTGAAACCAAATCTGTTCACCTTTCTTTATTTTGGAAAAAATCTCCAAAATTCCAGCTAAAGGATCAGAAAATTCCCTTGCTCCTTTATGTTCGAATTTAGTATAAGTCTTCAGAGGATAAGCAAAATTTTTCGCAAGCTCAAACTCGCATCCCCACATACTCCACCCTTTTACCGGTAATTTATCCGGAGAATATTGCGTATAGTCTTCTACTTCAATTATCTCGGTGTCCGGATATTGGGAATAAATAGCTGATTCCACCAAATCTCTGTATTCTGCTGGGGTATATATCAAAAACTGAATATATCCACCCAAAGATACTATTTCAAAAGAATAAGGGAGTTGTCTTCTTCCGTACCATAATATGTCTCTCCAGTCAACTGGAGTATATGAACCCCACAAAGTCGCCAGTATCTGCTCTACAGCCTGAGGGGTTCGAGTATTATCCCGTGGAATATCAACTGCCAATAGAACAAATTTCTGCTTTCTGAGCCACATTTTATATCTTTTCTCAATCCAGTATTTTTTTATGATATATTTTACAAGTCTAAGGATAATGAATAAAAAAACAGCAACAATAACCACTGTCATCACTACTATACCTGTACTTTGTTGAAATAAAAAATTTTCCATATATCCCCACCTCTCAACAGATAAAATTTACTAATATTATACCAAATTACTGATTTAAAGTATAATATCCTCTATTTACTCTTTTAAACTTATTTTTATTTGATAAGGCAAGTATAATTGTCTCTCTCTTCACTATTCTTCTCTTCATAACAGCGTCTACAATCTCCTCTTTAGTCATAGGCCTTGCTGCCTTTTCGAGAATATCTGCTATTACATCAGATACAGTACCTTCTTTATATCCCCACTCCTTTAATGCATATATACCTCTGCCTATAAGCACGAATCTGTCGTCCATAATAAGCTCATTATGTACAGTAGGTATGTGAGCTTTCTTTTTGGAAAATTTAAATTTCTGAATAAGCTCGCCAATCTCCTTAAAGTGCAAAGGCTTTTTGTAATAATCCAAAACCAAATAAGCTCTATCAGCTATTCTGGTGGGGTTAATAAGCGGCGAATCAGTCATACCCCACATGCCAAACTGATTTGAAGAAACCCTGTCAGATACACTTAAATAAGATCTAACTACTTCCTTCCAATCAATCTTACTGATGTCTATAAAATTCAACATTGAGGAAACTCTTTCCTGCCATTTAATAAACTCAGGATAATGCGAGAGTTTTTCATATAAAACATTTATGTTGATTGGTTTTGTCTCTTGAGACAGAATACGCACTGCTATTTCTTCCACATCTTTTTGGCAATCCTTTACACTATCATACATAATCCAGCTATGGATCTTATATCCTGACGGACGGGAAAAGCTTGATATGTGATCAAGAAAGAAAAAGAGATAATTTAAAAAATACTTATCAAATGTTTCCGAATCACCTTCTATAAAATCCTCAAGCAAACACTCAAGGCAGACAATGCCTCCTCTTTTTTCTAAAATATCCCTTATATGTGTATCAATTTTATATATAGAAGAATTATGATTTGCTTCTTCTGATAACTTCTTAAGTGCAATTTTGACTATCTGTCTCACCCGTTCCCGGGTTATATTAAAAATCTTCCCTACTTCTTCAAGTGTTTTCCTGTCTCTACCAAGACCAAATCTTATTTTTAAAATACTTAATTCCCTGTCAGATAGATTTTCAATCAAAAAGTCATCTATATTAGATGTTAATTCTACAGGAGTGATTTTAGTCCTTTCTGTATGCAGTACTCTATTTAATATAGAAGAAGAAACTTCTTCAGAGATACTAAAAAAATTTTCTCTATTATTATTTTCTTCATTATTTAAACTGCTTTGATCATCTGAAGTAGTATAACTGGTTTTTTGGTTGTCGTTTTCCATACGGCTATATTATATAATATTTTACCTAAATTGTCAACTATCAAGCCGCACATTCTAACCTGAAGTGCATAAAAAATATAAACAAGGCAAATTAAAACAAAAAACAGAGTTTAAATTGTGCATCAATGACTGAAATATAATGTATAGAAGGGATATTAAACTATCACAATTAGCTTTAACTTCCATTAAAAAATATCTTAATTCAAGACTAAAAAGGCTTAAATATTTTACTCCTTAGTAAGTTTTTCACAGTCAAAACACAATTAAAAATATACACTTGGATTGGGGTTTGTGCAAAAAATATATAGTTGGGCCTAAAGCAACAAAATCAAAAGATCCTGCCTGAAAGGCAGGATCTTGAAATGCTGTCAATCTTCAAATTAATACATATCCTCCATATTCGGTGCATTATTATCATTCTTCTCCTTTTCTTCAGGAATCTCAGCTACCACAGCTTCTGTAGTAAGCATCAAAGCTGCAACAGAAGCAGCATTCTGAATGGCAAGTCTGGTTACCTTGGTAGGATCTATAACACCAGCTTTAATCAGATCCTCATATTTATTCTCAGCAGCATTATATCCCATATTACCATCCTGCTTCTTAACCTCTTCCACAACCACTGATCCATCTTTACCTGCATTGAGAGCTATTTGCCTGAGCGGCTCTTCTACTGCTCTCCTAACTATTGCTGCTCCAATTTCTTCCTCACCTGAAAGGTCAAGGCTATCCAGTGCTTTGACAGCACGAATTAATGCCACACCACCTCCGGGAACATAGCCCTCCTCTACAGCGGCTTTGGTTGCGGAAAGTGCGTCTTCAATCCTGTATTTTTTCTCTTTCATTTCTGTTTCAGTTGCAGCTCCCACTCTAAGTACAGCTACACCTCCTGTAAGTTTAGCAAGTCTCTCCTGCAACTTTTCTTTATCAAAATCAGAATCTGACATTTCTATCTCTTTTTTGATCTGTTCAATACGAGCATCTATCTCACTCTTCTCACCTTTGCCCCCTACAATGGTAGTATTGTCTTTAGTTGCTATTACTTTGTCTGCCTGACCAAGATCATCAAGCTCAACATTCTCCAGCTTCATGCCAAGCTCTTCTGAAATAACTTTGCCGCCTGTAAGTATTGCTATATCTTTAAGCATTTCTTTTCTTCTATCACCAAATCCCGGAGCCTTCACAGCTAATGTATTAAATGTACCTCTGAGTTTGTTAACTACCAAAGTAGCAAGTGCTTCTCCTTCTACTTCCTCAGCTATTATAACCAGCTCTTTTTTACCGCTTTGAGCAAGTTTTTCAAGTAATGGTAAAATATCCTGTATAGATGAAATCTTCTGCTCTGTAATTAAAATATATGGATTTTCATACACAGCTTCCATTCTTTGACTGTCTGTAACCATATAGGGTGATACGTATCCCTTATCGAACTGAAGACCTTCTACTATCTCATACTTAAGTCCCAGCTCCTGAGATTCTTCTACAGTAATAATTCCGTCCTTTCCAGTCTTGTCCATAACCTCTGCAATGAGCTTACCTATATCTTTATCATTTGCAGAAATAGATGCAACCTGCTCAATCTCTTCCTTTCCAGAAACAGGGTTGGAAATCTTTTTAAGCTCTTCAACAATCACATCAACTGCCTTCTCTATTCCCTTCTTAACTGCCATAGGATTGGCACCTGCTGAGATTACTTTTAACCCTTCATTGATCATACTCTGAGCTAATACAGTAGCAGTTGTTGTTCCGTCACCTGCAACATCATTGGTTTTGCTTGCAACTTCTTTGACAAGCTCTGCTCCCATATTTTCAAATTTATCAGGAAGCTCGATTTCTTTAGCAACTGTCACACCATCTTTGGTAATAGTAGGCGACCCAAAACTCTTCTCAATCACTACATCCCTGCCTTGAGGGCCCAAAGTAACTTTAACAGCATTGGCAAGCTTATTTACCCCTCTTTTTAATGCTTGCCTTGCCTGCTCATCGTATTTAACCTGCTTTGCCATACATTAAACTCCTCCAAGCAGACATTTGTCTGCCTGAAGCTTAATTACTATTTTTCTACAACTGCTAAAACATCTGATTCTGATAAAACAAGGTATTCTTCATCATCGACCTTTATCTCATCAGGTGAATACTTTTTAAAAATAACTACATCTCCCACTTTAACTGACATAGGAGCTCTCTGACCATTATCTAATAGCTTTCCGGGTCCTACAGCTACCACCTCTCCCTTCTCAGGCCGTTCTTTGTCGGCTGTATCAGGTAGTACAATTCCAGCTTTGGTAGCTGTATCGTCCTGAATAGCCTTTACTATAATATTATTACCCAGAGGCTTGAGATTCATACTCCTCTTTTTCTCAGCAAACCACAAATGGCTGCTGAGCTTAATTTTATAATTTTCCACAATTTTAGCACTCCCATAAAGAAAGTGCTAACATTACCAGTATAAAACACCTTATAATATATGTCAACACCTTCTGAATTCAGAGTACTATACGTCCTAAATTTATCCATTTGATCTTATTTTTCATGTTTTTACAGATCAGAATTCAATTCTTTCTTAAAGCATTCTTAGAATTAAATGCTCTTTTTAGAGTAATGTTTGGATTTGATCTATTATATACAACAAACTACTCCATAGAAACTGAAGATAATTTTTGGAATAAACTTCAGGGTGTAATATATAATTATTTGGTTTGTTTTTTGAAATATGGTATAATATACGAAAATTAACTTAAAACATATGGACGGGGGAAAAAAATTACTACTTGAAGAAAAAAGCAAGTATTCGTTTCACTACATTGCAGGACATTCACTGCAATGGTATTTGAAATTTTCAGGACGTGCTATTGTATTTTTAGCAGGATTTAATATACTCACACTTCTCATAAGTTCAATATTCTCCTACCGTTCTCTTGTCTATGACTTATTATCTGTAATCTCCTTTTTTATAGAGATAAGTGTATTTACAATTATAGGATACAGATTATACAAAGAAATATCTTTTAAAACTCTTATTACAGGATGGAAAATAAACAGCCTGCTCATAAATGCAACAATTATGGGATTTATAGTCGGTTTTTTCTCAGCAGTATACAAATGGTTTTGGATTCAAGAAACATGGACATTCTATAACCTAACTATAGAGCCTGTATATAAAATCATCTGGGCTGTAATTTTTTCACTAATAGGAGCTCTTTATTACAGATTGTTTCATTTTAAAAAACAAATCTAGTTATAAGTAATAAATAAATTTTATGGCTGGAATTAAACAAAACAAAAACATACTCTGGTTTAAAGAAATAAGGAATAGCGATATTCCACTGGTTGGAGGTAAAAATGCCTCACTTGGCGAGATGTACTCTAATCTGGCCAGCAAAGGTGTCAGAGTGCCGAATGGATTTGCTGTTACTGCTGCAGCCTACAGATATTTTATCAAGTACAACTCTCTGGAAAGTGAAATTAAAAAAACACTAACAGGTCTCAATAAAAATAAAATTGAAGATCTTAAAAAACGGGGACACCATATCAGAACCATGATAAAACATGCTAAATTCCCTGAAGATTTAAAAGAAGATATTATTAAAGCATATAGAAAACTTTCTACTCTAACCTATAAACCAAAAAAAGGAGAAAAAAAATCAAAAATTATATATGCTGACGTAGCTGTTAGATCATCTGCTACAGCCGAGGATTTACCTGATGCATCATTTGCCGGACAACAGGAAACATATCTTAATATCCATGGAGAAAAAGAGCTGCTGGAAGCTGTTAAAAATGCATTTGCATCGCTTTTTACTGACAGAGCGATATCATACAGAGAAGACAAAGGGTTTCAACATATGAAGGTAGCTCTGTCAGTTGGAGTCCAGCTTATGGTTAGATCTGATAAGGCTTCGTCAGGAGTTATGTTTACTCTTGATACTGAATCAGGTTTCAAAGGTGTGATTTTAATTAACTCTATCTACGGTCTTGGTGAAAACATAGTTCAGGGAAAGGTAAGTCCTGATGAATTTATAGTATTTAAAGATACATTGAAAAAAGGATACAAAGCTCTAATTAGCAAAAATTTAGGCACAAAGAGATGGAAGATGATTTATGGCAACAAAAAAAACAGGGTTAAAAACGTCCCTGTTCCTGAAAAAGACAGGATCCGATTTTCCATCTCAGATAATGAAGCACTTCAGCTTGCCAGATGGGCAGTAATTATAGAAGAGTATTATCAAAAACCCATGGATATAGAATGGGCAAAAGACGGTATCTCAGGCAAGCTGTACATAGTACAGGCAAGACCTGAAACTATCTACTCTACCCGCGTATCCAATATTCTTGAAGAATATGTAATCTCAAAGAAAAACCCCAAAGTAATAGTACAGGGTGTATCTGTGGGTAAAAAGATAGCTCAGGGAAAAGCTAAGGTTATCCTAGATGTCAAAGATATAAATCAGTTCAAGGAAGGAGAAGTACTCATCACCAGCATCACTAATCCGGACTGGGAACCTATTATGAAAAAAGCTTCAGCTATTGTCACAGACTCAGGTGGAAGGACAGCTCACGCTGCCATTGTCTCACGCGAGCTCGGTATCCCTGCAATTGTGGGTACAGAATATGCTACCAAGCTTATTAAAACAGGACAAAAAGTAACTATAGACTGTTCTCGGGGAGAGACGGGTTATGTCTATGAAGGGTATGTACCATATAAAATAAGAAAAACCAATATTCACAAAATTCCCCAAACCAAAACAAAAATAATGATGAACATAGGAGAACCAAGCAAAGCTTTCTATCACTCTTTTATACCCAATGACGGAGTTGGTTTAGCCAGACTTGAATTTATAATTAATGAATACATCAAAGTACACCCACTAGCACTTCTAAACATTGATAAAATACCCAGCAAAAAAACACAAAATACTATTAAAAAAATAATTAAAAATGCAGGATATGACAATGGAAAAGACTTTTTTATTGGTGAACTTGCAGAAGGGATAGCCAAGATAGGTGCTGCCTTTTATCCCAAAGACGTTATTGTGCGTCTTTCTGATTTTAAAACAAACGAATATCAACATCTGATAGGAGGAGAATATTTTGAACCTACCGAACAAAACCCCATGCTCGGTTGGCGAGGTGCATCAAGATATTATGACGAAAAATTCAGACCTGCATTTGATATGGAATGTGCAGCGTTCAAAAAAGTAAGAGAGGAGGTTGGACTAAAAAATATCAAAATCATGATCCCTTTTGTAAGAACACTCGAAGAAGCAGAAAAAGTACTACGGATTATGAATAAAAACGGGTTAAAACAGGGAAAACAAAATTTGGAAATATATATGATGGTAGAAATACCCTCAAATGTCATTTTGGCTGATAAATTCGCTCAACTCTTTGACGGATTCTCCATAGGATCAAATGACCTTACCCAGCTCACACTGGGAGTAGACAGGGATTCAGAACTTGTATCTCATATCTATGATGAAAGGAATGAAGCAGTAAAGACTCTAATAAAATATGTAATTGAAGTTGCTAAAAAGTACAATGTGAAAATAGGTATATGCGGCCAAGGACCTTCTGATTTTCCTGACTTTGCTGAATTTCTAGCCAAAGAAGATATAGACTCTATGTCTCTAAATCCTGATACAGTACTACCTACCCGCTATCTTATTGCAAAAAAGCTAAAAAAATAAACTCGCAATCATCTCCTAATCCAAAAATCCCGCTTGAGGCGGGATTTTTTGTGAGCCGATGGGCGGACTTGAACCGCCGACCTCCACCTTACCATGGTGTTGCTCTACCAACTGAGCTACATCGGCTTAATTTATAAACAAAGTATCTATAATGTGAATATTTGGACTTCTAATCTATGTCCTATCGGATGATAGGGCTCTACCAACTGAGCTACATCGGCTTAATTTATAAACAAAGTATCTATAATGTGAATATTTGGACTTCTAATCTATGTCCTATCGGATGATAGGGCTCTACCAACTGAGCTACATCGGCTTAATTTATAA
>WFTA01000084.1 GCA_015485715.1 Patescibacteria group bacterium
GGGAAGAAAGATCAGAGAGGGAAAGGTGGAGATCCAGAACAGGGTAACCGGAGAAAGGTGGGACGTTCCCAAGGAAGATGCGGTGAACACCGTTGTAAAGCTCAGAGCGGAGATCACGGGTAACTGAAAAAGAGGAGTTTTTGCTTAAGATCTAAAGTTTTGCAACACTTGACAAGGCATTACTCAAGTCTTTAAAAAAGAATCTCCCCGAGGAATATCCCCCTCACCTGCCTGCTCCGCTTCAACTCTCTCAAGATTCCTGAGTTCCTTCAACTTCAACCCCCTACCTCAGATCCAATCCCTTGTGCACAAGCTCCTTGCTAAACTCAGCTCCTCCCATAAAACCTTCCTCATCGCTGATACCACACTCCTGAGAAAAACCGGCTCTAAGATTGAAGGTGTCAGAAAACTCTACGACCCTTACTCCAGAAAGGTCATTCCCGCTCACAGAGCTCTGGTCATAGTCCTCTGGACAAACGGATTCAGAATTCCTCTCTACGTTGAGCTTCTCTCGTCTTTTTGTGCGACGCAGGTCTTACCTGTACCAGGCTCCTTAACTTCCTGCTTTTGCAGGAGATAGACTTCATGTGTGCCATAAGTCAGGGGAGAGTGGATCAGGAAAGCAGAGAGAAGCTCAGAGACCTGTGGTTTCCGAGACCTGAAAAGGTAAAGCTCAGGGGAGTGGGTAAGTCTCTTTATGCCTACAGAGTAGGGGAGGGGAGCAACAAGGGATTGAGCAAGAAGCAGTTTGAGATGCGCTACAAGCACAGGTGGCAGGTATAGGTTGAGATAAAGGTTCTCAAGGCTCATGGACTTGAGAGCTACATGGTCAGGAAGCTGAGGGCTATAAGGCTCTGGATAATGGCGGTGTAGCATGTTGTGCTTCTCAAGCTAAGATCTAAGCTTGAGGGTATAGATTTCAGGCTGTATATGTTGTCTTTTGTATTTCCGCCTGTTATGCTTGAGCTTATTGAATTACTTGAGTCTGCTCAGGATATTGTGCGACGATGCTTGAGGTTTTCTCCTTTTCCTGATGATAGGCTTGTTCTGCTCCTGCTCCGAAACTTGATAGGAGATAGCTCATGTTGTGCAAAATTTAGATCTAATGTCCTTTTTGAACAGAGCATGTACCAAATGTATATCAACAGGTTGAACAGCCGGGCTTCTTAAGTAATAGATAACACTCTTTCTAAAATCTTTTTTGCTAACCCTCTTTTCAATCTTTTTGCAAACATCTGATTCGAGAAGTGAAGTAGGCATTCTGCGCATACAGTTTCGTCGTCACATTTACACTCCTCAACTAATTTTTTAGCTTTTTCTAAAACTTCCTCAAATCTCTCATATATATCCTCTATAAATCCTGCTCCTGCTGGGACATTATCGTATATTATAAGCTCATAATTATCATTGGAGGAAGGTTTTAAAACTCCATCTATATCTTCTCTCTTTATATTTAGTAAATCACATGCACCTTCTATGATTGCGTACATTAGAGAAAGGTATCCTGAAAATATATCTTCATCATTTCCTATTAGGTTGGCTAAGTTAAAGTCTGGAGCAATGCTTAGAACATCTGTATAAAATGAATATCCAAGACTTGCAATATCTTTTGTAGTTCTTCCAATTCCTTTATCCAACCAGGATAGGCTTAAACCATCAGATAATCTTACTTTTTTACCTTCAGATAAATTTAATTTTACCAGAATTCCTCTATTATATGGTGTTACTTCAAAACCATTCACCTTTTTTGTTTTCTTTATAGCTTCACCTTCTATACTTTTAAAGAAGGTCCTTACCTTGCTTATATTAATAGGCTTAAAATCTGCAGACATTTTGCCAACAGGCAATATAACACGTGAACTTTTTTGATTTATAATCTCTTCTATCTCTTGCTGAATTTTCTTATCAAGTTGATTCCAAATATCCGAAATATTTTTAACAACAAACCCCCTTGGTATTATGTAGAAACCAATCTCTACATTGTCGCTACCGCATATATCACATTGCTTATCGCTAAATTCCGCATCTTGTGTGTTTAATCTTCTACCATCGTTAAAACTCAAACACTCTTTACAATACTTATATTCAAATAGTTCAGGCTTCAACTTTTCACTGATTTTAACATACGTTGATGCTATTAAATACCCTAAAGCTATTAGCTTCTCTCCTGGAGCATATTCACTTATGGCTATTCCTAAATCTCTATCAAGTTGGATCTTGCTACTGAGCTCTTTATGTCCCCAAATATCAAGGGAAACTACATCAACAGGAAAACCATACTTAGGAATAAAGACCTTTCTGCTTAAGAAGGAGATAATATCTTGGTTATACAACTGCTCTAAGTTTGTCTGATAAATATTTGCAAGTTTGGATAACCTTTCTGATGCTCCAAAGTTTCTTTTTGATAGTGATTCTTTTGCTTGTTCTGTTAGATCATTGATTATGTTCTCTAATTCACTAATATCATGTTCTAGCTCATTTTTTACTAAATTCCACAACTCCTTACTGTTTTTATTTTCTATAACATCTATACTACCCTTCCACCATTTCCAGCTTTCTACTCCAAATTCTGATATCAGTGATGCTTGGTTTAAAACATTTTTTATGTCTTCTTTCACTTCCTCTGGATGTGCGTTTAAATAATTTTCAAATTTAGTGAATCCATCTTTATCTAAAAAGTCCTTCACTGTAATTTTGTCGTGGTTTTTAAACTCTTTCCTTAAAAATCTTGAAAGAGCAATTGCGTTTAGATGTCTTAGAATTATCCTCTTATTATCTAATTTTATTATGGGTGGACTGATTTCTCCTTTTATCATTCTCATTGGATCAGCAAATGTTTTAATATCAAAGGGTCTATTTAGCGCATAAGTTATTACAATAGCGGTAGATTCTGTGGATCTTCCAGACCTACCTGCTCTCTGCACATAGTTATCAGGTCTAGGAGGTACATTATGAAGGAAGACAACTTGAAGTTCGCCGAGATCTATTCCAAGCTCAAATGTAGTAGAAGAACTCAAGATATTTATAATTCCTTTTTTAAAATCCTCCTGAATTTTTGAACCTTCTTCCCTTGCAAGTTGAGCTGTATGTTCTTGAGCTTTTGCTATGTAATTTAAAAATTCATGGCATTCAACAGATTTAAATAACTTCTTTAGAGCTTTTGATCTTGGAATACTATCTAAGTAGGCTGGTTCTAAAACCCCTTTGCACTTATCGTTTAAGCAAATGTTTTTTACATTCCATACATGGATTCTTCTACATTTATTGCACACATGAATAATTTCATTTTTTACAATAGCCCATTTTGATATATCTAAGTAGCGTTCTCTGTTTCCTTTTAGAATCCCTGTATTTGTTAAAACTTCCCACAATTTATTAAGTATTTCTACTATTTGAGTCTTATCCTTTGTTTTTAGAATTTTGCTTATCAAACGAATTCTTTTATTCTCTTTTTTAGGAATAAAAGTTGCATCTCTTCGATTACGCTTGGGTGGGTTTTCTTTCCATATAACCCATGTTTGCTCAAGAACATCTATATTGTCGCCCACAATTCTATTTTCTCTAAGTCCAGTTAGTATGTAGTAAAGAAGATTTTTTATCTCAGATTCATTAAGACCATATTCTTTTAAAAATCGTAAATCTTTAAGCGCTTCTTTTTCTATATCTTCATTAAGCATAAACTTTGCAAGCCCTAATCTTTCTAAAGACTGACTGTCGTTTAAAACAAATTCTTCAAGTAGTGTACCTTCAAATTCTATCTTAAACTTGTCCTTGATATTTTTCTTATTTTTTTGTACAGACGAAGCTATACAATTCAAACTTAAGTTTATGATTTTCTCGTAGTCTATTGGGGTATCTTTCAGCTGGGAGTAAATAACCCATGTTCTCCATCTATCCATATAGAAGTCTTCAAAGAAAGGTGCAAAAAATGCAGCATCTTTCCTGCTGTCCGAAAAAACTATAACTTTTTTGTCTTCAGCTTTCCCACTATTCTCTACAACATTTCTGTATACAACCTCAAGGATACTTGCTTGAGGATATTCCTCAGCAGGAGTAAAATAACTAACCCATCTTCCTTTTTTGTATTTTTTCCCTTCAACGCCACACGTAGGGCATTTCTTAGGTTGATTAAATATTGTTTCTTCTTGTAAAAGTTCATAAGCGTAAAAAGAACTATCGTCACCGCCAATATTCTCTGCAAACTCTCCAGTTTCAAGATTAAACCAAATCTCTATGGCGTTCCCTTTCCCCTTTCCACCTTCTATAAAACTCTTATCTAATTTTTCCTTAGAAAGGAAGATAAATACTCTTTTATAAGTATCTATCCTGAACGGATCTTTAAGCAAGTCTGGATCTACATCTAATACACTTATTCCATTTTCATTTTCTCTTTTATATCCTGTAAGAAATACCTCCCCACATATTCTACAAGTTGCAAGTTGAAACACCTTTCTGTCCTTTTCCTTTATCTTTTTCTCAAAGAATACTCTATCAATTGTCCCATTATCGTTTAATGTCGCATATACTCCTTCAGGTGATCTTAAGAGGAAGTGATATCTTGCATTTAAAAGCCTTTGCTGCTCTCTTCCATCTTCCTTTTTGCTTGCTCTAAATAAAAGCTCAATTAAAGCTATTATTTTGTTTTCCTCTTTTATAGAGGATTTACTCTCTGGAACAACACTTATAAGATCGCTTATGGTTTTAGGTTCTTTTTTTAATATTTTTATTATGGTATAGAGACCTTCGTAGTTTCTGAAAAATTCGTATAAAAGCTCTTCTATTGTCTGCCCAGAAAGGGAGATATCCTTGTTTTCACTTTTTAGCTTCTCTTTTAGTTTGCTTAAATCTCCACTTTCTGCAATTTCAAGTATTCTTTCCAAATCTAAGTCCTTGAACCATGGCTTACCGTTTGGGTGTAGTTCAACTGTTTTTGAAGTAATAACATCTCTCTCATCAAAAGGTTCTCCAAAAATATCTTGAGCAAATTCCGCAGCTTTTTTAAGTGTTTCAGAATTATTTTTGCCCAATGTTGCACTTGCACCTATACATATCAGTTTATCTTCAAAAGCTCTGTTTTTTAATCTTCTCAATAAATAACCTATTTCAGCTCCTTTTGCCCCATTATAAACATGTATTTCATCTATAACTATGAACTTCCAAGTTTTTTTATCAAACAGAGGGCTGTCTTTAGGTCTCAATAAAAGATACTCAAGCATTGAGTAGTTAGTTATTAGCAAGTCGGGAATCTCGCTAAGTATTTCTTCTCTTGTAAGCAGCTCTTCTGGACACTCTTTTTTATCTTTTTCATAAGCTTGCTCTCCGTATTTCTTATCATAATCCTTTTTATCATAGGGAGTGTCTCCTGTATATCTTCCAAAAGTAATTTTTGTGCCTTTTAATACTTTCCTTAACTCCTTTAATTGGTCATTTACAAGTGCATTCATCGGATACAAAAATATGGCTTTAACTCCTTTTGGTTTATCCTTCTTTACTTTCAGCACATAGTCTATTACCGGGATTAGAAAAGCTTTTGTCTTTCCACTTCCTGTTCCTGTGGCTATTAGCGTATTCCTTTTGTTCTGAACTACATTTCTTATCACCCTTTCCTGATGTTCGTATAAGTGTATGTTTCCGAAGATATTGAGTGTTTGAGGATGCAACACTTCTTCATCGATAAGTTCCTTTACCGATCTGCTCCTTAAGTAAGGGGGGATAATTTGCAAATACGGACCTTTAATATAATTATCAGGGTTCTTAATTGCATTTATTTTTTCATTTAAATAACTGTACCTTGTGTTCCAATAGGTTTCAAGGAAGCCCACATAAATGTCTCTTAAATCCTTGTAAAGTTTTAGCGGATTTAGCCTCATTTCCTTCCCTCCTTTATAATAAAATGTCTATCTATAATTTTGAGTATATCTGTGTCTGATATAATTTTCTTCAGGAAATTTCTTTGAACAGATTTAGGGTTGTTTAGTATTTCTTCAAGTTTGTTAAGAACCTCCTCTCCATTTTCTACTCCAAATATTCTTTTTAGACTTTTTCTTTCTTTTGGTTTAATGTATGCGATATTGGCTGCCAGTTCAAATTTGTATTTAACATTAGGCTTCCCCCCCAAAGTTACATTCAATGCGTTGATCCAAACATAGTAGGAAGGGCATGGGGTTGTATTTGTCCCATCAATCTCCTTTTCATCTAAAAAAAACTTTCTATTCTTGTACTTCAAAATCAGCTGTATTCTCAAAGGAAAACTAATGAATTCTTGAGGATAGTTGTCTAATGTTATTGAAATCTTGCTTGATGAGCCAACAATAATATTATTTTCTATCATTAGACCGCATTTGTTAAATAATCTGATGAATAGGCCGTTTATAATCTTACTATTTGCTATATGTATTTCCAGTATGCTATTTGAAATGTTCTCTGTCTTTTCTATATAAGAAATCGAAGCCTTGAACTTTTCTGAAAATTCTTCTATTACTATTTCTTTTTCTTTTTCCATGCTATACTCTTTGCCTTTATAAGTAACTGTTAAATCTTTAAAATTTAAAAGGGGTTTTTCCTTAAAAATATAAACTACTTTCTCAAAGCTTCTTCTATTTCCATTCTCGTAAACTATATCATAAACTATTTCATACCTGCCTTCTTGAGTCAGTTCTTTATATGAAGATATATTCTCTGAGGATAAATATTCACCAGAAGGTGTTGAGATATAAATATGCACAAATTCAGGTTTATTCAGTTTTATATAGAACTTATCATAGAATACTTTAGCGCCTGTTTCTAACGGTTTTATAAAGGGAACTTCTACTCCCCCTATGCTTATAAATTCTGTGCCTTCAGAATAAAAGTATATTGAATAGTTTCCTATTTTTTCTTCCCTAAGAATCCGTTCATGAGTAACGAAGATATAGTAGGGTTCGTCTTCAAGTCTTGTAAATCTGGTAAGGGTTGTTTTAATACCCTGATTAATAACAACATAATAAGGTGGTTTCGGCAATATAATTGTGCTTTCCTCTATTTTATAATTAATTCTTCTGTATTTAAAATCAAAGAAGGCAAAATCAGGACTCTGTTTTTTGAAGCTCTTTGTTAATTTAAGTCTTCCTTCTTCCTCATATAAAGACGTTCTTCTTAAAATTTCTCTTCCTGCAGACGATTCTTTCTCTCTTTTGAATCTATATATCTCTACTACAAACCAATCTGGTAAACTGTGAGCTATTTCTTCTCCTCTCCATAAGGCAAAAATTGTGTATAATACATTCTTAACTTTATTCAAGGTTATTTCGTAATCCAATATATACATATATGTTCGTATAGTATTTATCTTTTTAAGTTCTTCTGTAATAATAGCTTTAAGTTCTCTATTTTCCAATGATAAAATAGAAAATGGGTCTTCCCCTTCCCTGTTAAATTTATTATATAATCTATAGGTGAGCTCTAGGAACTCTCGGACATGTTTTCTTGGAATAAAAGCATGAATAAGAATGAGCTGAACCCTCTTAAGTCCTTTTTCTACAAATGTTGGTTTGAGATTATATTTTTTCAAGAACCATTTAAAAGCTTTAAAATACTCTTCCTGTTCTTTTAGATTTTCTATCGGCGGATCAGCTTTCCAAAATTCATGATGGTCGTATTGACTAGCTTTATAAAGAAGTGCTACGGCCTTATCCTCTATAGAATATAACTTTCCTTCTTTTATTAGAGTGTAATAATCTTTTTCTTTTAATTTCTGACGGACCAATGGAAGTTCCCATGCTAAAAGGTGTTCACTTTCTTGTGGTTTCAAAGACTCTCCCTCCCTTAGCATCATCTTATTTTTGAAGATAATCTTTTGACTTGACTTAATCAAGGAGGATGTCAACTTTTAGAAGGGAGAACCCCTCCACTTGGATTGGAGGGGGTAGAATTGAAATATGAGCGCTCTAAAGTTTGTAGGGAGCATGTCAAGATAAGGGAGGTGCGAGACAGAAAGAGGGAAAATAAAGGATTATGGGAGTCATAGAGAAACTGGAACAGTATATACGCAAAGTATACCACAGGAACAAAATCCCACCAAGAGTGAAAGCTAAAGCAGTGCTCCTATACCA
>WFTA01000085.1 GCA_015485715.1 Patescibacteria group bacterium
GTATATGATATAATATATATAATTATATATAAATATAAGGGAGTTGAGAATAATTTAATTAGGTATAATTTACTCTAAAAGAATGATAGATGAAAAATACTTAAAACAAATCCTCATAAATGAAAACCTGACCACAGAAAAAGACTTTAAGAAACTTGTAAAAGAAGCCAAAAAAGAACAAAAAAGTTTAGAAGCTTATATTTTGGACAAAAAAATAATACCCGAAGAGGTGCTATATGAAAAATACGCCGCTCTCATAGATATGCCTTATATCAATTTAAAAGACAGGGTTATACGTCAGGACATACTTGAACTTATACCAGAACCCATTGCCATCAATCATGATATTGTTGCCTTTGATAAAGATTCAACACATATTAAACTTGCAAGTCCTGAACCCGCAGATCTGCAAACCAATGAATTTATTAAAAAAAGGACTGGATTAGAGGTAGAAAACTATATCACCAATCCTTCGGGATTTAAAAAGATTTTCAAGCAATATCATAAATCACTTCAAACTGAATTTGAAAATCTTACCAACAAATACCAAAAAAAAGGAGATGAAAAACATGAAAAAGAAAAACTCAAAGCTCTGGCTGCAGACTTGCCGGTGGTGAGGGTAATAGACTCTATACTGGAATATGCGGTGTTCACTGAAGCATCAGATATACACATAGAACCTGCAGAAGAAGAAGTTATTGTCAGAATGAGAGTTGACGGACTGCTGAGAAAAGTAATGACCTTGCCCAAAAAAATACACCCCGGACTGGTTGCCAGAGTTAAGATTCTCTCTAATCTCAAGCTTGATGAACACAGATTGCCACAAGATGGAAGATTTAAAATAGAAAACGATCAATACAAAATATCTTTTCGTGTATCCATTATTCCAGTCTATGACGGTGAGAAGGTGGTGATGAGACTTCTCAATGAATCAGGGCAAATTCTCACACTGGAACAGCTTGGTTTTCAAAAATCAGCCCTTGAAATTGTAAAGAAAAACATCCACAAACCGCATGGAATGATACTTGTCACAGGACCAACAGGATCTGGTAAAACCACCACCCTCTACACTATTTTAAATATACTCAATAAGCCTGAAGTAAACATCACCACCATTGAAGATCCTATAGAATACCGCATGCCTCGTGTAAACCAGTCGCAGGTAAATCCCAAAATAGGATACACATTTGCAGCAGGACTGAGAGCATTCCTACGACAAGATCCTGATATAATACTTGTTGGTGAGATTAGAGACACAGAGACAGCTGATATCTCAGTTAATGCTGCCATGACAGGACACCTGCTTCTTTCCACACTTCACACCAATGATGCTGCAACAGCCATCCCTCGTCTACAGGATATGAATATCCCGTCTTTCCTTATTGCATCTACTACCAACATCATCATTGCCCAGAGACTGGTAAGGAAAATATGTATGAACTGTATATACTCTTACCAACTGGACAAAGAAGTAATCCGCGAAATAGAACAGCGGTTTGATATTCCCCAGCTTATGAAAGTATTATCTAAAACAGGATCCATAGCATCCAGTAAAGAGCAGTTATCATCTCTCCTCTTCTACAAAGGAAAGGGGTGTAGTAAGTGTGGACACTCAGGATACAAAGGAAGGATAGGTATATATGAAGTCCTCGAAGTTAACTCTACCATTGTTAATTTGATCATGAAAAAAGGTACTGCCAAAGATATAAAAGAAGCAGCCATTAAAGAGGGAATGATTACTATGGCACAAGATGGATTTATTAAAGCTAAAAATGGCATCACAACCATAGAAGAAGTCATGAGAGTAACTAAAGAATAATTATATGACTGAGATAGACAACATTAAAAAAACAAATACCAGACCTAAAAAACAGGACAGTTTTATATCCAAACTTCTCAAAACTGACATATCAAAATTCACCAAAGTACCAATAAAAGAAAAAATAATATTC
This sequence comes from Patescibacteria group bacterium, assembly GCA_015485715.1. Lineage (GTDB taxonomy): Bacteria > Patescibacteriota > Patescibacteriia > WFTA01 > S139-112 > S139-112. Next base: position 1,953 of record WFTA01000085.1, read on the forward strand.
ACACAAAACCTCAGTGTCATGATTAAGACAGGACTTCCTTTATCTAAAGCTCTCCATACTCTTAGTCAACAGACCAAAAATCAAAAATTTAAAGAAATTCTGCTTGATATTCACAATAAAATCGAGAAGGGTACGTCATTTGCAGAAGCCCTGAAAGATCATAAATCAACATTCGGTGAGCTTTTCGTCTCCATGGTGGAGTCTGGTGAAATATCAGGTAACCTAGAGGAGGTTCTCAATCAAGTTTATCTACAAATGAAAAAAGATCACGAGATTGTATCCAAAGTAAAAGGAGCTATGATATATCCTGCTATAGTCGTCATCGCTATGATTGGCATAGGTATTGCTATGATGGTATTTGTTATCCCAAAACTGGTCAGTATATTTGATGAGATAAAGGCTGAACTTCCACTTCCAACTAAAATACTTATTGCTATAAGTGATTTCCTTACACAAAACGGAATTATAGCACTGGGCATCTTTGTATTTATTATAATTGTACTAAAACTTATTCATAAGACTGATAAAGGAAAAAGTTTTTTTCATTATCTTATACTCAAATCTCCTATTATGGGAAACATTAGCAGAAAGATAAATCTGGCCAGATTTTCCCGCACAATGTCATCACTTTTAAAAACAGACATACCCATTATCAAATGTTTTGAAATAACAGCCAAGGTTGTAGGCAATGTTCACTATAAAAAATCACTACTTAAAGCAGCAGAAGATATTAAAAAAGGACTACCGATTAGTCAAAGTGTCAGCAAATTTCCAAAACTCTTTACTCCTATGATTATTCAGATGATCACAGTTGGTGAAGAATCAGGAGAGGTAGATACTGTTTTAAAAGAAATAGCCTCCTTCTACGAAGAAGATATTGATCAGACCATGAAAAATCTTCCTCAAATTATAGAACCCCTGTTGATACTTGTATTAGGTATTGGGGTAGGTGCCATGGCAGTATCCATAATTATGCCACTCTACTCCCTTACCCAAAACTTTTAAAATAAACTACTCTGCAAACAAACCGGAGGAATTCTTTTGAATTAAACAAAAATCCTCAATTTTTGAAAAACCTATTCAGAAGTAGTCCCTTAGATTAACTGTAAAGTCATATTGCATCAACTCCCCATCTTCTCTGCTTTAATCTTTATTCAATATCCTCCAAATCAAAGCACAAATATTACAATTGTGGTATTTGTGTTTAGGTTGATATTAGTTTTGTGTAAAAATTAAACACATTATTTTGTAGAGAGTATTGATCTTTTGTATGCATCAAGATTATCCAGTGCTATACCGGTCCCAAGGGCTACACATAAAAGTGCATCATCTGCAACTCTGGTAGGAATACCTGTTGCCTGATATAAAAGTGTATCCATGTGTCTTAACAGAGAAGTTCCTCCGGACAGGATCATGCCTTTTTCTATAACATCAGCAGATAATTCCGGCGGAGTATTGAAAAGCACATTTTTCACAGCACTAATTAAAAGCTCAAGATCTCCCTGAATAGCCTCTGTAACATCATCTGATGTAACCTCTATGGTACGCGGCAGGCCTGAAATCATATCTCTTCCCTTAACATGCATCTTCAGCTTATCTTTCATATACACAGCAGAACCTACTTTTATCTTAATCTCTTCTGCTGTTCTCTCACCAATAGCCAGATTATACTTTCTTCTTATATAATCAGATATAGAATTATCAAATCTTGTTCCACCTACCTTCACAGAAGAACTGGTAACAATCCCACCAAGCGATATAATAGCTATCTCTGAAGTTCCTCCTCCCATATCCACAATCATATTCCCTGAAGCAGAACCTATAGGGATATTGGCACCAATTGCGGCAGCTATAGGCTCTTTGATAATATAAGCGGCTTTGGCACCTGCAGCAAGAGTAGCATCTATCACTGCCCTTCTCTCTGTGGATGTGATGCCTCCGGGAACAGCTATCATAACTTCTGGTCTGATGATTCTCCAGCCTCCTGTAGCTTTATTAATAAAATATTTAAGCATAGCCTCAGTTGTTTTATAATCAGCTATTACTCCGTCTTTCAAAGGACGTGATGCTACTATAGTATCGGGCGTCCTTCCAAGCATCTCCTTGGCCGCATCTCCTACAGCCAGTACTTTTTTGTCTCCTACAGATTGTGCTACCACAGATGGCTCATTTATAACTATACCTTTGCCGGGTATATGCACCAAAGTATTGGTTGTGCCCAGATCTATGCCTATTTTCCTAATCCACATATAATATTAATTCTAGTTAAATTATAATTAATTGTATCTAAACATCATATAATAAAAAAGTTAAAAGTCAAGAAACAATACCAATTATAAAATAAATTCTAAATTCGAAATCCTAAATTCTAAAGCTAATAACTCCAAACACCATATATAAATTAACCCAACTGCTCTAATTCCTAATTAACCCAAACCTATAGAATTCCAAATACCAAAATCCAAATGTCAAATAAAATCCCAAGCCCCAAATCCAAAATAACAATAATGATAGTTTTGGCTTTGACACTGTATATTGGTCGACTTGCCAGCCCCATCCAGCCCCACTTTTCAAGATTATCTGCAGATATGTTGCTTTAAATCAAATTATACATCCTATGGCTTTATAACACAGATTTACCTCAAAAAGTGGAGCTGGGTTGAATTTGACATTTGAGCTTTGGAATTTGACATTTATTAAATTGGGTTATTGGGGAATTGTTTGAAAATTGTAAATTGAAAATTAGAAAATTTATATTAGGATTTTTCATCTGCTTATCCTTCAACTAACTGACCTCCAAAAACATCAAGGGCTTCATCTACTAGATCATCTTTTTCTTTATCTTCTGGTGTAAACATACTTTGAGACACTTCATAGTTATCCATATACTCTATCTTGCTTACTATAATTTCAACATCCTCACCTAAAACATCTTTTAAAACATCCTCTACCATTGACCGTACTTCAACTTTTTGCAATTTCTTTAAATGAAACTCATAAAAACATCCTATCTCAAGGACGTTTTTTCCTTTGACGCCATAAGATATTGGAGATGATACTTTCAAACTCAAAGGCAGGGAATGATTGTATTTTCTACTGACAGATATAACATCTGCCCACTTTGTTTTTATCTTCTCCAAAAAATCCTTATCATCATCTGTCATCTCTATCCTGTTTTCCATCTCTTCCTCTGTTTCTTTTTTTGACTTCTCGGTGCTTTCTATTTCCCTGCTATCTGCCTTTTTATTCTTACCTCTATTCTTCATTTCTTTAGACGGTTTTTCTTTATCTTTCTTGTTTTGCTGTGAACTGTTTATGGTACTTGGGGATACTACTGAAACTGAAGAGGAGTCTCCCAGAAAATCAAGTATTTCTACCTCTAAAAACAGACCCGGAAACTCTGTCCTTTTCAGTTCAAATAATACTCTATCAAAAAACTTAATATAGATGAGAAGATTTTTATTTTCTTTAAAAATCTTAACCAAATCATCTATGATTTCTTCCTGTAGATAAATCTTTTCTAAAACATTTTTAAGCACTTTTAAAACATCTTTTACAAAATATGTAAAATCAACCCCTCTTTCGTCCAAATCCTCCACGATTTTAACCACTTTTTTCAAATCTTTTTTCTGCATTGCAAATATTAGATCTCTTGCCTCATCACCACTCACTGAAGGCAAAACAAAAGACGCATCTTCAGGTGTAATTTTAGCTTTACCTATAGACAACACTTGTCCCAGTATAGACTCTGCATCCCTTAAAAACCCACCTGACATTTGAGCAATCTCATCAATCACATCATCAGCTACTTTTACTTTCTCTTTTTTGCAAATATGTAAAAGCCTATTTTTTATCTTATCAGAAGATACTTTTCTAAAAGCAAAAATCTGACATCTTGACAAAATAGTATCAGGAACTTTATGAAGTTCTGTAGTGGCAAGTATGAATATAACATGTCGGGGCGGCTCTTCCAGGGTTTTGAGAAGAGCATTAAACGCCTCCGTGGTAAGCATATGAACCTCATCTATTATAAAAACCCTATATCTATTCCTAGCCGGCGTAAAACCAATAGTCTCCCTCAACTGTCTTATTTCATTTATCCCTCTGTTTGATGCTGCATCAATTTCTATAACATCAACATTTTGTCCTTTGTTTATAGATTCACACACTTCACATATATTACAAGGATTATACTCTGAATCCTTTCTGCTTAGACAATTCACTGCTTTAGCAAATATTCTGGCAGTAGATGTTTTTCCCAGTCCTCTACTTCCTGCAAAAATATAAGAATGGGCAATATTGCTGCTTATAATTTCATTTTTTAAAGTAGTTACAACAACCTCCTGTCCTACTATTTCGTCAAAATTTTGTGGTCGATATTTTCTATATAATGTTTCAGGCATAAAAATTAAAAATTCTAAATTCGAAATCCGAAATTCTAAAAAATACAAAATTCAAAATTAAAGAAAATAAATTTAATTATCACTTATCAATAATAAAAAATCCCAATTCCAAAGTCCAAATGACAAATCAATGACAAATGTCCAATGTCAAATCCCAAACCTTCATTATTGCTATTTGAATTTTGGATTTTGGATTTGATTTGATATTGGGATTTTGACATTTGTCATTTATTAAATTGGATTATTAGTAATTATTTAGAATTTCGGATTTCGGATTTATGGTTTGTAAATAGTTTATATTCTTTCAAATCCATCATTGTTTTGAGGGAATTGGTCTTGCTGTTCCTTTTTCTGCTGATCCTCTGCTTGAGGTCCTTGAGAAATCTCGTCACCTCCCTGTCCAACCAGTGCATCCAATCCATCTCCCATACCAGAAGTCTTATTACTGGCTTGTTCCTCCTGAAATGGTGCAAACAAATCATCATCTTTTTGTTCAGAAACAGCTGCCTGCCTGCTCCCTACTTCATCTCCAGCACCTGTATCAGATGTAATCTGTCCTGTATCCACATCAAAGCCTGTAGCGGCTTGCTCTTGAGGTATATCACTAAAAGGTTTTACATCTTCTTGATTGACAGGATTAGAAAAATTGTCTTCACTGTTTTTTGTCTCTTCTGCTGTAAATTGAGGCTCAGACACCTGTGTGCTTTCAGGCATTGTCTGCTCTTCTTGATATTGGTTTTTTGATGAAGAATTTGAAGATGTATCAGATTGTACACTGGATGCATCTTCTAATATACCAGATGTATCCTTTGCTGGTGAAGATGTAAGATCATCCAAATCATCTGAACCACCCAAACTAAAGTCATCAAAAATAGATTTTTTATGATCAGTAGTTTGAGATGGCTGATCTTGGGTATTTGAACTTTCTTGTACTTCATTTTCTGTTACATTAGTTGCACTATCAGATGATTCCTGTTCACTCTTTTCTTCATCTGTAAAAAGACCTCCACTGTTTTGGGTATGAGTTGCACCCAGTGCCGGGCTTGAGGTGTCAGGCAGACTTACCTGCTTGATAATGTGCTCTACTGCTGCCCATTTAGAAGCTTTGTCTTTGGGTACCAGAATAATAGCTTCATCCCCGGGTTCTCCTTTAAAATATGTAACAGACGCCAGAAGAACATTGTATGCCCTGCCCTCTGCCAATACTTTCCAAGTATCTGTTGACTCATCTTTAATCAAAGTTCCTTTCAGTCTTGCTCTCTCTATTGGTCCAATCTGCTTATAAGTAAAATTGCCATATTTATCTATAGTCAGCTTCAGGAGATCTCCTTCCACAAGTTTGGACTTTGATGCATAATTTGGCGGTACTGCATACTGCTTGCCGTCTGGTCCTATCATGTTCTCACCATCAAATACACCTTCTATAACTTTTTCCTCATGAAAATCAGCTACTGATCCTTTGTTCTTGGCTTTGGAAAGCAATGATTTGACCTCCTCCTTGCCGGCAACATCAGACAACAGATCTATAGCCTCCTGCAGTGACACTTTTGCCCCCTCTATTAAATTTAAAGCATCTATTATTTTTTTTTGCTTTGCATCGTCCATATTTTTGTTTTTGTTCAGCCAAGCGCTTTTTTCCAAGCTGAACTGAATTTATAATTTCAGGCTTTTGCCTGTTAATTTAATTATAAACTACTACCTGCAAAAGTCAATTAATTACGAATTTAACCTATTTTAGAATTACCAAATTTAGAAGAAATTTGATCAGCAATATAAAAAGGAAGATTTCTATCCAACGGATTAGGTAATATCTCATCTACAGAAGGTATAATATAATTAGATAAAGCCTCAGCTGCAACTATCAACACGTCATCAGATATAGATTTTATACCTCCATCAAAGACTCCTCTAAATATACCGGGAAAAGCCAACAAATTATTAACCTGATTTGGAAAATCTGATCTTCCTGTAGCTACTATATAAGCTCCTCCCTGTCTGGCTACATCAGGCATAATTTCAGGCTCAGGATTAGCAAGAGCAAAGACTATAGATTTGTCAGCCATTTTAGATATCATATCTTGTGTTAAAATACCTGCTTTGCTTACACCTATAAATACGTCAGCATCCTCAAGAGCCGTCCCTATATCCCCTTTCACGCATCTTGAATCGTCTATATTCTCTATACAAGCCTTATTGGTAACCTTTGACACCCTCTGTTTAATACTGTTTAAATCTTTTCTGCCATAATAAATAGCGCCCTTTGAATCAAAAAGGATGATATTGGAAAAACCATATTTAATCAGAATATCTACAATAGCAATTCCTGCGGCCCCAGCTCCGCTAACTACCACCTTTACTTTATCCTTATACTTACCTGTTAGTTTTAATGAATTTATCAAACCGGCTAAGACTACTACTGCTGTACCCTGTTGATCATCATGCATAACAGGAATATCCAACTCTTGCTTTAGCCTGTCCAAAATCTCAAAACATCTTGGAGCTGATATATCCTCAAGGTTTATTCCCCCAAAGATGGGTGAAATGTTTTTCACAATATTTACAATCTCATCAACGTCCTGTGTCCTCAAACACACAGGAAAAGCGTCGATATCACCAAACTCTTTGAAAAGTAAAGCTTTGCCTTCCATCACAGGAATAGCAGCTTCAGCTCCAATATTCCCCAATCCAAGCACTGAAGAGCCGTCTGAAACTACAGCCACTGTATTTTTCTTTATAGTATAGTCATATACCTTTGATATATCACTCGCTATCTGCCTGCAAACCTCTGCCACCCCAGGCGTATAGGCAAGCGATAAGTCATCTCTGGTCTCTACTTTCACTTTGCTCTGTACTTCTATCTTGCCTTTCTTCTTTTTGTGCATCTCCAAAGACTGAGAGTAGTAATTCATAAAAAATAAAAAACTTATTAATAAGTTATTATACTATAGACTATTTTGACTTATAGTAATTTATATCACCAATCCTATATAAAACTATCCCGATGTTCGGGATAGTTTTAGCCATATCTTAATGTTTTTATCTTTTTACCCTGTTTTTTTCTCTTCTTTTTTAAAACCTGTTTCTTTCTTTTATTCATATCCATCATTCCCTCGCCCTATATCAGACGAGTTAATTATGAATATATCAAAGAAACAGATTATTTGTCCTTTTTCTCTACCATTTTATCCCTGAGCATGTCCATGGTTTTGTTATACAACATTATATTGTAAACTCTTTGCTTGGTATCAGACTTCTGCAGGCTTTCCAGCATTTGCTTATCATTCTGATATGCCTGTTCAATCTTATCAAGTTCAGCGTTTAACTCTTCTTCAGATACAGAAACTTGGTACTCCTCAACAACCTTGCTCATAACCAACGATGCCTTTACTCTCTCCACAGCTTTGGGTGCCATATCCAGCAGCAGATCATCCCGGCTTTTTCCTATCTGTTTGAGGTAGTCATCTACAGATATACCCTGCCTTAAAAGGTCAAACTCAAACTCTCTCAAAAGCGCTTTGGCTTCAGAATTAATCAAAATTTCAGGAATATCTGAAAAAGTAGAATTTTTTATAATTATATCAAGTATCTCATTTTCCTGTTGAGCCTTCAATCTGTCCTCTTCTCTTCTTTTTAAATCCTCCTCAATGTATTTTTCCAAATCTTTGACAGTTTTAAACTGGTCAGATACACTCTGAGCAAACTTATCGTCTTTTGCAGGCAGGCTTACCTCATAAACCTCCAAAACCTTTACCTTGAATGTGGCATCTTTTTCTGCCAGTTCTTTATTGGGATAATCTTTGGGAAATTTAAGTGTAAACTCTTTGCTTTCGCCTTTGGAAAGACCGACCAGCGCATCTTCAAAACCGGGTATAAACCTGCCCTCGCCAATATACACAGTCACTTTATCTGATTTATCTATAACCTGCCCTCCCATCTCAACTTCAAGAGAAATATCCACTCTGTCGCCTTTCTTGGCAGGGCTTAAAATAAGTTTCTCAGTTGCTTTTGATCTCCTGAGTTCATCTACAGCCTTGTCAATATGCTCTTTTTTGACCTCTGCTTTTATATCTTTAACTTTCAGCGAATCAAGATCAGGAAGTTTAACCTCAGGCACAAGGTTTAACACCACATCAAACTCCAAATCATTATCAGGCTTTACTTCACCAATATTATACTCTGGACTGCCCACTGTTTTAAGATTCTCCTTGTCTACAACTTCCTGTACAAACTCAGGCATAGCAAGCACTGCAGCCTCTCTCCAGAGATACTCTTTGCCAACCTCAAGCTCAACCGCCTTTCTGGTAGCTTTACCCGGCCTGAATCCCTTTATGTTTTTGTGCTTGGATATCTCTCTTGCTGCTTTATCCAAAAACTTTCCCATCTCATCTTTTGATATCTTTAAAGTAATTTTTATCTGCCCTTTGGGCAGATTTTCCATACTGTATTCCATATTTTTATAATTAATTATTGTCTTCCCCGTGCATACCTTTACTGCACTTCGGACAATGTTGTGCCCAAGGAACTTCACGTAAAACTCTCTCTTCTATCTCACCTCCACAGTGAATACATGTGCCGTATGAGCCGTCTTCAATTCTAGATAAAGCTGTGTTAACCTTATCAAGCACCTTTTCGTAAAAATGAAGCATTCCTTCTTCATATATATCTTCCTCTGCATCATTAGCTATATCATCTACCTGAGGGTTGACCATTCCTTCCTCAGGCATCTTAAGCTTGGCAATTTTAGCTTCCAGCTCTTCTTTTTCTTTTAAAAGTCTTTGCTTAATCTCCTCAATTAATTCCTGACTTATCATATTATCGCTTGCAGTCTGCCTGTTAAAGACATCCTGACTTAATTATACCTAGTAAATTATAATATAAGATTAACACATAAACAATAAAATTGCAAAAACAGCTAATCTATCATCTTTTCAAGACTGTTATAGGCAGATAGAGGGTCATCGCTATACCAAATCCCGCTTCCTATAATTATCTTATCTACGCCTGCTTCTGCAACTTCTTCAATATTTGTTGCATTTACTCCACCATCTATATTCACCTCTTTTGATGGATGCATATTTTTAAATTCTTTAATCTTATTGAGCACTTCAGGGATAAACTCACCTCCCTGCTTGCCGGGTGTAACAGACAAAAATAATATATAGTCAAAAATATCCACTGCCTCCTTTACTTCATCTATAGAGGTCTCCGGATTTATAGCAAGGCCGATCTCGAGCCCATACTCTTTTGCTGTTTGCACGCTATCCACATCTTCTGACACTGCTTCCCAGTGCATAGCTACTCTCTGAAAACCAAGCTGATATAAAGACATAAAATACTGAACCGGCTCTACTGTCATCAAATGTGCTTCCAGTTTTTGAGTGAGATTAGTCAAAACAAAAGCATCTATATCATCAGGAAGAAGAGTTTTATGAGGTACAAACTTATTATCAGCAAAGTCTACCTGCACCCAATCACACTTAAACTCTTTTAATTTTTGGACAAAATATGAAAACTTGTCTTTGTCATCAGTTAAAATTGCTGGAACGATTTGTGACATATACTCTATGAATCAATGCTAAAATAATAATAAAAAACAAAAATGCAGATGGTATGCTCCAAAAATAATGATCAAATACAGATATAACCAAAATCTGGATCAAGGCTAAAACCAACACCATTTTTTCACCAACACTTCCCCGAACGCTTTTTAAATTATACAGTAAATATAATATAAAAACAATAAAAAGAGTAAACCCAAAAACTCCTATCTCAGATAAGGCAAGCATATAGCCATTGTGTACTGGCTGAAGACTATAATCTGGATATAAAGGATTGAAAAGAGCTAGGGTGTAAGTATACATTCCATATCCTGTACCATACCAATTGGAGATAAAAATTTCCTTAAAATTATAATACCCTGAAATCCTCTGTTCAATAGAGATATTCTCCAGCCTTTCTGAAGACATAATTCTTGTCTTGACAAGGTTAGATGTTGAAAATACCAAAACACCTGCCAGAGCTGCCAATAAAAATACATAAAAAACATTTTTCTTTAAAAAACCCTTTATTGTCTCAAAACTTACATTAAAATAAATCCAAAATAAATAAAAAGCAAAAGCTACAGCAAGTGATAAAATTCCTGATCTGGAAAAAGTAAACAACAATGCCGCCAATAAAAAAGCACTTGCAACAACAAACAAAGATCTGAAACGGCTGGTGGAATATTTAAAGTACAGATACCAGATTAAAATCTGCCCTATTGACAGAAAACCTGCTAAAATATTAGGATGAGGTTGAAATCCATACGCTCTCATCCATCTTCCACGAAATGTCTCCACAGCTGAGACCCCTGCCTGTTCAGGACTGTGCAGGGCAGTCCCCAGCCATTTGGACGCTGTAATACTGCTTTGAGTTGTAAATTGCAGTATAGCAACAACTGCATTTAAGAAAACAGTGACTATGAAAAATATAAATATCTTTCTTATATCCAGCAATTTTGCTCTTGAGATTACAAAAAACAAACCCACTGCCTCCAAAAACCTGAAAGCTTTATACACAGATAAAAAGTTAAAATATACCAAGCTTAAAAAAGCTGATATTAAAAAAAGCATATAGAGGATAATTTCTATTCTAAAACGTACAGAAAACATCTTTTGTAATTTTCCTGAAAGAGCAACAACTGCTATGATGAGTAAAAAAACAATATCATATGCATATAAACTTGCCTGAATAAAATCCTGATCCGGAGATCCCCATATAATATATCTGGTCTGAAATAAAAGTAGAAAAATATAAATATAGACAAGATATTCAAGAAGTCTATCTATCTCCCTCCCTCTCCAAAATTCCTTTATTTGATACAAAAATCCCATATTTTCGTAAATTATCCTCCCATTTTTTATAATACTCCCTGCGCCTGTCTATAAAGTGCAATTTTATCATATTATCAGATATTATCACACCTTCTCTATTTTTAAAAGTGTGGATATTTTTGGACAAATATTTCATCTGAATTTTCTTCCACAATCTCTCCTCTAAAGAAGTGGAACTTTTAAGCAATACCTTTCTTATAAATTCATAGCTTCTTAGCCTGCGATATCTGTCAATGTTTTGAGCAAACGGCAGAAATTCCCTTGTCCATTGATTTGCCCTCATAAGACTGGAGTGTAAGTTACCAACATCATATATTGGAATCAACTGATGCAGCCAGTAAATCAGATAAATATCCAAATTTTGAAATCTAACTGCAGATAAGTCCAGACTGTCTTCTGTAATATAAAAATTTACATCTATCTTATCCTTTCTATCCAGAGAGGTAAAAGAAGAAAAATCAAACTTTGGTCTCATATTAAACATTTTTAATATTCCTGTGAGATAAAAACGCGCGCTCCATATCCTTCTTTTTTCTGTAACTATAAACAAATCAATATCAGAGCCTAAATCAGCATTTAAATAGCCAAGATTGTTGCATATAAAAACTGCTTTAATATAAGGTATAAATCGTAAAAAATAGAACATCCTATACGCTTTTGATATTTTTTGACGAGAGTACTTCTCTCTCTGTTTCCTTATTTTTATAAGCCTGTTTAATTCTCTGTGCCTAAGACAAAAATATTCCCCATTGAAGATAATCTGTCTGCTTAACTCTTCAGATCTATGCACATAGTCTGATATATATTCTTGGGTAATTGTATCTTTGGATCTATATCCAAAAAGATATCTTATAAGCTCATCTTTCTTCAAAGGATAATCAAACAAATCAAACCAACCCAGTGTTGCAATAATACTTTTCTTCATAAAACTCTACAAATTTAAAATTATCAATATTATCTGTCTGTGTCTTGTCGACAACCTATTTCTCCGTGAGCTCGGATAATATCATCTACACCTACATTTACCTTTTCTCCCGCTACCTCGTTATTTATAAGAAAAACTTTGGGAACTATATAATAAAAATCATCTATATACTGATAAGGCACAAGTCCCATCAGATACAAATCAAGGTCTGAAAAAGGCTTTACATAAGTACTCGAAAGAGAAAGTAGTGCGGGTGTAAACTTAGTGTAGTTGCCGTATTTACCAGACTCTCTCCAGCCCCATCCGCCAAGCGGAGATATGAAAGATACCCACTTGCTCCAGTGCATCTTATCTTCTGCAAGCAAATCAAACCTTCTCTCATCGCCCTTGTCATAAGATACACTTGCTGCCCAAAGATGTAAAATCTCATGGTTAATAAGGTTATATAGCTTGGCTCTACCCTGAGGAGTCCATGAATAGGTGTTTATATTTCCCATATCTACTGCTCCTTTTAACCTGCCTTTGCTTCCAAAAAATCTGGCCCTGTCTATCAATATCCTGCCAGTGCCCATAAATTGATTCGAGGCAATATAGAACTCTGCTTCATTGCCATCTGTATTTATATCTCTATCATTGAAAATAAATATAAAATCATAATTATCTCCCTTATCCTGATACAAACGCGCAGCAACTTCATATACATCCAATCCGTCTTTATTTAAATAATATTCTTCAAATGGATACACAAAAAGCCCGTCTGTAACTATCTGGGACAATCCTTTTGTTGCCTTGCTGTATGCATCAGGGTACTGATCTACTATTTTCTGTAGATTTTCTATAGCAGGCTGGTTGACAGAACCTGTATAAATAAAGGCAACAGATATTTTTTTACTGTTGCAGACGAACATATTAGACTGATAAACATATTCTATATCAAACACTCTCTTATCTCTTCCCTTTATAGGCCTTTTAAAACGCCAGTATGTTCTATATCCGGTCACTACATCAAATCTACTATATCCGTTTGCAAGAACATCATCAAAACTGTCAAACCTGTATAAAGTATCATTTATCTTCCAGAAATATGTATCTTTATCCTCTATTTTATATACAATCCCGTCAGGATATTGATGAGCATATTTTATAGGATCTCCTATAGTATACTCACTAAAAAAAACTTCTGGGAAATCTCTTACCTTAAGCTTCCACATATGTCCGAATATTTTATCTGCCACCTCTTCACTTGTTATATGTCTGAGCAGACCTCCTCTGTCCACAAAATACACTTTTGGCGAAGATGGTACTTTAATCAAAAATTTACCTGATCTTAAATATATATTTCTTCCCAAAGGATAAGAAGCAATATCTTCTGATGATACTATCTTTACTTGACTAAAATCACTTCCAAACCAGCTTTCATATACAAGCCTGTTAGGGAATGCATGCCTGACCCCCTTGCTGTCAATATAATAAATAGTAGGACTTTTTTTTGTCTTTACAAGCTGATTTTTCAAGCTGTCATTCAAACTGCTGTTTTGACTTCCCTGTACAGAAAAAGGTAAAGCCAGTAACAACAAAAAAATTACTGCAACTGCTTTCAAATTTCCAATTTTATCCATAAATTCTAATAATTTTCTAACGTTAATATAATATAATACCTGCAGGCAAGTTACAAGATAACTGTGAGACTGTAGGACAGCTTTTATTCTCTGTTTCATCCACACATTATATACATATTCACAGGAAACACAGATTGCAATTAAAAATATATGAATTATAATAATAGTAATTAGGGAAAGGGATATGGCAAATCAACATACAGCACTGGCACAAAATATAGCAGAACTGGAAAAACTCCAGCCCCAAAATATAGAAGCTGAGCAGTCTGTGCTTGGTTCTCTTATTATAGACCAAGACGCAGTCATAAAGGTTGCAGATATCCTGACTCCTGATGACTTTTATAAGCCCTCTCACCAAAAAATCTACAAAGCCTGTCTGGAACTCTATGAGAAAAAAGAGCCTATTGATATTCTAAGCTTATCAGCTATTTTGGAAGAAAAAAAACAGCTTGAAGAGGTAGGTGGCAGAACCTATATAGCTCATTTGGCAAACATAGTGCCCACAGCCGCTAATGTAAAATCATATGCCCATATTGTTCAGAAAAAATCCACTCTCAGACGTCTTATATCAGCCGCCCAAAAAATATCATCACTCGGCTTTCAGGAAGACAGAGAACTTGACGAACTTCTGGATGAAGCTGAACAGCTCCTTTTCCAAGTATCACAAAAATACCTTAAACAAAATTTTGTAGCCATCAATGACCTTCTTAATGAAGCTTTTGAGAGAATAGACGAACTTCACCAGCACTCAGGAAAACTCAGAGGTGTGCCCACAGGATTTACTGATCTGGACAATATTCTTTCAGGTTTGCAAAAGTCAGATTTGATAATTCTTGCTGCCCGTCCTTCTGTGGGTAAAACATCACTTGCTCTTGATATAGTCAGATATGCGGCGATCAGAGAAAATGTGCCGGTTGGCATATTTTCACTGGAGATGTCCAAAGAACAAATAGCAGACAGACTGCTCTGCTCTGAAGCAGGTGTCAGTCTCTGGAAAATGAGAACAGGAAAGCTGTCAGACAGAGAGATAGACGGCCAAGAAAGCGATTTTTCCAAGCTGGGACATGCTTTCGGCAGACTGTCAGAAGCATCTATTTATATAGACGACTCAGCTATCTCAAATGTAATGGAGATCAGAACCAAAGCCAGAAGGCTTGCTGCAGAGCACGGATTGGGACTTTTGGTCATTGACTACCTCCAGTTAATAGAAGGATCTGGCAGACCAGAAAGTAGAGTGCAGGAGATATCACAAATAACCCGTTCCCTGAAAGGTCTTGCCAGAGAGCTAAATATCCCTTTAGTTGTCCTTTCCCAGCTGTCCCGTGCTGTAGAGAGCAGATCCCCTGCCATACCAAAACTTGCTGATCTGAGAGAATCAGGAACGATCGAACAGGATGCAGATGTTGTTATGTTCATCTACAGGCCTGCTATGGACAAATCCCTCAAAACTCTTGACGATGACCAGAGACACCTGGCCATGATAAACATTGCCAAACACAGAAACGGCCCTGTAGATACTGTAGAACTATATTTTGATGAAGATACCACTTCATTCAAAAATCTGGATAAATCCCATACTGTTAAAACAAGTGTATTTTAAATATGAAATATCCTCAGCTGATACAAAATCTTGTTAATATTTTTTCATCTCTGCCCGGACTTGGATCCAAATCAGCTGAGAGAATTGTCTTCTATATATTAAACAATCCTGACCTGCTCAAATCTTTCTCCCAAATCACATCTACAACTCTAAAAAATATCACCAAGTGCAGTGAATGTCTTAACTTTACAACCATAGATAAAAATCCCTGTCCCATCTGCACTGACCCTGCCAGAGATAAATCAAAACTGGCTATTGTGGAAAAGCCGCAGGATATACCTGTAGTTGAAAAAACCAAAGCTTTTTCAGGCACCTACTTCATCTTGGGTGGGCTTATCAATCCTGCAGCAGGAATCACACCTGATAAACTTAATACAGACCAGCTTTTCTCCAAAATCAAAAGCAGTAACATCAAAGAAGTTATTCTTATCTTTGACAGCAACATTGAAGGAGAATCAACAGTAATTTATCTTGCCAAACTTCTCAAGAAATACCATATCAAAATATCAAAACCCGCAAGAGGACTTCCTATTGGTGCAGATATAGAATATGCAGATGAGATTACCCTATCCCAAGCTCTAAAAAACAGGGATGATGTGGGTTGATTTTTGAACTGTTTTTTATTAAGATTGTTGTATGGCTATATTACCTATATATTTAGATCCGCAAAAAATCCTCAGAGAAATGACTGAGGATATAGATACAAAAGAGATAACAGATAAGAATCTCCAAGATTTTATATTATCTATGGCAGAAACAATGACCAATGCTCAGGGAATTGGCCTTGCAGCTCCTCAAGTTGGATCAAAAAGAAGAATATGTATTATATCTTATGGTATCTATTCAAAAGAAACAGAAAAAAAAGAATTCAATATAACAAATTACAAACCCCAAAACACACAAAACTCTATTGTACTTATCAATCCCTATATTATCAAAAAATCACTGCGTAAGATAGTTTTGGAAGAAGGCTGTTTGTCTATACCGGGCATCTATGGCACAGTAAAAAGACCCAGAGAGATAAAAGTAAAATATATTGATATAGACGGACAGGAAGTGGTGCTTACAGCAGGAGGATGGCTATCGCGTGTGATCCAGCATGAGGTAGATCATCTTAATGGTGTTTTATTTACTGACAAAGTTATCAAATACACATCCGACAAACCCGCCATACCTGAATATCCGTATGTGAAATAAAAGTTCAAAGTTCAAAAGTCAAAATTCAAAATTAAAACCCATAAAAATTGAATTCCAA
The DNA here is from genome assembly GCA_015485715.1 of Patescibacteria group bacterium. Lineage (GTDB taxonomy): Bacteria > Patescibacteriota > Patescibacteriia > WFTA01 > S139-112 > S139-112. The sequence goes on from WFTA01000085.1 coordinate 18,627, forward strand.
ATACCATATATAAATTAACCCAACTGCTCTAATTCCTAATTAACCTGACAAACCCCAATCACCAAACAGCAATATTTTAAAAATCCGAAATTCTAAATCCGAAATTCTAAACAGTAAAAAATTATCCAATTTACAACCCAGCCCCACTTTTCAACATTATCTGCAGATATGTTGCTTTAAATCAAATTATACATCCTATGGCTTTATAGTAAGATTTACCTCAAAAAGTGGGGCTGGATTGAAAATTATTTTTGGTTATTGGGAAGTTAGTTAGAGCAATGAGGAATTTTTTAATTAGTTTAAAAATTAGAACATTTAAAATTGTTTATAAAACTTGCCCCGTCGAATGACTGGGGTTACAAAATTAAAAATTACCTTTGGTTGTTGTTTAGGATTTAGTATTTCAAATTTAGAATTTACTTTTAGATTAGTATGGATATAGTATTTTTGGGAACACCTGACTGGGCAGTATATTCTCTGGATAAAATTGCTAAAGATAAAAATTTCAATATCCTTCATATTATCACCAAAGAAGACAAACCTGCTGGCAGAGGAAGAAAATTATCTCCTCCTCCTGTAAAAAAATACGCTCTTGAGAACAACCTTGAAAACCTTTTGCTTCAGCCTTCCAAAATAGATGAACAGACCATAAATGCTCTTAAAAACAAAAATATTGATTTGTTTGTAATAGTGGCCTATGGCAAAATACTCCCATCTCCCCTTCTTAAAATCCCCAAATACGGATCAGCAAACATCCATCCTTCCCTGCTTCCTAAATACAGGGGACCATCTCCTCTTCAGGCACAAATTCTAAATAACGAAAAAAACATAGGATACACCATCATGCTCATAGATGAGGAGATGGATCACGGGCCTATCCTTTATCAGGAAAAAGCAGATATAGACATATCCCAGCACACTTTTCAATCACTTGGAGACCTGCTCTTCAGGCAGGCGGCAGAAAAGCTTCCTGAAATTGCTGTAAAATATATAAAAGGAGATATCAAGCCATATGAGCAGGACCATAGCCGCGCAACATTTACCAAAATGATAAAAAAAGAAGACGGTCTTATCAAGCCTGAATATGATGCATTTTACATTGAAAGGATGATTAGAGCATACACTCCTTGGCCTTCTGCTTATCTCAATATTTCAAACAACAACTCAGAACTAAACATAAAGATATTGGAAGCTTATCCTTACAAATCATTTCACACATATCCTTCCAATACTTTATATCAGGAAAAAGGCAAACTATATCTGGCCTGTGCAGACAGCACTGCACTTGAGATTAAAAAACTCCAGCCGCCTTCAAAGCCGCCAATGTCTGCCCAAGACTTTA
>WFTA01000086.1 GCA_015485715.1 Patescibacteria group bacterium
GGATTATATTTTTTATTATAATGCCTTTCAGCTATCTCTTGTATAGATTTTAATACCTCATTAATTATTCTATAGTTACCAAATCCATAAAATCTTATTTTTTGTATAATATTCTCAACTAATGATGAAATTTTATTCTCAGTATAATCATCAAGTGGAATATTGTAAATTTTAGTAAGTATAATATTGATATATTTATATAAAATTTCTTGTCTTATATTTATCCATCTTTCATTTTCTTGTATCCCAAATTCATAATGGTCAATATTATACAGTGATTGTATTACTATATCGTTCTGTTTTCTCATATAGAATTATTATTGATTTAATTGGTATATTTTGGTACTTTAAATATGGTGGAGTTGCCGAATTGGTAAGGCACCGGTCTCGCCAGCCAGAGGCTGGTCCGCCTTTGGCGGAAAAACCGACACCTAACCTGGTTCATTAGAGATTATGTAATTTGGAGGGATGCGCCGAATTGGTAAGGCACCGGTCTCGAAAACCGGGGTCCGCAAGGACATGTGGGTTCAAGTCCCACTCCCTCCGCAACATTATATATGGATTCATCCTGTCACTCCAGTCATATAACGGAATAAATGCAACAGAATGTAAAGTACTAAGTACACATACTCACACATATTAAATTAATTTTGATTGGTACATCCATTTGTTTTTATTTGTTGAACTTTTAATAAAGTTTAGGATCATGGAATATTGTTTTTTACCTTCCATGGCACTTTTTGTATTTTTTACCTGAACCGCAGGGACAAGGGTCGTTGCGGCCCACTTTTTGTTTTTGTGTTTTTACAGGAGCTACCTGTTCGTTTTCTTTAAGATTAGGCAGTGTGGTGCTTACATTGGGCTGATTTAGAGCTATGCTGGTGTTTTGTTTGACCTGATCTGCAGTTTTGGCTGCACCGTGGAATTCCATCTTAACTTCTCCTTCTTCAGATTGTTTATTGATTGATAAAGTGTGTTCAGCGATTTTAACTATGGAATAAACTACCTGTTTTCTAATATTTTTATTCAGCTCTTCAAACATCAAACGTGCTTCTCTTTTATATTCAACCAGAGGATCTCTCTGGCCATAACCTCTAAGCCCTATACCAGTTCTTAAATATCCCATAGCTTCTATATGCTCTACCCATAGAGTATCTATAGATCTAAGCAGTACGTATTTTTCAATTTCCTGCATTGCTCTTTCTCCTTCCTCAGGAAACCTGCCTATAACCTCTTCTTTTACTTTATCGTAATTCTTTTCACAAATCTCCATAAGATAGTCAATCAGTGCTTCTCTGGCATCTGTATCTTTCTGAGATCTTTTTTCTATATCTTCGAGAGTAAGCCTTACTTCAATGGGAAGCGGAAAAATAGTATCTACAACTTCATATATCTCATCAAGGTTCCATTTCCTTTTATCTTCATCTTGGGTATGGAAATAGACAACATCTTGAATTTCATCTTTTATCATATTAAATATTTTCTCTCTGTTTTTAATCTGTCTTTCTTTGTTTTCAGATTCTGCGTTTTCAAGTATTTCCTGCCTCATTTTATATATTGCCTCTCTCTGTTTATTTATTACATCATCATATTCTACAAGATGTTTTCTGATATCAAAGTTATGACCCTCAAGTTTTTTTTGAGCCATTTCTATAGACTTGGATATAAATTTATGTTGAATAGGCTGGTCTTCTGGGATTTTCAGTGTTTTCATCATTGTTTTTATCTTATCTGAACCAAATATGCGCATCAAATCATCTTCCAGAGATACAAAAAACTGAGAAGATCCGGGATCACCCTGCCTACCTGCTCTTCCTCGGAGCTGGTTGTCTATTCTTCGCGACTCATGTCTTTCAGTGCCGATGACATGCAAGCCGCCCAGTCTTTTGACTGCTTCTGCTTCTTCTTCATCTGGTGGATTTCCGCCAAGGATTATATCCACTCCTCTACCTGCCATATTTGTTGCCACAGTAACTGCCCCCAGTCTGCCTGCTTGAGCTATAATCTCTGCTTCTCTGGCATGATTTTTGGCATTTAATAGATTGTGTTTAATGCCTGCCTGAGTTAACATTTGAGATAAAATCTCGTTTTTTTCTATAGAAATTGTACCTACTAAGACGGGTTGGCCTATCTCATGTCTTTTTTTAATTTCATCTACCACTGCCTTGAATTTCCCTTTTTCTGTTCTGTATATTCTATCAGGCATGTCTTTTCTGATTACAGGTTTGTTGGTTGGAATTACAATAACAGAAAGGCCGTATATTTTTGCAAATTCTTCCTCTTCTGTTTTGGCAGTGCCTGTCATACCAGAAAGTTTTTCATACATTCTAAAGTAGTTTTGAAAAGTGATTGTTGCCATAGTTAATGATTCCTGCTGGACCTTAACTCCTTCTTTTGCTTCTATTGCCTGATGCAAGCCTTCTGAATATCTTCTTCCATACATTAGTCTGCCCGTAAACTCATCTACAATAATAATCTCTCCATCTTTTACTACATAATCTCTGTCCTTTTTAAAAAGTGCATGTGCTCTTAAAGCCTGTTCCAGATGATGCACCATTTTAATCCCTCCTTCGGTGTAGAGATTTTCCACCCCTAGAATTTTTTCAACTTTTTCTATACCGGCGTCAGTTAGAGTTGCTGCCCTCATTTTCTCATCTATGTTATAATCTTCACCTTCTTTTAATTTCCTGACTATATCAGCAAATTGGTAGTACATATCCTGAGACTCCTGAGCTGGAGCCGAGATAATGAGTGGTGTTCTGGCTTCATCTATCAGAATTGAGTCAACCTCGTCTATAATGGCAAAATATCTCTGTTTTTGTACCTGTTCTGATAGACTCTGTGCCATGTTATCTCTCAAGTAGTCAAACCCAAATTCATTGTTGGTGCCGTATACTATATCTGCTTTATATGCTTCTGCTCTTGATATTTCCTCCAGATTTTCATCTTCTACTTTTACTTTTGCTATTTCTTCAGATAGAGATTCTTTTTCTCTATCTGATTCGGGTTTGTAAATATAACTTTTCCCCTGTTGTTGTATACTGGCAGTTTTAAGTCCAAGTTTATGGTACACCTGCCCCATCCAAACAGCATCACGTCTTGCCAGATAATCATTGACAGTTACTATATATACTGGTTTTCCGGTTAAAGCATTAAGATATGCGGGAAGGGTGGCAGATAAAGTTTTTCCTTCTCCTGTTTTCATCTCAGCAATAATACCCCTATGAAGCACAATTCCGGCAATAAGCTGGACATCATAGTGCCTTTGTTTAAGTGTTCTTTTAGCTGCTTCTCTTACATTGGCAAAAGCCTCTGGAAGTAAATCATCCAATGTCTCACCTTTTTTAAGTCTTTCTTTAAATTCTTGTGTTTTTTCTATAAGTTGTTCATCTGATAGACTAGAATAATGTTTTTCTAATTCGTTTATTTTATCTACTATTGGTTGCAGTTTTTTAATATATTTTTTGTTTGGATCACCCAAAATTTTATCTATTATTC
>WFTA01000087.1 GCA_015485715.1 Patescibacteria group bacterium
CCAATGGGTGTGTAATTTGATTTAGAGCAACATATCTGCAGATAATCTTGAAAAGTGGGGCTGGGTGGAGCTGAGCAAGTTGACCAATATACAGTGTCAAAGCCAAAACTATCATTATTGTTATTTTGGATTTGGGACTTGGGATTTTATTGGACATTTGGATTTTGGTATTTGAAATTCTATAGGTTTGGGTTAATTAGGAATTAGCAATTAGGTTAATTTATATATTAATTTTGCATTTTGAATTTTGCATTTTGAATTTTTTATATGTTTTACTTATCATTTTTACCATTTATAATCTGGGCAGGGATAATATTTTATTTATCATCTATTCCTGCTGCGTCATTGCCATCTGCTGAATGGTATGTCCCTTATATAGTGCATTTTATAGAATATTTTATATTGGCGGTTCTGGCTCTTTTACCGTATTATATATGGGATAAAAAGATGAAAATAAATACTTTGTATTATTGGGGTATTTTTCTTGCTTTTTATGCTTTAACTGATGAGGTTCATCAGATATGGGTAGAAGGACGTCAGTTTTCTCTGCTTGATTTAGGTGTTAATCTTGTTGCTGTTTTTCTTGTTTTGTATTTTTATAAAAAATATGGTAAAATTATAGTAAATTAATTCTATTTTATGACCAGAGAAAGATGGGAAGATATAGTTTATAAAATCGAAACCATGTTTCCTGATGCCAAGCTTGTGAAAGAAGAGATAGAAGACGTGGATACAGGAGTAAAAGAAGTTATTGAGTTTGATTCTCCTCAGATGGGCAGGGTAAAGCTGGAGTTTGTAGATATGCCGCTTCTTTTAGAGGAACGTACAATCGGAGGTAAGAGAATAGGAGCACAGGTAAAGGTGGAGAGAATATACTCTGATACCGAGCGGGTTTATAAGCTTAATGTTTATAAGCTAAATGAAAACACCAATGAGTGGGAAAAATTGGACATAGAAAGTGAAGATTTTGTATTATGAGATTTTATAATTTTTTGCAAAGAAACAGACTTGGGAATAGGGGTGAGTCATATCATCAGAGATTTTTCACAGATCCTGCTTTTACTGTTTTGATGGCAGGATTTGTGGTGTTTAGTTTTTCTGTGTATACTGTTGCTTATAATTTTGGCTATGACAATTCAGGTACTGTAAATAATACTGTAGAGCTGGTTGGCACCAGCAAGGTTCTTGGTGATGCGGTTGAAATAGACAAAGAAAGGGCTTTTTTGGATCCTGATATTTATGAATATTCCATGAGAGTTTTACTTCAGAAGTATTTGGAAGCAAGACTTAAGGTAATAGACAATTACAATGATGGAGGAGTGGATGAATTTATAAACATAGCTGAGCAAATTCAAAAATCTCTACTTGATATGAGAGTGAGAGAATATTATAGAGATGTTCATTTGCGTATTGTAACATTGATACAGAAAGAGATAGAGTACTATAAAAATATAGAGCAGGAAAATAGTGATGTGGATAAATATTCTCAGGAATGGGAGGAAATATTGAATCAGTATAAATGGCTTAATTAATTTTTGTTGATTATGACAGCACAGTCTTTACCGCACTATATAAAAAATTTTCCTACAGCTGTAGGATTTATTTTATTTTTTTCCATAGAGATTATATATTCCAAGTTTGATCTTCTGGCATGGGTTTTGGGTTTTATTGTTTTATTTCTCTTACTTGTTTCTTTTATTTATTTCAGGATTGTGGAAAAGGGAAGTATATGGAGTTTTTTTACAAGTTCTTCACTCAGGGGCGCTATTTTTCTCATCTTTCCCATTATAGGACAGATTTTGTTTGTAGATTTGAGTGAATCTCTCTTTCATATTTTTGCTTTTTTTCTCGGTATAGCTTCTTATTGGTATTTTAATTTTTTGAATTCTTTACTGATATCTAAAAGTTTTGGAAAAACAGAGTATAATTATAAGCAGTTTTTTGTGGTTATAAATATATTTTTTTCTGCCGCTTTTGCATACAACCTTTTTTCTTTTTTGAAGGTTCCTGTATGGATGGTTTTACCTGTGTTTTTGGTCTGTATACTTTTCTTTCCTTGGAAGTATCAAGTTTACTTAAAAGACAGCGGAAGTTTGCCAACTCTTGGTGGAGAGAGAAAGTTTTCAGTATATATATGGCCGCAGATACAGGAAATTAGAGTATTAAAAACATTTTTTATAATATCTTCTATAGAGCTGTTTGTTGTTTTTTTATTTCTTCCTTTTAGTGCTTTGTCTGTGGCAGGATCAGTTACCCTCATATCTTACTTTTCAACATATATACTGTTTGCAGATATTGCTGGTTTTTTAACTCAAAAACTGGTAAAATTATATTTGGGTATATCAATAGCTTTTATAGCTATTTTTATATTATTTATTTTTTAATTTAAAGAAAAATTATGTCTGATAAAAGCAAAAAGACTAACAAAGAGGCAAAGGAAACAAAATCTAAAGATAAAGAGGAGGTAATAGAGGAAATATTTGTGTCTCCAGATCATGTTAGACCATCAAGAATTTCATCAGCTGTTGTTTTATCTATTTTTGCAGCAGTGTTTTTTGGGCTTTTATCTGGATTTATTGGATTTGCTTTTGTGATATCTGGTGCTGCCTCTAATTTTCCATTTTTAAAGGATTTTGATATTTTGAATATTTTACCTGAGAAGCAGATAGTCATCAGACAGCAGCAGTATGTTACAGTAACAGAGGACGAATATGTAAGAGATGTGCTTGATAAAATATCTTCTAATATTGCAGTACTGGTTAGAGATGATGAGGATTTGGATAACAACGATGTGATATCTTATGGGTATGTGGTAAGCAGTGACGGATGGATAGTATTTCCTGATATTTTAGAAAATATTGAGAAAGATGTAGAAGTTATTATAGGAAATATAAAATACATTCCGGAAGAATACACATACAGTCAGCAGATTAGATCTACTTTTGTTAAGGTCCAAGCATCTAATCTAAACCCTGTTTCTTTTACAGATAAAAATGATATTAATAGAAGTAATGATTATTTTGTGGTCTACAAAAATTTTCCCTCCGGTCAGATCATTCAAAGCAGAGCTTATATAAAAGGGATGATAGAAGAAGACAATTATGAAGATAATCAGATAGATAAGAAATATATTATAAGTTTTGATGGAAAGGCAGAAATACCCCAGATTTTGTATTTTAATGATACAGTGGCCGGATTTGTATTTTATGATGATGAAAGAAAGGAGAATTACCTATATCCTTCCTATTATATTACACGGCTGTTGAAACAGGTTTTTGAGAAGCAGGAAGTAGATATACCATATTTAGGTGTTAAGTGGAGGCCTGTATATAATTATTATGATTCAGAAGTTAAAAAGATCCAGATAGATTATGGAGCTGAAGTTATTGATATTGATAAAGAAGGTCCGGCATATGAGTCAGGGATTAGGAAGGGGGATGTGATTTTGAAGATTGATGATGTTCCTTTAGATGGTGAGTATACCCTTTCTGAAATTATTCTATCAAAAGACTATGATGAGGGAATTTTTATTAATTTTATAGACAAAGAAGGAAAGGAGAATGAGGTTTTGGTAAAGCTTAGGCCAGCAGAAGTTACTGAGTAGTGTTTTCTATTCTTCTATAAAATTTATAATAGATTCTCTGTCAAACTTATCTAGGGTTATTTGATTTTGATATTTAGATACTGATATTTTTGCCGTCATATTAGGATAGGGAGCCAGATATACAAAATCAGGATATAGATTTACGATCCTGGCAAGATTTTCGAGCAGGTCGCTTTCGCACTCAAACTGAATACAGTTATAATTTATAATCACCCCGGGTCTGCCTTTTCCGTCAGCATGTTCAAGCATATGCTTGTGCACTCTAATGTCCATAGGTGTTGTAAGTATATGAGAAGGAGGATTTTGCTCTATATGCCCTGTAATGTCAGTAGGAGGGAGTATATCTTGATTGGAGATGAAAAAATAGAGCCCGAGCAGAACAGTAAGGATGATAATTCCAAATGTTAATTTTCCTATTTTTCTATCTTTCATCTTTAGGTTTATACTTATAGAGTTTATTGAGATTATTCAGAGAAAGGGAATAAGAAGATGTTGTGTTTTTGTTTGTCTAAAGAAGAGAATCTATAAGCTGTTTAAGTTGGGTATATGATATAGCTCCTGATATAGGTATTTTATCTCCGTCAGGTGTTATAATTATCGAATACGGCGTTCCTCTTCCTCCGGCAGCAACAGCCTGATTGTAGTGATCTTGTACTTTTTTGGCATATTTGCCTGAGTCAATGCATTCTTTGAATTTGTTTTCATTAAGCCCTACATATTTGGCAATATTCGGAAGTTCATTGAGATCAAGACCATTGTTGGAAGGTGTAATCTCGAATAATCTGTCCAAATATGCCCAGAAGGCATCATTTCCTCCCAACTCTCCCGCACACTCTAAAGCTTCTGCTTCTTTGGGTGCTTTGGAATGGAGTGATACCAGTGGAAAGTGTCTATATACCCATCTGACTTCAGGATTTTCTTCTACAATACGTTTTAATGCAGGGTGTATTTTTTTACAGTAGGGACATTCAGTGTCAGAGAATTCAACTAGTGTAATTTTGGCATCTTTCCTGCCTCTTATCCAATCTTTATCAGTTACAGAAGCAAGTTTTATAGAGTTTTGTCTATTTTTATTGTTTTGGTTTGCTTGTTGAATTCTGTCATTATCTTCTTTCATTTCTGCTATATTAGAATTTGAAGAGTTTGCACTGTGTTTATCACTTACCACTATTCCCAACAGGACAAAAAATCCTACTACAAAAAATAAAACCAAAGCTCCTCCAAGACCCAAGAAGAAACTTGCCTTTGGGGATAAATTTGAAAAAAATCCCCTCTCTTTATCCATAACTCTTCGGTAAGACAACCTCTGTTGCCTTTTAATTTTTTATGATTATTTGTATTATATAATAAATGGAATATTTGTACAAATGTTTTTTAGAGGTGTGTATTATAAATCACAAAATTATATGGAGGTAGGTATTGATATAGTAAATATAGAAGAATTTAAAACAAAGATAGGAGATGGAGATGCACTTTTATCTGTTTTTTTGGATAGTGAACTGAAATCTTTTACAGGTTTTGAGAGTTTAGCTGGTGTGTTTGCTGCTAAAGAGGCTTTTTTCAAAGCATTGGGAAGAAAAATAGATTGGAAAGATGTATGGGTAAAAAAGAGTGATACAGGAAAGCCACAACTGCAGACAAACGCTACTGATTATAATATCAAATTGAGCATTTCCCACAGCAAAGATTATGCCGTAGCTGTGGTATTAATTGAGAAGTAAGTTGGTGGTATGTATACTTTACAGGACATATTTTTGACTTTTAAAAACAGAGACAAAGTTTGTTTTGTTTATAGAACAGATGTCAGAAGATATCATATAACTTATCGTGATTTCTATCTTTCAGCTGTCAGACTGGCAACTTATCTCAAAAGACAAGGAGTTAAAAAAGGAGACAGAGTGGCTATCTGGGCGCCAAACAGCCCTTTGTGGGCACAGGTTTTCTGGGCCTGTGTTTATATTGGCGCTGTTGTTGTTCCTATTGATTTTATATCAGGCAGACAGAGAGCTGATGTGATTCTAAAATCTGCCAGACCTAAAGTTCTGTTTCAAAGCAGATTTAAGCCTGATAGATTCAGGAGAGACGATATCTTGCTTGAAAATTTATCTGTTCAACTTGTGGAAATAGAGAACATAGAAGAGCTGCTGTCTGATGCAGATGAGGGAGCAGTAGAAAAGGTTGCAGATACTGATTTGGTAGAGCTTGTCTATACTTCTGGCACGACAGGCAACCCCAAAGGCGTACAACTTACTCATAAAAACTTGATAGCTAACATAGATCAGATCAAAAAACACATTTATTTAGATGAGAATTACAATTTTTTATCTGTACTGCCTCTTTCACATATGTTTGAGCAGATGGGAGGCTTTTTAGTTCCTTTGTCAGTCGGTGCTAAAATAGTATATCTCCAGACATTAAAGCCGTCAGCTTTGATGTCAGCGTTTACACAGGAAGATATATATGCTGTGATGATTGTACCCAGACTTTTACAGGCTTTGGGCAGATCTATCAAGCTTAAATTTTCAAAGCCTGTTTTACAGAATGTTTTCTACTTTCTAAGAAGTATATCCAGAAAATCTCCTTTTGATAAAAGGAAGAAATTATTCTTTTTTGTACATAAAAAGTTTGGCAGAAATTTTAAGTTTTTTGTATCAGGGGGCGCAGCACTGGATGAAGGAACAGCACACCTATGGCAGGATTTGGGGTTTAAAATTATAGAAGGATATGGCCTGTCTGAAACAAGTCCGGTGCTGACTGCTAATCCTGAAGACAAACCCAAGATAAAGTCAGCAGGCGTTCCTCTTGAAGGTGTGGATATTAAAATTGCAGGTGATGGGGAGATTTTAGTCAAAGGAGATAATGTATTTACAGGGTATTGGGAAAATGAGCAGGCAAGCAGAGATGCATTTACAGATGATGGATATTTTAAAACAGGAGATATAGGCGAGTTTGACAGTGATGGGTATTTATATATAAAGGGACGAAAAAAGGAGGTGATAGTTCTTCCTTCAGGTGTTAATGTTTATCCTGATGATATAGAAGAAGTTTTGGTCAGGCAGCAGGGTGTAAAAGAATGCTGTGTAGTAGGGATAGATAGAGGAGACGGAGAAGAAGTTTGTGCTGTGATTGTTTTGGAAAAAGGCCTGAAAGAGGAAGATGCAGAAAAGATTATACAGGAGACAAATAAATATCTGGACACCTCCAGTCAGATAACATCTTTTTATATTTATCCTGAAGCAGAGCTTCCCAAAACTCCTACTTTGAAAGTCCGCAAATTTATAGTCAAGCAGAAAATCACCCAAAAACAAAGTGATGCTTCTCATGCTGGTGACAGATTATATGAAATAATTGCCAGAGTAGCAGGTACATCTCCTGATAAAATATCAGAAGATACCTGCCTTTACAGGGATTTACATCTTTCTTCTATAGAGAGGCTGGAACTTATAAATATTTTGGAGCAAGAATATAGGATGGATATCAATGAAGAAGATATAGATCAGACAACTACAGTGGGAAGATTGCGGGAGATCGTAGAGTTAAGGAGAAAACTTTCATCTGGCATCAGATTCAGATTTTGGACAAACAGCAGGGTGGTGAAAATTTTAAGAAAATATTTGGGAGATAAATTTCACAGCTTTATTTTATCCTTATTTATTGATTTGCATGTAAAGGGTCTGGATAAAATAAAAAATCTTCCCCAGCCCGTGATATTTATATCAAACCATCTGAGTTATTTTGACCAGCCGGTAATACTTAAATCAATGCCTGTAGATATCAGGCTAAATACTGCTACAGCGGCTCGGGAGGAGTTTTTCTTTCCTCAGACAAAAAATATAATAGTTAAGATTTTAACCAGATTCGCTTATGAATATGCAACTGTATGGGGAAATGTATTTATGCTGCCGCAGGTGAGGGGATTTAGAAAGTCTCTGCAATATATGGGTAAATTGGCAGATGAAGGTATCAACATACTTATATTTCCGGAAGGAGAAAGAAGCCGGACAGGAGAGCTTCTTTCTTTTATGCCCGGACTGGGACTTATGGTTAAAGAGCTTAAAATTCCTGTTGTGCCTATAAGGATAAGGGGGCTTGAGAAAGTATTTCCCAGAGGAGCCAAATGGCCTAGAAAAGGAAAAGTGGAGGTTATATATGGAGATATTATGTATTTTGACAAAGAATCCCCAGATGATATTGTAAAAATATGTAGAGAGAAAATAGAGAAGATGTAAAAATTTTTAATTTTGTAACCCCAGTCATTCGACGGGGCAAGTTTTATAAACAATTTTTAATATCTAATTTTAAATTTTTATCCAGCTCCACTTTTCAAGATTATCTGCAGATATGTTGCTTTAA